>CAZCLJ010000133.1:0-12160 GCA_964499465.1 uncultured Hyphomicrobiales bacterium
CACGCCGCCAGCGTTCGTCCTGAGCCAGGATCAAACTCTCCGTTGTATTTATTTTATCTTTTTTGTCAGATTTATTTTGTTAAAAGGAATTAACTCTTAATCGTATTGATTTTTTTATTTTTACTTCCTGTTTTCAAAGAACGTCATCTTTTTGAGATACAAAATTACGAACTTTTTTTATTCTGTGCAAGTTTTTTTTTCGATTTTTTAATTTTTTTTCAATCTTTTTTTTAACTTGCTTTTCTCTACTGTTTTTCTTTTACCTTGAGGAATCTCTTCCTGCTTTTGTTCGTAGTTTCAATTTTCAAAGAATTTTTCTCAATTTTTAATCAATTTGTTATTGATTATTTGAGAGAATTCAAAATTACGAACTTTTTTTATTCTGTGCAAGTTTTTTTTTTATTTTTTTAAATTATTTTCAATTTTTTTTTAAACTTGCTGTTTTTTCCTTATTTCTTATATCCTGAGGAATTTCTTCCTGCTTTTGTTCGTAATTTCAATTTTCAAAGAATTTTTCTCAATTTTTAATCAATTTGTTATTGATTATTTGAGAGAATTCAAAATTACGAACTTTTTTTATTCTGTGCAAGTTTTTTTTGAAAAATATTATATTTTTTTAAAAATATTCTCTTTTTATTGATTTATTCTACCTTTAATAAATAAAAATATGGAAAATTAAAATTTTCTTTTTCTTTTTAAATTTTATTCGTAATTTCAATTTTCAAAGAATTTTCTTTTAGCTATCAATTATTATTTGATTATAATTGATTCAAAAAGATAGCAAATTAGAAAGTATTTAACAAACAAAAAAGGAATTTTCAATGAAATTGATTATTTTAGGACCTCCGGGAGCTGGCAAAGGCACTCAAGCAGAACGTATTTGTAAAGAATATGATTTAGTTCAGATATCATCAGGAGAAATACTTAGAGATAAAAGAAATTCAAATACTCAATTGGGAAACCTTATCAAATCTTATATAAATGCTGGCAATTTTGTCCCTGATGACCTTATTATTGATATAATCAGTAATGAGATTCGGCAATGCAAATCAAAAAATGGTTATATCCTTGATGGATTTCCAAGAAATGTATATCAAGCTCAGATATTAGACGATATATTAGAAAGAGATAACGAAAAAATAAGGTCTGTACTATGTTTCAAAGTTCCAGATGATATTCTTGTTGCTCGTCTTTCTGCAAGAAGAACCTGTACTATATGCTCCAGCACTTATCATCTTTTATATAATCCACCGAAAATTCCTAATAAATGCGATAATGACGGAGCTGATTTATATCAAAGAGATGATGATAAAGAAGAAACTATTTTAGAAAGAATTAAAATTTATCATAAAGAAACTATGCCATTAATTGACTACTATCAAAAGAAAAATCTTATCTTCTGTGTAGATGGAAGTGGCTCTATTGATGAGATTTACAATATTATTAAAAAACATTTAGACGAATTAATGATTAATGATTAATGATTAATGATTAATGATTAGTGAGAGTTGTGTAACCAAAGTATAAATTTTACGTTAATAGAATAATTATAAAATTGAAAAGAAATAATAATGATAAAATTATTATACTTATTTAAATAATTAATAAATACTCTAAAATAGAGTGGTGCTATTTTATTATATTTTTCTCAATAGATAGAATTAATTACATATTGACTTTTCATAAGAATCAAAATTTTATTATTGAAACTGATTTAATACAATTTTGTAATAAAAGAGTATTCTTTTTAAATGATTATGTTTATATTTGAAAAATTAACAAATAAAAAAACAAATAAATGATAATTAGATTAATCAATATTTCAATTGTAATAACTATATTTTTCTTTACTCAAGCAAGAAGTCAAGAAACTGACCCCTTAGATTTACCCGGACCCTCAATTAATAGGTTTACACCGGAGCAGGACAGTGCTTATAAAAGGGCTATGAGAAACAAATTGCCTTCTTCTACTCTATTTTCATTGGATTTAAACCGACTTTCATACGGCTCGGTAACAACATCTCAAACTATTACATCTATTGAACAGCTACAGGTATTGGATTTTCCTGAAGAATTCTATTTACCAGACCCACGCGAAGTTGCTCAATTTCAGGATAACATTAACCGCTCACTTGCCATCCCTTTTATAAATACCAAACCGAGTTTTGGCGCACAAATACCATTATCTGTTATTGGACAATTACTTGGACTTGTTGAAGATTTATCCCCTAATTTAAAATATAATCTTGATTACGTTGCTGATGTTGAAGTTGTAATTTTTTCTATGCAGGCAGTAGTTATTGCTACTATTTTTAAGGGAACTCAAATCCCCGGCAATTATAATTTAACTTGGAACGGTCGTGACGATATCGGAAAAAAAATGCCCAAAGGCGATTACGTCGCTGAAATCCGTATTGGAAAATTTAATGTAATTAGAAAAAGAATACTTTTACAGAAATAGTAGAGGGTTCATAGAATCAGATATTCTGCCCCAAAAACGACAATAAAGGAGTTAAGAGAATTGTCTCGTAAAAAACAATTTCGCAGTTAGCAAATATCATTCTATTAGTTATTGGTCATTGGTCATTAGTTTATAACTATTAATGACTAATAACTTCAGAACTCCTGATGCCTCGTAGTTTGTTGTTTCGCAATTAATACCAAACCGCTAACTAATAGTGCAAAATCATAATGTCATTTCGAACCCCAAGATAAAAGAAGACTTTTATTTTAAATGGAGATGACATAACTTAACACAGTCATTCTGAACGAAGTGAAGAATCCAGAAAAATTTCTTTTAACCACTATTCTCTGGATTCTTCACTTCGTTCAGAATGACCGACAAAAGTAAAGATGTCATTGGCAACGAAGTGAGAAATCTCAAAGTCTGTAGTAGCAAGGAGTTGTGAGATTCTTCGCTGCGCCTCAGAATGACAGATTATTTTACTATTATTGTTAGCGGTTTGGTATAAAATAAGGAAGCCATACCATCAATAAGTTTTTGGTATGGCTTTCTTCTTATATAAATTTATTACAAGTCTTCAAACTCTAATTAGCTGGATACACAAGCACTGCTGGAGAATTTAAATAAATCCAGTAACCTTCTCCGGGTAGCATATTCTCTATTTTATTATATCCATAACCCGGAAAAGCAAACTGTCCGACTTGATTTTTAATAACACGGATATTATTCCAAATACTGCTTAGTGCCTGCACAGGTGTCATTGGGGTTTTTCGCAAATATGCAACTAAATTCCAGCCAGCAGACAGATTTATTTGAGTTGTTTCCGGAACGGCATCTGTTCCATAAATTGTTAGTTCGACTGGATTAAGAACATAAACTCTATATCCCTTCTTGTAATCCCAATCTCCAAGTAAATTTACATTGTATTGAGGATAATATAGTTGATTATTATTAATCTTAACGACTACCAAATCATCAATTATTGAATTAAACATTGTATCTAAATTAGGATTATCGGGAATTACAAAACTCGAAATAATGTTCCAGCCGGCATTTAAAGAAAGAGTATATGGAATTGTTTTAAACTTCCAAACCTCAGACCATGAACTTTCATAATTATCAGAAGCTGCTTTTACTCTCCAATAATATGTTTTATTGTAGTTTAAAGATATTTCAGATGAATAGGTCGTATCATAAATTGATTGATTAATCACAAGGTTTGAAAAATATTTATTTTTTGAAACCTGTAAAGTGTATTTAACCCCTTCTCTTAACTTTGACCAAATAAAAGTAGGATTAATACTTTGTAAAACGGTGCTATCCGGACTAATTAGATTTGGTGCAGAGAATCGAACCAGAAATGCCGGATTAATTTCATAGACTAATTCATTACTCGAAAAATCTGATGCTTCAATTTTAAATGAATAGTAATCCAAAAGCGGTGCTGCTGGTATAGAAGCAGTATAAGTATTCCTTTCATAATTATAAGTGGCATCTATTGGCAACCATTCCTCATCATTAAGGTTTTTATAATAAAAGTTAGCTGAATAAACAGCATAATCATCGCTTATAACACATTCCATATAAATTACATCTGATGAATTGAAATATGGTTTAACTTTTCCATCAGCAGTAAATAAAAGTTTTTTAATATATGGCGGATTCTTGTCATTTATTGAAGTATTAAATTTTAAAGTAGCTTTTGCTTTTCCGTAGTACTCATATATATTACTACTATCAAATTCTACTTCAAGTTCATAATATCCCGGATATATGTTTGTATTTTCATAAAAATTACTTAAAAGATTTGGCATTGAAAGAGAATCAACAATTTCTCCCCACAAATTTTTTAACTTTAAAGTCAGTGTTTTTTCTGAATTATATCCATAAACATCTTGGTATATCGAAGGATAAGTAACTATTAGAAAGTTGTTTTTGTTAAGGACTATACTATTTGATTGATTTGTTGTCCTGCTTTTAAATATAGGATAAAAATTATTAATTTCAATTGAATCTGAATTATTAGCAAAAGTCATTATTTTATCAGTTTTACTGAAATCAAGGAAATAGAGTGTATCGTCTATCATTCTAATAACAGGAGAAGCTAAAAATTCCGTTGAAAAATCAGCTAAAAGATTTGTATATGATTTTTGCTTCCAATAAATCGTATTTCCAGCAAAATGATAATAATTATTCTTTTCGTAAGGAGGAATAAAAGAGTTATAAGTACTGCTTGTTACAGCAGTAGCAAGAAAATTGTTACCTACCCAATCAGAAAAAAAGTAATTGCCATTTCTTCCGTTTAAATTATATTTGTGCTTAATCTTTTTAGAATTATTGGGATTTATTAAAATCGTATCGGAATAATCCATACCATTTAAAATACTAAAAGAAGTAGTAAAAGAGTCATACTGAGAATTTCCAGCATTAGTAAAGGCATTTCTCAGATTTAAGAATTGATAACTATTGCTAAAATCAGAAAAATGCAGATTTGCTTCCATACCGCCGAAAGTCAAAAAGCCATAATTGTAATTATACGTCATTTGCAAAATACCAGTGTCGTAAGCATAAATATTATTATTATTAGCGTCCTGATATTTGAATGAAATATGATTTTTTGCTTCGGATTTAGACATAAATACATTTAAACCGCTATCGCTTTGGACAATTATGCCTTCTTTAATCAAATAAGTAAATCCATCAGTATCGTGAAAAAAGGCAATTATATCAAACGTATCTTCTGGAACAACCTGATTGATGTATTGTTTCCAAATATGAGTATAATTCAAATTCTTTCTGTTATGTATAACAACCATAACCGGCAGCGCGTCAAAGCTAATCCCAAACATTCTTGCCTTAGCAAAGACGAAATTAGTTTTTATTATTTCGTTGTCAGTTTGAGCAACAATTTTTCCGTTATAAGTAGGTGGATTTGCTTCTGACAAAGGGAAAACGCTGTTGTCAACTGTGATTGTAAAGACGATTTCAGCATTCGAATTAGCATCAAGATAAACTTCTTCCGGCTCAATTGTATAAGAAAAGCCATAAGGAATACTATGCTCAGCAGTTAAGTAATAAACTTTAGCTTCATCGGAAGTATTGAATAATGTTAAAGTATCAGATTTCGTCCAAATATCCTGTGAATATGGAAGCAAGCCAAAACTTACAGAAGAAGGAGAAAGTATTGATTCGACCTGAGCAGCTTTATAAACATCAATTCTTCCGCTTCCCTGCTCCCATAAACTTGCATAAACGTCGGAGGCAGTTCCCATAAGAGCAGACTTAATTTGCTTAGGAGACCAATCGGGGTGAATTTGCTTAAGCAATGCAGCAGCACCTGCTACGTGTGGTGTAGCCATTGATGTGCCGCTCATATTTTGAAATCCATTATTAGGTATTGAAGAGTAAATATTAACGCCGGGTGCAATGACATCTGGCTTTATTTCAAAATTATTACTATTGGGTCCTCTTGAGCTAAAACTGGCTATTGAATTATTATTATCGCAGGCACCTACGGTCATAGCATTTTTAGCGCAGCCCGGACTCTGAATAGTATATAAAGCAGAACCATTATTTCCTGCAGCAATCGAACAAAATACTCCGTTTTCGACTGCATTATTTACTGCTGTGGACATTGCGTCTTCTGGACTGCCACTTCCTCCTAAGCTCATACTAATAACGTCAGCACCATCGTCAGTATTTGGGTTTCCATCTGGGTCAATGGCAAATTCTATTCCAGCTATAATTTGGTCTTCTGAGCCAGAACCTCCGGCATTCAAAACCTTTACTCCCAGTAGAGATGCATTAGGAGCAACGCCTGTTAAGCCAGAACCATTCGCAGCGGCAATACCGGCACAATGTGTTCCATGACCATGGTCATCGAAAAAGTTTGTATTATTACTTACAAAATTATATCCGCCAATTACTTTTCCATTGTTTAAAACTGAATGACTTGAATCTATTCCGGTATCTATTATTGCAATTAATATACCTTCGCCGGTAACACCGAGATTATACCAAACGCTGTCTGCTTTAATCAATTGATTACTAACATCATCATTAATTTTAACTTCAATAACGTAATGAACTTTTTTCACATAATCCAATTTGGAAATTTCATCAATTACCCATTGATAAGTTGTTAAGCTTATGCCATTTATTGCAATTTTATAGCTAAAATTTATTTTATAATTTGCATCTAATAAAGCTGGATTATTTAATTTGCTTTTATTACTTATAATAAACTCTAAATCTCTCTGGAACTTATTTTGCTCGGATTTAACAGATTCAATCAAATCGTTGTTTTCTTTGAAATTAAAATTCTTTTGACCTTTGTAAGTTTTTGCTGGATTGGATTTAAATTCAATTATCACATTCCGTTCAATATTCGGTCCCAGAAATATTGTCTGAAGCATACTATCTTTACAGTTTACTGATACTCCAAAAGAAGCATCTGGCAGTTTTTTTTCAATTAATTTGTTCTTTTCTAAATATTTTAAAGCTACTTCCGAATAGGATTGATAAGATAGAAAGATAAGAAGGAGAATGACTGATAATACTATTTTTTTCATAATTGACCTTAATTATTTTAATTTAAATGATATAAATATTTACAAAAAAATATAGAAATATTGAATAATACTATATTTAATTAATATCTTCAAATTAAAAAAAAAATTGATAAGTTCGACAATGTATTTGCTCAATTCAATAAAAAAATGAAATAAATAGTTACAGGGCTATTTGGGGGTTGTAATATCAAAGTTCCTGATGCCTTGTAGTTTGTTATTTCGCAATTACAGAACTCCTGCCCCCTCGTAGTTTGATATTTCGCATATTTTTTAATAATAAGTTAAATTTTAATAAAAGTATTTCCAATAGGTCATTCGTTATTCGTCATTAGTCATTAGTAGTTACATACTAATAACCAATGACTAATGACCAATAACTAATAACTAATTGAATGATATTTTCTAACTGCGAAATTATTCTTTACGAGCAAAATCTTCTAACTCCTTAATTTTCGTTATGGGGTTAGGAGTTCTGAATTTTAAAAATATTTGTTTTTTGTATTATCTTTTTTATTATTTTACATTTTTGGAATAAAATAGAATTGATGAATTGTATGAAAACGTTAAAATTTCTAAATTTGAAAATAGTAATAATTTTCATAGGTTTATGCATATTTTATGTAAGTTCTTTTTCACAGGATATTGATATTTCTGAAAACTTACAGTTGGAAGAACTATTGAATATGAAAGTAAGCAGTGCATCTAAATATGAACAGACTAAGCAAGAATCTCCAGCTTCAGTAACGATAATAAGCAGTGAAGAAATAAGACGCTATGGATATAATACAATGACAGAAATTCTCAATTCAATAAAGAATTTTTATATAACAAATGACAGGAATTACGATTATCTGGGTATTCGGGGATTTACAATACCTTCGAGCTATGATAATAAAATATTATTTTTACTCAACGGACATACTTTAAACGACCAAGCTTATGGAGGAGCTAATTTCGGGAATGCTTTAAACATACATCCGGATATGATAGACAGAATTGAAATTGTTCGTGGCCCCAGCTCTTCACTATATGGAACCGGTGCAGTTTTAGCTGTAGTGGATATTATTACAAAAAAAGGGAAGCGATTAGATGGATTTAGTATTGTGGGAGAATATGGCACTTTTAACGAAGCAGAGGCGATGATTTCTTATGGCAAGGAATTTGAAAATGGTTTGGATATAGCAATTTCTTCCAATATTGGTTCAATCGACGGGGATAACTTATACTTTAAGGAATTCGATACTGATTCAACAAATTTCGGAATGGCAAACCGCCTTGACTGGGAAAAATTCCGTGGATTAAATGCAAATTTGAGTTATAAGAATTTCAGTGTAGCAGCTTATTACTCATACAGGAGCAAAGGTATCCCTACAGCTCCTTGGGGTGCTACTTTTAATGATGGTAATACTTATTCAATTGATGAACGACTATTCACTGAATTAAATTATAAAATCAATTTTTCCGAGAAAATTGACTTATTAGCAAGGGGATATTTTGACAGTTACTATTATTTTGATGAATTTCCTTATGAAGAATCTAATCAATTCGATAAAAATATATGCAAATGGGTAGGAGGTGAAGTAAAATTTAATTACAGCACTTCCTCAAACAACCATTTAATCGCCGGAATAGAATATAATGGCGTCTTTAAGGATTTCTATACTTTGTTTGAAAAAGATAATATTTTGTTTGAAAAAGATAAAGATATATCAATTTTTTCCGCATATATTCAGGATACTTATCAGCCGGTATCGGATTTGTCAATAACCGGTGGCTTAAGATATGACAATTATTCTACATTTGGAGGAACAGTAAATCCCAGAGTTTGTGTGATATATAATACTTCTGATGATGGAGTTTTAAAAATAATGTATAGTACCGCTTTCCGGGCACCAACTCTTTATGAATTATACTACGATGACCCCGGTTTTCACAATCCAAATCCTGATTTAGAGCCAGAAAAATTTTACTCTTCTGAAATTTTTTATGAACATCAAATTTATAGCGGAGTTTTCGCTTCAGTTTCTGTTTATTACAATCAGATGCACAATTTAATTGACCAGTCCCAGATTGATGAAGACAGCCCTATTCAATTTAAGAACTTAAACAGAATTGATGTGGTTGGAGCTGAATTGGAACTAAATGCCAAACTAAAAAATGACTTATGGGGATTCCTTTCTTATTCTTATAATATTGCTTACGACCCAAGTTTGATAAAGTTTAATTTTCTTCAGGAAAAAAATGATAAAATATATAATTCACCATCTCATATAGTAAAATGCGGTATCTCATACATTCTTTTCGATTATTTTACAATAAGCACAAATATTAACTATGAATCTGAAAGAAAAACTGTCGATAATAAATGGACTGATGATTTTTGTATTGTGAATACTAATTTTATTTTCAATCCAAAATTCTCAACTGAAAATGTGATATTTAATATTTTTAATAATATGAGCGCAAGTTTGCAAATTAAAAACCTTTTTAACACAAAATACAAGCATCCTTCAGGATTTGAGCATTTGCAAACATTTATAGAACAAAGTGGAAGAACTTTTTTATTTAAATTAACTTATAAACTGTGAAATGAGTCATTTAAAATATATACCTTTTATAATATTACTTTTTATATTTTACGAACAGAATGCTCAAACTATCTCTGTTCCCGTAAATATACAAATGAGTTTATTCGGAAAAATACTTACATTTGATAAATCATTAGATTCTAAAATTCAGAACAATAAGATAATTAATATTTGTATTTTATACCAGAGTAAAAACAGAAATTCTTTGAATTTAAGAAATGAAGTTTTAGAAAATATTTCCGATAAGCAAATTGATAAAGTGATTGGCGGGAAAACTAATATACAGTCGTTTGATATTGAGGATACTGAATCATTCGAAAAGTATATTAAGAATAAATCTATCGACATTGTTATAATTACATCTTTGAAAGCAGTAAAAATTGAGTCAATTGCTACATTGTGTCAGTTAAACAAAATAATGTCTTTTAGTTTAGTTCCGGAATATATTGATGAAGGGATTAGCGTTGCTATTGATATCAAGGGTGAAAAACCCCAAATAGTTATCAATTTATATTCATCGCAAAAAGAAGGGGTGAATTTCAGTTCACAATTACTTAAGCTTTCAAAAATTGTAAAATAATATATGAAAAAAGAGAATTCATTAATAAATTTTTTTAATAATTTATCGGTTAAGTCAAAATTTGTCTTTGCTTTTACTTTTCTTATTCTATTAATAGCTATTTTTATTAATATTTACTTCCCAAGAACATTCCGAAGTCTGGCATTTGATTTCGTAAAATCAAAAGCAGTGAGCGAAGCGAAAATTATATCTTACAATATTAGCTCGGCTCTTTTCTTTAATGACTTAGATGCTATAGAAGAAAGTATTGAAGCTGCAAAACTAAATGAAAATATTATCTATGTAGTTGTTACTGATAATAACAATAAAATAATAAAAGCGTACAACTTAAAAGCAGCCGAGAAATTCGAATTCTTAAAAATATCTTATGACGATGATTATTCTCATCAAACTACTGTTTTCAAAATTTGTTCGAACATAACTTATAAAGGTGAGAAACTCGGTCATCTGTATTTAGCACATTCATTAATTGAATTAAATGAACGTGCTTATAATATTCAAATTACTATTGGCACTATTAGTGCTATTATTTTAATTTTAGCAATTCTCTTTGTAATTGGAATCAGCACTATTATAACCAAGCCATTGAACAGAATAGTTTATACATTCAAATATATTGCAGATGGAGATTTAACCCAACGTGCCCAAATTTCCCAGAACGATGAAGTTGGTAAATTAGCTAAATCTTTCAATCAAATGGTTGATAAATTGGAAACTGCATATAATAATTTAAGAAGCGAGATAGAAACCCGTAAGAAAACAGAAGAAGAACTGCAAAAAGCTAAAGATGATTTATACAAAATGCTCTTTAAAGAAAAAGAACTGAATATGCTAAAATCCAGATTTATTTCAATGGTTTCGCATGAGTTCCGGACCCCGCTTACTGTTATTATGAATGCTTCTGACATTGTAAAAACTTTAATTGAAAGAAAAGAATTTGAAAATGCCTTGTCTTATCATTCAAAAATTAAATTATCTGTCGAAACACTGACAAATTTGTTACAAGATGTTCTGGTTTTTGCAAAAACAGAACAAACTGAACTAAGCCCTGCTTCTGTGCTGTTCGACCCAATTGCATTATGCAAAAAAATAATTGAAGAAATGAATATTATTGATAACGAACAGCATAAATTTGAGTTTTATACAAATGTTGATTCTATTAAAATTTTATCAGACAGGCAATTGCTCAGGCATATTCTCGTTAATTTAATCAGTAATTCAATAAAATACTCAAATATTGATACTGTTATAAGATTGGAGTTTATTGATTATTCTGATAATTATTGTATTAACGTTATTGACAACGGATTTGGTATTTCCGAAGATGAACAAAAATATATCTATAAGGAATTTTTCAGAGGTGAAAAGAATATTGGAACAATTAAAGGTTTTGGCTTGGGATTGAATATTGTCAAAAAAGCTGTTGATGCTCTCAATGGAGAAATTTCTTTCAAAAGCAAATTAAATGAAGGAACTACTTTCACTATTAAACTTCCAAAAAACTAATTTTCAGAAAAAAACAAATTTTACAGAGATAATACCAAGTTGCAATCAAAGATACATTTAAAGATGTCATTTCGAACCCCAAAATGAAGTAAGTGCTTTATTTAAATGGAGATAACATAACTTAACACAGTCATTCTGAACGAAGTGAAGAATCCAGAAAAATATCTTTAAACCACTATTCTCTGGATCCTTCACTTCGTTCCTAATGAACCACTTTGGCTTTTTTAGAACGTAACTATATGTATAGATAATACTTATAAAAGTCATACGCTCAACAAGTTTATAGTATGACTTTATTAAATTCTTGGTTCCTCCTTCCCAAGTTACACTTGGGAAGGAGTTCTGAATTTAAAAAATTTCCAAGCCATACTATCAACTTGTTGATAGTATGGCTTACTTCTCATTTGTTCATTTTCTCAAAAGTAAACGTCTTCGTTTATATTCGCCTCAG
>CAZCLJ010000134.1:0-11962 GCA_964499465.1 uncultured Hyphomicrobiales bacterium
GAGGCAAATCTTATAACTCCTTTATTTTCGTTATGGGGTCTGGAGTTCTGAGTTTGAGATTCCTCACTTCGTTTCGGAATGACAGACAATCATATTTTATCTTTAAAAGCAACTTGGTATAACTCCTTTATTTTCGTTATGGGGTCTGGAGTTCTGAAATTTAAAAATTTTTGGACTTTGAGTAGGTTTAGGTAGAATAGATTTGGATTGAATTTATACTTTCCGAAAGTTGAAAAACTTCCGGAAAGTATGATATTATAATAATTTATGCGGTTCAAACTGAACTATGCAAAAAATCCTTATTCGTTAATTAGTTAATTATCGTTTTTAAAATATCAAATTTTTAAAAGTGAAAGGATTATGTTATTATATTTTAATGTGAGTATTCAAAACGATTATTGAATACTCAGTTTATAGTGCATTTTAATATCTTTTTCTATTAAAACTATCTTTTTCTTTTGCAATACTGACAGAAATTTGTCTTCCATTAATTTCTGTATTGTTTAATCCATCAATTGCTTTGCGTCCTGCGTTATCGGACATTTCTACAAAACCGAATCCACGACTTCTGCCTGTTTCACGGTCATTAATAATTTTTAGAGAAATGACTTCTCCAAATTCTTTAAATTTTGAAGATAATTCATCTTCATCCATTATGTTGGGTATGTTTCCCACATATAATTTCATATAAATCTTATATTTATTTTAAAAAATATCAGATAAAATAATACCTGAATTGTAATTACAAATATAAGCATAAAATATTTAATAATTGATATTTTTTTTTTATTTATAATATTTTTTTTACCTGAATAATTCATCCGATGACTTCCCAGTCATCGGATGAATAGTCTCAGTAACGATTTTAGAATTTTATAAGAATTAGAGAAAAAACTTAGTTTTTTTTACAGAATATTAAGCAAACCAGTTATAATCAATAACTACTGAATATTTTTTTAAATTTCAGAACTCCAGCCCACATAGCAAAAATAAAGGAGTTAGGAGATTTGCCTTGTAAAGAATAATTTCGCAAATTATACAGAAAAGGTGTCATTCCGAAACGAAGTGAGGAATCTCAAACTCTGTGGTAGCAATGACTTGTGAGATTTCTCACTTCGTTACGAAATGACAAGACTGCGAAATACCGAACTACGAAGGGGCAGGAGTTCTGATATTATAAAAAATAAAAAGGATTTGTCAAAAGCCATACCATTAACTTGTTGATTGAATTACAGGAACAGACAAAAATTAAATTTTTAGAAATTCTTAAAAAAATAAAAAATATATTTGTTTTTTTAAAATTATAGAACTATATTGAAAAGGTAGTTTTTTTAACTTTTATAGGAGATTTTATGAAGAAATTAGCTTTACTAATTGTAATATTTTTTGCGATTGCAATTGATGCCAATGCTCAGGAAAGTAAAAATGATGAATGGAAGTTTACTGGAGCTGCACAAATCAGACCGGAATTAGATGGCAGAGACTTTTGTAATCAAACATATCCTCCTACATACACAAGTATGAGATTAAGGTTTGGTATTGAAAAGACTCTATGGGATAAAGTTACTTTTTTTGCTCAATTTCAGGATTCCCGCATATTCGGAGAACCGGGAAATACAGTTAAAAGTTTAAAGAACACAGATTTACATCAAGGATACGTTATACTTAATAATATTTTTGATTTACCGGTTTCCGCACAGGCAGGTAGATTTGAAATGTCTTATGGAACAACTCGTCTCTTTGGCACTAATTCCTGGAACTATATAGCCCGTTCTTTCGATGGACTTCGTTTTACATTAAAAACTGAACCGATGAAATTAGATGTATTTTCGCTCACTCATACTGCATCTAATGATTATTTAAGTCCTAAGCCAACGACATATCTATATCCGGCAGTTAATGACAATAGCCAGAGTCTTTATGGCTTCTATGCAAGTTTCCCCAATTTTATTGATGGAAATACTCTTGATTTAACAACCTTTTACGATTTTAACGGCAAAAAAACAGATAGTATTAATCACGATTTAGAGCGTTTTACTGCTGGGTTAACTTACTATTTGAAAATTGATAATTTTTCTGCAACTGCTGAATTTGATTATCAATTCGGAAAATATAAGGGATTAGATGTTGCTGCATACTTAGCACTGGTAACATTGCAATATAAAATTGAGTCAATAACGATGTCCGCTAATTTAAATATGCTTTCCGGAACTAAACCAACTGAGAAAGAAAAATTGAATTCTTTTGACCCAACTTATGGAACTAAACACGGCTACAATGGTTCTATGGATTATTTTAGTAACATTTTTCAAAGTACTAATAATTTAGGATTAAATGACTTTTATCTTAGATTTATCTTTAAGATGAAAGATAGCCCATTATCAATTCAACTTGATGGGCATTATTTTACCACTAATCAAAAAAGTGCCAGCGATTTAAATGATATTGGGCAGGAAATTGATTTGGTCGTTAAATATAATATTGTTAAAGGAGCTACAATCGAATGGGGTGCCAGTGCATTTTTACCCGGTGATTTAATGAAAGAATTTTGGAATGCTGGTTTAACAAAAGATTATTATACCAGAAAAGATGCTGCTTTTTGGTCTTATGCTATGCTACGTGTTGATTTGTAATTCTAATAATAATATTGTTATTGTAAGTGTACGTAATTTAAGAAAGAATGTAAAATAGTATTTAAGTGTTTAAAAATGCAAAAATACACCTCCCCTTTCCCCTCCTTGTTAGGAGTGGAACACTAAAACATAGAACTGTTCTTATTCCCCTCCTAATAAGGAGGGGCAGGGCTGATACGTTCTTTGAAATACTCTTTCCAGCCATACGATCAACAAGTTGATAGTATGGCTTTTGGCAATTTCTTACTGCATTTTAGAAAATAATTTAAATTTTGATGCTACTTGTAAAATATTTTCACTTATTCAATCATTCTATTAATCGAATATCATATAATTTTTTCTTTATAAATAAAGCACTTAAGACTTTAAGCCATACTATCAACTTGTTGATCGTATGGCTATAAAAGAACGTATCAACCCTGGGGGCAGGGGAGGTGTTAAAAGGTTTTATTAATAAATGAAGTAATTCCTAAAGATAAAAACATATTATCTTATTTATAAGGCACTACTACTCTATATTTACTTCATTTTATCTATTATGATATTTATCAGCCATACTATCAACTTAATGATGGTATGGCTTTTATTTCTTTTTTACAAAAATTTAATATATTCGTTTATATCTAACTCAAAATGACAATTTTATACCAAGTTGCTTTTAAAAATAAAATATGTTTATTTGTCATTCCGAAACGAAGTGAAGAATCTCAATGCCTGTGGTAGCAAGGAGTTGTGAGATTTCTCACTTCGTTCGAAATGACATCTTTTTTTTACACACAAAACTTTACGAAAGTTAAGAAACTTTCGCAAAGTAAGAAGAAAATACTTTTGTAAAGTTTCTTAACTTTGCAAAAGTTTAAAAAACTAAACAATCTAAACTTTCTAATCTTTCTAATCTTTCTAAACCTATGTCATCTTCATTTAAATAAAGGTCTTCCTTTATCGGGGGGTTCGGAATGACACCTTTACTTTTGATTGTCATGCTATCAACTTGTTGATAGTATGACTGAAAAAACACTGTTTCTGAATCTCAAGTTCTGTAGTAGCAATTAGTTGTGAGATTCCTCACTTCGTTTCGGAATGACAGTGTATAGTTATGTCATTCCCCTTTAAATGAAGCACTTGCTTTATAAGGGGGTTCGAAATGACATTTTAATTATATTTATGAAAGCAACTTGGTATTAGAACTTCCCCAAAAATTATCTTTTTATTTTAGTAATCAGAGCTTGAAAGGAATTTTTTATATTTTGATTAGTAGAAATCAAATTTAAAATAGATTTACAGGAATGTATTACAGTAGTATGGTCTCTGTCGCCAAACTGTTTTCCGATAGATTTTAATGAGAGCTGAGTAAATTCTTTAGTTAAATACATAGCCATTTGCCGGGCTAATGCAATTTCCTGCTTCCTTGATTTGGAATCCAAAACTTCAACAGTTAAATTAAAATGCGCAGCAACAATTTCTTTAATAGTATTCAAGCTAACTTCCTTTTCTTTAACAGTAGCGATACCGTGAACAATTTCCCTTGCTAAATCAACGTTTAGTTCTTTTCTTTCAAAAGTATGCTTAGCAATTAAGCTAATCAAAGTGCCTTCGAGTTCCCGAACATTGCTGGTAGTATGTTTTGCAAGATAATCAAGGACATCGCCGGGCAGTTCTATACCTTCATCACGGCTTTTTCGCTGCAGAATAGCAATACGGGTTTCGTAGTCCGGTGGCTGAATATCTACAATAAGTCCCCACTGGAAACGCGAGATGAGACGGTCATCAACATTATGCAAATCACGTGGCGGCTTATCGCTCGTTAGAACTATTTGCTTTCCTGCCTGATGGATTGCATTGAAAGTGTGAAAGAAATTATCCTGCGTTTTTTCTTTTCCCTGGAAAAACTGAATATCATCAATAATCAGCACATCAACGCTACGGTAAAAATTGGTAAATTCATTTATTTTATTATTCTGAATAGAATTAATGAATTCCATAGCAAATCGTTCGCTCGTAGAATACAGAACGCGTTTTGCTTTTTTATTTTGAATAATCCTGTTTCCGATGCTTTGGACTAAATGAGTTTTTCCAAGCCCGGTTTCGCCATAAATAATAAGGGGATTAAAACGAGTTGTCCCCGGATTATCAGATATAGCAATAGAAGCAGAACTGGCAAATTGGTTGTTGTCGCCTTGTATAAAATTTTCAAAAGTATAGCGTGGATTCAAATATGAAGTAAATTCAACGGCTTCATTGTTAGAATTAATTTGGACTTCAGTTTTATTTTGAGGATACTTAAAAGCTGGCATTTTGATTGTCCTTTCTTCTAAGGTATCGCCAGTATCTTCAATTACAACTTCATATTCCAATGCACCGTCAGTCCCTAAGCATTTTTTAATTGTTTTTTCGAGCAATGGATAATAATGCTCTTCTATCCATTCACAATAAAACTGTGAAGGAACTTTAACAACTAATTTGTCACTGCTTAATCTTAGGGCTTGTATTGGCTCAAACCATGTCAGATAGACCTGAGATGGTACATTATCCTTAATAACCTCTAAACATTCTTTCCACTTACTCTTAGCTACTTCATCAAAACTACCATTTAATTTAGCTTTTACTTTTGGAAAAATTTCATCTTTAACAGCTGGGAAAAGTTCTAACATAAAAATTTCCTTGCATTTTCGTTTTAAATTAAATAACTTTGCTAAAATTTCAAGCTTTTGTATTTAAAAGTTTGAATTTTAATAATTTATTTATAAGTATATTTTTTATAACTCTTTTAAAAAAGTATGAATTTTTTAATTTCAAATTAACACGCTTTCAATATGATAATAATTTGAGAAATTGACAAGAATTAAATTTTTCAAAATAAAAATATTTTTCTTGGAAATTTCAAGTAGTAAAATTAATAATTAGTTATGAAAGTTGATGCAGTTTAATTTTTTTTACTATTTTACAAATTCTTAAATATGAAATGATTAGAAAAACTTTACATATAACAATAATATTCTCAATTTTCATATTTCTGATTGGCACTAATTGTTTACAATCTCAATGGGAAAAAATTACTAATATTCCTGCAGGGTATGTTGATAATTACTGGCTTGATGTTTTTTTCCTTCCTTCTAATCCTCAATACGGCTGGATTTGTGGTTTTAATGGCAAAGTTATTCGCACAACCGATGGTGGAAATTCATGGGAAGGCAGTTCCATTATCGGAGTTGACCAGTTAGAAAGCATTCATTTTGCAAGTGAACTTGTTGGTTATACTTCCGGAAATTCAAATATTTTTAAATCAACTGACGGTGGTATAACTTGGTTTGACGTTTCTCCAATGTTTGCTTATATTCTTTGGGGATGTTACTTTTTAGATGAAGATAATGGTGGAGTTATCGGAGGTGGTTGTAACGATGATTATCAGAATTTCTACAGAACAACTGATGGAGGTATTTCCTGGAAACTTTTTAAAGGTTTCGAACTTAACTCAGGATTAACTGATTTGATTTTATATGATGATGGAACGGGCTTCGCTTCAAGTAGTGGTAGAATCTGGAAAACTACTGATAGCGGTTTTTCCTGGGATATTTTTTCTGTGAGCGGTAATAACGATTGGCAGGAAGAAATTACTCATTATAATCAATCTTTCCTTGTTCCTTATTCTCTCGGTTGTTCTGGTGGTTCAAGTGGCGGTGGAATTAGGTTTACAACTAACGATGGAAAAAATTGGTTACAATGGGTAACCGGACAGTCAATGTATGGCACATTCCTGTTAGATTCTCTTCGTGGTTGGGCTTGCGGCTTTAATTCTCTTGTTCTTTATACTATTGATGGGGGGAAAACCTGGATTAATAAAAATTGCGGTATTGATAAAAATACTCAACTTGATGACATCTGGTTTATTAACGATACACTTGGCTTTATTGTTGGAAGTAAAGGTGTCTACAGAACTGCTGAAATAAATAAACTGAATCCGGAAATTCTTGCATGGGGCGATAATTATATTTGCAAAGGAGATAGTGTAATGTTATATCCTAAAGAAGATTACAAATATTATAAATGGTCAACTGGTTCTAAAAATCGATATATTTGGGTAAACAAACCCGGAAAATATTATTTAATAGTTGCAAATGACGAATGCGATAGCTCTACTTCTAATGTTATTGAAGTATTTTTTCATCCAGAGCCAGTGCCTCCAATTCAATCAACTGAAGGGAACCAAATTTGTCAAGGTGATAGCACTATTCTTTTTTCTGAAAATAATTATTTGTCTTATTACTGGTCAAATGGAGATACTACTAAAAACACTTTAGTTAAGGAAGAAGGCATTTACCAGCTTTTTGTTATTGATTCCAATGGTTGCAAAGGTTTTAATGATTTTTATTTAAAAATTAATCCTCTGCCAGAGCCAAAAATTAAATATTATGATGATTCACTAATTTGTGATGAGGATTATTTGCTTTTAAGAACTGAAGAAAACTATGTCGACTACAAATGGTTCGATGAATTTGGTAATGAATTAAAAACTGATGATAATAAATACGGAAAAATTTCAGAATCCGGAAAATACAAAGTAGTAGTCGTTGATAGCAATGGTTGCCGGGGAGAAAGCCCATTTTTTGATGCAGTTATTAAAAAAGATTCAAATCATTTAGTCATTAAATATCTGCCACAGAAGAAGATTTTTACAATTGATTCAACAAACATAATTACACTAAACTGCGATTCTTTGGAAATTTATAATAAAAGCCAGAATTACAGCGTAATAAATGATATGTATTTGTTTTATGGAACTGAATTTTCGATTCCTCTTAGCCAATTTCCAATAACATTAGAACCATCTTCAAGCAAAAAAATTCAGATTTGCGTTTCTCCAGCTAAACTTGGAGTAATCAGAGATACAGTTCTTTGTCCGGATATTTGCTCAGGTCATATTATTCCTCTTGAAACGTTTAGTATTCCGAATATTTATTTTGGGGAAGGAAATTGCAATACACAAATAAAATTAGAAACACTTCGGCTTTATTCCAAAGGATTTGTAACGAGTCAGCCCTATCCAAATCCGGCTCAATCAGTTGCTCAAATTGATTTTTTAGGTCAGGCGAATAATAGCTCTGATTTCAAAATAAAATCAGAAGTATTTGATATATTTGGAAATAAAAGATTAGAAGCTGAGATTGTTTATGAAGATATTATTACTCAAGATAATAAATCCTTTGTTATTGGAAAAATATTATTTAATTTGAAAAATATTGAAAACGGATTATTCATTATTGTTGTAAGTAATGAATCTAATAGCGTTGTATTACAATTAATTATCAATAATTAACGGAGAATTAAATGCTTCTTGTTATTCCTTCTATAAATTTAACACAAGGCGTTTGTTGTGATTGTATTCAAGGTGAGCAAGGAACAGAATGCTTTTATAAGGAATTATCCAATGATATTATTGCTTTAATTAAACTCTTAAGGAACGAAAATTCAAAATCAATACACATAATAGACTTAGATTCATTTTCAGAAATAAATAATCAGTTAAATATAAATTCAATCAGTTATATTTCCCAAGCATTAGACATTCCAATACAGGTTTTTTCTAAATTTAAAAGTCGTCTGGATTGTGAAATGCTGCTAAAACTCGGCGTCCAAAGGATTATTATTGATAAATCTGACATAATTAATATTTCCAATATTGATACTTTATTCCAAAAGTTTAGCCCTACCCGCATTGTATTTCATCTTTTTCAAAAAGAATTAAACGAAACACCAAATTTTTCTCTTTACGATTTTATTCAATTCATAAGCGAGTTAGGAGCAAACAGATTAGTTTTTACCTTTAACGATAATGATGATATTAAACCACAATTAATTCAACTGAATCAACTTGCAATTGATTTTAAAATAAAAATTACTTTAAATAACGGTGTTGTTAACTCTAAACAACTTCTTAATTTGGTTAAAAGTGAATATAGTGCTATTGATTCTTTGATTATCGGAAAACAACTTTTCGAAAACTACTTCCCCTGTCAAAAGATTTGGAGAATGGTTGAACAAAAAATTGATGCTAATCAGCAATGAAATATTTCTTTTTATTTTTAGTTCTTTTTCCCTTATTAGTATTTTCTTCTTTTGCAAATACACTTAATTCAAATGAAAATAATTCTGTTTTTGAGAATTTAATTATATTAAAAATAAAAGAAAAACAACAGATTAGCTCTGGCATTGCTTTTGAAAATAACGAACTTAATAAGTTGCTTAATTTGCTGGATATTATTTCTGTAAAACAAAAATTCAACTTCTTTCAAAACAATAAAACCAAATTTTATGACAAATATGGTTTAAGTCGAATTTATGAAATCAGATACAGAAATAACATTTCACCCCTTAAACTTTCAAAAATATTATCGAAAAGCAATCTAATTGAGTACTCCTGCCCAGTATATAAACCGATTTTACAAAGCATACCAAATGATTCACTTTTTTCAAAACAAAATTATTTAAGCGAGATTTATTCAACGGATTCATGGAAAATTACGACTGGAGACAGTAACATAGTTATTGCAATAATTGACACAGAAACAGATAATTTACACGAAGATTTAATTGACAATATATGGCAGAATCCAGGTGAAAGTGGGATTGATTTTTATGGGAATGATAAGCGATTCAACGGACTTGACGACGATGAAAATGGAAAAATAGATGATTGGCACGGATGGGACTTTTTATCTAATCTTACTTACGAAGAAGAACAGCAAGGGATTATAAGAGAAGACAACGATACCAGAATAAATTCTGAATATTCTCCTTTTTTTCATGGAACAAACGTTGCCGGTGCTGCTTCTGCAACCACAAACAACAAAATCGGAATAAGTTCCATAGGCTATTGCACAAAAATCCTTCCGATTAAAGTTCAAAGTGATAATGGAGTTGGGTGGCGGGCAAGCGAAGGAATTTTATATGCAGCTATGCTTGGTGCTAATATTATCAATTGCAGTTGGCTCGGGCTGGGAAGAAGCGATGTTGAGTATGATGTAATTCGTCAGGTTTCTGATATGGGATGCTTAATTGTTGCTGCTGCCGGAAATTCTTCAGAATGTATTAATGATGATGATACATACATAAGAAATAGCAAATACGTTTTGTATGTTGGTGGGACTGACGGCAAAAAACTAGCAGATTTATCAAATTTTGGTATTCCAATCACAACATACTCGCCAGCAATTTCAATCTTAACGACTTCACCCAATAATAATTACGAAGAAGTAAACGGGACTTCACTTTCTACTCCGATATGCTCCGGGCTTGCAGCTCTCATCAAATCAATTCATAATGATTGGGCGCCAGCTCAAATTCGGCATCAAATTCGCTCAAGTTCAGATTCCTTCGAGCTTAATGAAAGCCGATTTGAAAGGAAAAATTTCTTTGGAAAAATCAATAGTCTTGCTTCTTTAAATCATAATAGGAATAATTT
Source organism: uncultured Hyphomicrobiales bacterium (assembly GCA_964499465.1). GTDB lineage: Bacteria > Bacteroidota > Ignavibacteria > Kapaibacteriales > UBA2268 > JAAYJM01. The sequence continues at coordinate 10,093 of CAZCLJ010000134.1, forward strand.
TTTAGATAATCCTGTTCCAGGCATAGAATGTATCAGTTTTTCAAATGAAAATGGAGACGATACTTTAAGCAGTTATTCAGATGTAATTTTTAATTTTTCCTTTATAAACTTTCTTGCTGATGCAAGTAACATTGAAATATCCTTTGAAAGTATGGATTCATTGCTCGAATTTTCCTCTGAAGTTTATTATTTAGAGCAAATTAAACATAACGAAGAAAGTAGTATTGAAGTAACGTTTAAAGTAAGTGAAAAAACAAAATGGTACTATAAAAATTCTAAATTGCTAATTTCAATAAAAGCAGAAAATTATATAAATTATCAATTAGTAAGTATTCCTCTTCATTTAAAACCGAGATATGAGTATAACGTTCAATTAAACCAAATAACAAATTTAAGCAGTATTTCTTTTGAAGAAAACGAAATATATAGCATTTCTTCACCAAATATAAACTGTCTTTGGGGATGCGGCTTTTCTAAAAGCAATATTCCATTTTTCTTCGTTTGCGATGAAAACTTTGTATTATATTTAAATGAGTTAAATAATTTAGGAAATGAATTTTCTGAAATTGCAATTGAAGGTATTTCAAATTATTCAGCTATTGTTTCTTTAAAAAAACCGGATAACTCGCACCTTTTATTATTATCAGAAAATCAGGGACGCTTTTGGCGACAAATTGAATTAAATTCCACAACTATATGGAATATAAGCAAAATACACTTTTTCAACGAAAAGAACGGAATAATACTTGCAAATACATATTTTGCTCCGTATTTCCAAATTTTTCTAAGCACCGATGGTGGCTTGAAATGGGCATTAATAAATCCAACACTTACTTTAAGTGAGGATGAGTCTCTTCAACTTCAAAATGCTTTCACTCAATACGAAAATATATACATCCCGACTAATAAAGCAAGATTTTTTTATTCAACTGATTTTGGAAATAACTGGAATTTGACTGGAAGAGAAAATAGCTTTTCTGTATCCAACTTTTATATGAATAAAAACACTGCATATTCCTATTGCAACGATACAAGTGGCTCATTTCTCGCTTTGACTGAAGATGCAGGGAATAATTGGAAGTATTTCTTCGACAAATCCTTTTTTGAAGATTTTGATTTTCCTGTTTCTATTTTCGGAGCAAATACTAAAAATAGCTTTTTACTGGTAAATGAAAAATATGATTTTCTCATTTCGGGAAAAGATTTTGATTTTTTCTCACTTAATTTTAATATATATATTGATAAAATCAATTTATTAGATGAAAATCAAATCGAAATAATCCAAAGTGCGAATAAAAGCAGGGTTTGGTTCGTTTGCGATGGTATTTACTATTTTGATTTAGATAATATTTTCAATCCAATTGATTCTGCTGCTACTGACGATTTCATAGAAACACTTGCTTATCCGAATCCTTTATTTGGAAATTCTGCTTTTTTTCAGATTTATTTAACCAAGAAGAAAATGTGCAAATTAGAACTGACCAATTCACTTGGGCAGATAGTTAAAACTCTTTACAATTCGATTGCTCCGGCTAATCAATACTATACAATACAGTGGAGCTCCTCGGCTTTGCCAAGTGGAAATTATTTTTACAAATTGACTGTTGATGGAAATGTTTTTACAAAACTATTAGTAATTGTGAGATAGAGAATTAAACTAAAGTAAACTTTCGCAAAGTTAAGAAACTTTACGAAAGTTGAAATTTTTTAAACTACCTAAACTTTCTAATCTAAGAACTCCTGATGCCATAACGAAAATAAAGGAGTTAGGAGATTTGCCTCGTAAATAACAATTGCGCAAATCATACAGAAAAGGTGTCATTCCGAACCCCCTGATAAAGCAAACCCTTTATTTAAATGGAGATGACAT
>CAZCLJ010000135.1:0-11887 GCA_964499465.1 uncultured Hyphomicrobiales bacterium
AATTGTTTTTTTCACTCATTCCCAAGTTGCACTTGGGAATGTAACTTTCACAAAAACTATGCTTTATACCAAGTTGCATACAAAGATACAATTAAATTGTCATTCTGAAACGAAGTGAAGAATCTCACAACTTATTGCTACCACAGAACTAGAGATTCTTCACTTCGTTCAGAATGACATAATATGAGAAGTTTTTACAATTTTCCTTCCCAAGTGCAACTTGGGAAGGAGGAAAAATTATAACTCCCAAATAAATTCAGGAGTTATTCTGATAATTAGAGTAACTCCATAATTTATTATGGAGATTAACTACGAAATTATTCTTTACGAAGCAAATCTCCTAACTCTTCTATTTTCGATGTTGAGACAGAAGTTTTTAGGTTTTTTCTTACTTCTTTTTTAATTCATAGCTTATAAGAATTTGCCCTGCCCAGGTTGTATCATTAGTATTTGGGTCAATATTTGTGATTCGCTCAGATTTTACTAGCCCAATGTTAGGTGATAAAAATATGCTGTTGCTCACATTCGTTGTGCGAATGTATCTAACGCAATTAAAGCTACCAGCTGGGGTTTTGATTAAATCATTAATACTTATAGTTTTATATATAGATGAATCTTTTGGATTGTATTCACCAACAATGGTAGGATATTTGAAATGTAATGAAGTATTCTGTGGATTAAAATCTAAAGTATCTTCTAATTTATCACAATCCCAAACCCCATCACTCTTATTTGTCATATATGTATTAGGCGCTTCTCCTAATATTCCGAAGGCAAACCATTCCACTCCATCAATGATTCTGCTGCTTGAAACAAAAAAAACTATTGTGTCATTATATCTAATGCTATCTGTATTAGAGTTATAATAGCTGAAACTTGCATAAGTCCATTTGTTCCCAACAGCAAGAGGCCAGATTTCCTTTTTCGAATCATTGGAATCGGTATTATTATCAGAACAGCTTAAAGCTAATAATAAACAAAATAATGCAATAGAAAAATATTTCATAAATACTCCGTTAAAAAATTGTTGCAAAAAATTTATATTAAATTGCTAATATAAAAGCAAATATAAAATGTCATTCCTCACTTCGTTTACCAATGACATCGTAGTTTGTCATTCTGACGGATGTCAGAATCCATCTTGGTTTTCTATAAAGAGAATGGACAAAGGAATATTTTAGTCATTGGTCATTCGTTATTAGTAAAAATACAAATGACTAATAACCAATGACCTATAAAAACTATTTTAAAGATGGATTCTGACATCCGTCAGAATGACACTTTAATTGTTTTTTTCACTCATTCCCAAGTTGCACTTGGGAATGTAACTTTCACAAAAACTATGCTTTAACTCTTTATTAATAAAAAAAATGCAAAGCACAGCTTAAAAAGAAATTTTCCTTCCCAAGTGCAACTTGGGAAGGAGTTCAACGATTATACACATCTTCAAAACGCGCTGCTATTCCTTATCCCGTTAGGGATAAAATATTTGTAACAATGCTTTTTTTAGAGTCTTTTTATTCCGTAGGAATTAAATATTTAATTGCTTTTCTTATATATAATCCCTACGGGATAAGCACAGTAAAGAGTTATTCTTGTTACAAATATATAATTCCTACGGAATAAATTTCAAAGACACTATCCCTTTTTTACTTACTTTAAACAAGAACTAATATTTGTGTATAATCGTTAGCTTGAGAGGGCAATAAGAAAAGTGAGTTAAATAATTTAGTGCCTCACTTACCTTACTGCTTCCCAGATTTTAGAAATAGATTTTCCACGGAAAATAACTGAAAGAGAATTAAGCGACCAGGAAAAAAGAATAGGCAAATATCCGAATTTTCTGTATCTTCTTAATGATTCATAAACAACTAATTCACTTGAATACTTAATTAAATATTTTTTTGATATTCTGCGGTATAAATCGAAATCTTCGCCAGCAACAATATCAGAATTGTATCCATCAATATCTTTAAACACCTTTGATTTTACAATTTGACATTCGCCTCTACCCATACCGATTTTCATAGAATTAAGCAGGCACACATAGCAATTATGAATAGAAAAGAATAATTTGTCTTTAAAAGTAATTTCATCGGGAGCAGCATAAACTTTACAGGCAATAGCAGCTGCATCACGGAAACCATTTTTATTCATCGCCCAGTTGTTGATAACATTAAAAAACCGTTCAGGGTCTTGGGGTTTAGTATCAGCATTGATAAAAACAAGTATGTCGCCACTTGCAACTCTTGCGCCATTATTTCTGCCGCCGGCAATGGTCTGTCGCTTTTTATCAGTATGGATTACAATTTTGTCAGCGTATTTTTTTGCAATATCAACAGTTTTGTCGGTGCTTCCGCCATCGCTTACAATTACTTCAAAATTATATTTCTTTTTTAAGGCATTTGTATAGCAGCAGAGCGAATCGGCAATAATTTTTTCTTCCTGCAACGCCGGCACAATCACACTAATAAATGGCTTCGATAAATTAATATTCTGTTCGATTTCTAAGCATTGGATATATTTTTCTTCAACGCTGTTTACTGTCCGTTCTTCAGTAATGTCTTCTCTTAAAGTTTTCATTAAAAATTAAAATTAAAATCTAATATTATTTAAATTAATAGAAAATGGATAAAGTAAATAAAATTTTGTAACATCTCCAAATTCAATGGCTGGAGAAGGTAGTTTAAAATTATTCAGTGTTTGCTTAAACCAATTCCAAAAGCCGGGACCATCTGGCAATAGTTCAATTAAATTATAGTCTAAAGAAATGATGAATTTAGGATTTCCCCAGACATCATTATACATCTGATTTGAGCGGGTTGGGTCGCAATTCAAACTTTTATCATAAGGATTGCATAAATTTCTTGCAGCATAGCCAAAGCTAATTTGGAGCCAGGGCACCCAATATTTCTTCATCTCTTCTGGCAGTAAATTATAAACATTTACAGAAAGCCAAAGAGTATGGGAGCTGTAATCATCAATAAACATATCAGAGGGCTTGCGTTTCAATTCGCCATGCCAGTTAGCTGGTATATATGTGAATTTTGGAGTAAAATTCTGCATAAACGGCACATAGATTTGAGAAAAATGGAAAGCAGCGCCGGCAATGTCCGCATAAAAATCACTTGGACAAAATCCCCAATTCTTACCATATCCATCTAAAATTTCTACATAAGTCGTATAGCCCAACCCTATGCAAGTTCCAATTATGTTTGAAGTTTCATAGCTAAATCCAGATAACATCAAACTTTCTGACATTAAATAAGCAGTAAAATAAGTTCCAAAAAAGTGTCCAGCTTTATCTGCGTAAAGAGCATAACGTCCATCTTCAACGATATGAAAATCTGACTGTTCTTTCCAAATTGTATTTAGCTGTAAATAATGCTGAGCAATGAAAACACCTGTAACAGCACCTGCTGTTATAGCGAGTGGTATTGGTTTTATATTGGTTTCGGTTGGGGGATTATCGCCCAATATAGTATATCGTTTCGAACCTGCAAAAAAAGTTTCTTTTTCTTTTGTTTTTAAAGTATCTTCACTTGCTTTTGATGTATAATTAAATATTATGCAAATAATTATAATATTTGTAATTAAATATCTATTAATCTTGTTTTCTGGCATTATTTTTTCTGTCTTAAATTATGTGTTTTTTATTTAAAAAACTATTTAATTACAAATTTAGTAATTAACTAACTAAAAACATAAAAATTTTATAATTATAAAATGTTGGAAATTGGGAAACAAATAAAGGAAGCTCGGGAAAAAAGAAATATTTCTCAAAAAGATGTAAGTAGAGATACAAACATCAATCTTTCCTATATTCAAGCTATGGAGGAAGGAAGCATTACATTTTTACCTAAGGTTTTTATTAAGAATTACTATAAAATGTATGCTAAATATCTTAAAATTGATTTAGAAGATACTGATTTGAAGGTTACTGAAAGCAAAGAAACAGTAAAAGTAATTGAAGATGATACTCCAGAGCCGATTATCCAAATAAAAAAATCAATTGAAAAGAAAAATAGCAAAAATCGACAGTTTTTTTCTTTTATTAATGACAGATATAAATTAATCAATCGGACTAATTTAATTAATACCTTTATTTTTATTTCAATTATTATAGTTATTATAGTAGTTTTTTATTTTACATTATTTTACGATAGCACCGATAAAAAATCATTAACTACTCAGGATTTACAACAGGTAACAAACGAACGGACAAATCAAAACGATACAAACACTATAAATAATAGTTACTTACAATCACAAATAATAAAATTAGAGGCACGGGCATCGGATAGTGTTTGGATAAAGATAAATATCGACGACAAAAGAAGCGAAGAAGTAATTTTGATGACTAATACTGCGCGCTCATGGGCTGCTGAAAATTATTTCATTGTTTCTTTAAGTAGGGCCGGCGCAGTCGAATTTTGGCGTGATGGACTTTTGCTCCCTCCACTTGGAAAACCATATTCAAAAATAAACGAATTAAAAATTACTAAAGATAGTGTTATAAGGAAAGCGTATATTTCCGATTCTGCCCGTAATGCAATAAGACAGGCGAATTTACGTAAACAGAAGCAGGAACCAGTTCCTATGTTTTTAACCCCTTCAAATATTCAAAAGACGAGCCCATTTCAGGATAAAAAGAAAGATTCAGTTAGATAAATCTTATACCAAGTTGCATTAAAAGATACAATTAAAGTGTCATTCTGAAGCGCAGCGAAGAATCTCACAACTCCTTGCTAACATAGACTTTGAGATTTCTCACTTCGTTTACCAATGACATCTTTTCTGGATAATTTACGCAATTGTTCTTTACGAGATAAATCTCCTAACTCCTTTATTTTCGTTATGGGGTCAGGAGTTCCTAGTGTTGTAATTGATTAAAAGACTTATTATATTGTGTCATTCCGAAACGAAGTGAGAAATCTCAAAGTCTGTGATAGCAAGGAGTTGTGAGATTCCTCACTGCGCTTCAGAATGACAGATTATATTACCATTATTGTTAGCGGTTTGGTTTAAAATCCAGATGTCCTACATCTCGAAGATGTAGGACATCTTTATTCTCTTGCAGTAATTCTATCAGCTTCTTGTTCGCATGACTTTTTTACTTCACTATTATAATTTTAGAATTATAAGAAGCGCCATTCGAAATTATATTCAGAATGTAAGTTCCAGATGCAAAATTATTAAGTGGAATCTGATACTTATTCATTTCAGCTTTGGTTATTTCGTTAATAATCTGATTGCCATTCATATCAATAAGATGAATTTGAGTTCCGCTGTTAATTATACCGTCATTAAAATATATTTCAATAAAATCAGAAGCCGGATTTGGTGCTGTTGTTATCGTCAATATTTTAGAAGAATACTCTTTTTCATTGACGGAAGAATTTCCAAGAACAAAACCAATAAGATGAATATAATGCTGCTCTGGTGTTGCTGTTCCCGCATCAATATCAATTATCAATGTATCAAGGGTTAAGCCCTCTTCTTTTGGTTTAAAACCAATTATACCATTGTAAGTATGACCGGAGATAACTCGTTTTTCTTCGTCAAGATGCTTTAAATAAAAGCCCTTGGCAGTAGTATCAATTATTTCAACATCATCAATTACCTGAGTAGTATCGCTGTTATTATAATAAGAAAACATTCTTTTCTTCACTTCACCAATTTTCACTGTATCGAAATCAACTACTGACTCATAGCTTTTAAGATTTGGAACAAAACTTTCCATAGCTAATTTAGCCGGCTTGTTTGAAGTTCCTGTAGAAAAAGCAGGCACCTGAAAACTTTCGCCATCGGAAAAAGTTACGTTAAGTGGCACATCTTTCGGATTGAATGCGATATAAGTATATTTGTGATTATGTTGATTTATGAAAACAGCGTAATAAGGAGTTGAAAGCGTGTGAATCGTTGTGTCCAAACGACCAAGCGAGTCAACAGTATGAAGCCAGTAGTAAGTATAGGAACGGGTAGTGCCGTTTTCACCGTAATTATTATCAATTTCCTGATTTATTTCAGAATCTTTGGTGAAATCTCTAAAACTATCAAATTCATCAATTGCTTCATCAGAATGATATAAACTAATCAGCTGCCAAATTATATTTTGCCATTTACTTTTTGGATTATCAATTTTCATTACCTGTAATGCATTATACACATCTTTACCCCATTCGGGATACCTTCCCAGATAAACAGAAGAAGGAGAATAAGGAAGCAATTCGATTCCCAAAACACTTTCAAAAGATGGACTAAAGAAACTTGTCATCTCACTTTTACTATCCCAGGCAATAGTTATAAACGGATAAGCATAAGCAGCAGAATCCATAGCTCTGACATAATTTCCAAGCACTTTATTCCACTCACGCGGCTCACGCCAGAAATTCTTTTTATTGACATCGAACCAATAATTTTCAATAGTGCTGAGTTGAGTTGAGTATAAATAAATACCTAAATCACGGTAATAAGTATCTTCGTTCATTCCACCAAAAAGAGCAACAGAAGAAATGAAATTCATTGCTTCAGAGGAAGATTCCTGATTATTTCCATCATTAAAACTTGAATGTCCGGAAGCTAATCCGTATCCAATATAAGGGTCCCAGTTCCTGAAGCGAGGGAACATCGGGTCGCCATTATCGGAAATACCACCATCACTTACTTTGCGATAGTCTCCAATAATATCACGAATGAGCATTTTAATCATACCTCCCCATTTGTCATCTTTACCATAGCTTTTGCCTTCGGTTTCCATTAATTCAACTAATGCACGAATGAAATAGCCCCAGGTGAAATGATGGTCGTTAAACTCTGTTTCAGTGTTGAAGCCGGCAGGAAGTCCGTAAATTGAGTTCCACGCTTGATTATAGAAAAATAGAAGGTAATTGCCAATAGAAGTGGAATCGGGAACAAGAGTGGAATCACCATCAATGACTACCCAGTGCAAACCTGACGCCTTGGCGCTATCTACTTCGAAATCGCTTGTTGAAAGCCAGTTTTCTATAATCAACTTTACTCGGTCGCGCCATTTCTTTGCTATAGCAGTTATTGCAGAATCTTCAATGCAATTTGCTGCTTTGGCTGCACTCAAAATACGAAAAGTGCTTTTCCCATGCCCGTAACTTGTGTTGTAATCTGGAACAAGCTGAATAAGTAGCAACTTATCTAATTCCTTTAAAAACTGCTCCAAAGTATCTTTCTTTTCTTCAGGAAAAACATTCGGGAAACTTTGCAGGATACCGGAAAATTTCAGTTTTGTAGAAAAGCTTTTTCCTTCAATAGTTTTGAGCCAACCGCGAATAACGGGGTATTTTAAATTTGAAAAAGTGTATTCTTGATTAAGATTGTTGTATTGATGTGGGAAAAGCCCAATAATGGTATTTGTTTCCGTTCCTTGTTTTGCTTCAGTAGTAAAATTAAAATTTGTAGTAAGGTAACCAGTAGTTTCGTCATAATTCCAATCTACTTTTGTATCTGAAATAAAAGAAAAAGCATATTTCTTTAGCAACTGCACAGTTTCTTCAGAAACATCATAATCAAAAACAGTTGCTATTGAAAAGAACTCTTTTCCTTTTAAATCAATTAAAATGCTTTTGAAAAAGATTGTATCGGCTGCTGATGGTTGCTGGTCAAAAAAAGTTACAGAAGAACCTTCAGGCAAGCAAAGTAGCCAGTATTCTTTAGTTGATTCGTTTTTTATACCAAGGTAGCAGTTATCACTTTCTTTATGATACCAGGTAGAAAATCTTGTGTTAATATCGTTATTGGATAATCTTACTTTTTGATTAATTCCATCGAAGTAAACAAAAGGTGAGCCGCGCCCAAATGTCGCTTTCATAATAACAGAATCTTTTTTCCAAGCTGCTCTCACAAACCAGTCGCTATAATCATCAACTAAAGTAGAATCTGCTGTTACTCCATCAATACCAATTTTCATTGTAGTAACAGGCGATACATCAACTTTTATTGAAGCAGTTGTGTAAATTCCGCTTGGAACGTTATTATCAACAAAAATTGTTCGCTGATTATTTAGCCGAATACCATCTTCAGCACATTTTACGACGAGTGGCATTGGATGCATAGTATTTGAAAAAGTCCCGCCATTAAATTTGAAAATAATTGAAGACCAAAATTGATTTGTTGTAATTCTTTTCCCGCTTTGTCTGAATTTTTCTGTAACTGCCGGATAAATTGGCTGCCATTTTAAATCATCAACTGCTGTTGAGAAGCAGGGACCATAAACATTCGTTGGTCTTCCGCCGGCATCACCGTTAATAAATTGAGGAGGTTTTGTTGTATAAGAACCGCTACCTACTTTCACTACTTCGGCTATTGATAGTGAAGTAAAAAGCAATAAAAATAGAAAAATTAATTTTTTCATATTTTCCTTTTAATAAATTGTTAAATATTAAACACAATTTATTAATTTTTTATTTAAATTGTAATTAAATTTTATCTTTTTTGAATGGTTTATTATGTTTTCAATTTATTTCTTAATATTCGCTATATTGATTTTTATAATCAATTTATTTTTTTCAAAAAAAGAAAGAAATACTCATTTTATTTTAGAAACATTTCTAAAATGGTTCTTTCTTGTTATCGTTGGTTTGGGATGTGTATTTGCTTTTATGGGACATACTTTTCATTCCGATGAAACAGCTAAAATGATTGGCTGGGGAACAGGCAGTCCTTTCCAGTTTGAGGTAGCAATGGCAAATCTGGCTATTGGTATAACCGGTATTTTTGCATTTTGGTTCAGAAAGACATATTGGCTTGCTGCATCAATTGTTTATGCAGTTTTCCTTTTAGGTGCTGCGTGTGTCCATATTATGCAAATGGCAGAAAATAACAACTATTCCCCGCTTAATTCCGGCTTTTTCCTTTGGTTCAACGATATAACGCTGCCGATTATTATTTTTATTTTAGTTCTTTGGTATTTAAAATTAGATAAAAAGAAGTAAAGATGTAAGATATAGAATTTGTGCTTTCAAATCATACAAGTAGCAAGCTGTTCGTATGACTGGAAAGTTGTAATATCAGAACTCTTGCTTCTCTTATACCAAACCGCTAACTAATAGTGCAAAATCATAATGTCGTTCTTAATCCAATTTTAAAAGAAGACTTTTATTTAAATGGAGATGATATAAGTAAAAGTGTAATGCTGACGGATGTCAGAATCCATCTTAAAAAAAGTTTTTATTGGTCATTAGTTATTGGTCATTGGTATTCTTACTAAGAACTAATGACTAATGACTAAAAAGCAAGACAGGTGCTGACATACGCCAGAATGACTAAAAAGATGTCATTGGTAACCCCCAGATAAAGGAAGTGCTTTATTTAAATAGAGATGACATCACTTAACACAGTCATTCTGAACGAAGTGAAGAATCCAGAAAAATTTCTTTTAACCACTACTCTCTGGATTCTTCACTTCGCCTCAGAATGACCGACAAAATGTGATGTCATTGGCAACGAAGTGAGGAATCTCAAGTTTCCTGTTAACAATGACTTGTGAGATTTCTCACTTCGTTGCCAATGACATCGTAGTTTGTCATTTCCATTTAAATAAAGGTCTTCCTTTATCAGGGGGTTACCAATGACATCACATTTTTTCGGTCATTCTGAACGAAGTGAAGAATCCAGAGAGTAGTGGTTAAAAGAAATTTTTCTGGATTCTTCACTTCGTTCAGAATGACTGTGTTAAGTGATGTCATCTCCATTTAAATAAAGGGTTTGCTTTATCAGGGGGTTCGAAATGACAAGCATGCGAAACAAGAAACTACGAAGTGGCTGGAGTCCTTAATTTTGTTTGTAGCTTTTTGTTACGTTATGTAATTTATATATTTTTTTTTCGTCAATAATTAAAAATATAGGTTAAACTATGAAAACTAAATTATTAATTTTATTTGCAATTATTATATTTACTTCACTTACTCCAAATTGCCTTGCAAAAAAGAACGATTACCCAAACCGCAAGGCATTTAAGTTGGATTTAGAGATTAACGATACAAATTATTTCCAGGCGGAAATACCTGAATCACCAATTGTTTTGGCATCGAATTCTGTTCAACTTTATCCCGGCGAAGAGGTTTTTGTTGAAGTCGAACTTGACAGCGTAAATAAAATAAAAAGTTTAAATTCTGTAAAAAAGAATTTACACCCTAAAAAGACATTAGTCATTTCTTTTGAGCAAATTGCAAATAAGCATATTCACGAAAAAATGGTGCTTTCTATTTACAATCCTTTCGATATGGAATTGATTTACAAGCCGAGTTTGCTTTTATTTAAAATAAGCGATTGGTTATTGAAAAAAGATGTTATAGCACCAAAAAATCAGTTATCAGTAGAGGTTTTTACTGAATTAACCATTTCAATAAGTTTAATAGAGATGGAATTTAGGAGGTAAGTGAATTTTTGTAATATAATTAAACCTATATTATTCTAAAATAATAAGTAAATTCTTTTTTACTCATTCCCAAGTTTCACTTGGGAATGTAACTTTCACAAAAGCTATGCTTTAACTCATTATTCATAAAAGAATGAAAAGCACAGCTTGAAAAGAAATCTTTCTTCCCAAGTTCAACTTTAGAACTCCAGCCCCCATAATAAAAATAAAGGAGTTAGGAAATTATGCTCGTGAAAAATAATTGCGCAAATTATACAGAAAAGGTGTCATTCCGAAACGAAGTGAAGAATCTCTAGTTCTGTGGTAGCAATAAGTTGTGAGATTCTTCACTTCGTTTCAGAATGACAATTTAATTGTATCTTTGTATGCAACTTGGTATAAAGCATAGCTTTTGTGAAAGTTACATTCCCAAGTGCAACTTGGGAATGAGTGAAAAAAACAATTAAAGTGTCATTCTGAAGGATGTCAGAATCCATCTTAAAAATAGTTTTTATAGGTCATTGGTTATTAGTCATTGGTTATTAGTCATTTGTATTTTTACTAATAACGAATGACCAATGACTAAAATATTCCTTTGTCCATTCTCTTTATAGAAAACCAAGATGGATTCTGACATCCGTCAGAATGACAAACTACGATGTCATTGGTAAACGAAGTGAGGAATGACATTTTATATTTGCTTTTATATTAGCAATTTAATATAAATTTTTTGCAACAATTTTTTAACGGAGTATTTATGAAATATTTTTCTATTGCATTATTTTGTTTATTATTAGCTTTAAGTTGTTCTGATAATAATACTGATTCAAATGATTCAAAAAAGGAAATCTGGCCTCTTGCTGTTGGGAACAAATGGACTTATACTATTTTTAGTTATCATAGTTCTAATATTGATAGCATTGAATATAAAGGTACTGTTGAATTTTATATCCCTTATAGCAAAATTAGTGATGGGGTCGAATGGTTTGCATTTGCTCAATTAGGAGCAACTCCTAAATTTTATTTCGCAAATAAAAGTGATGGACTTTGGGGAACTGGCGAGTTGCATGATACTGCTGATTTTAATCCTCAGAATACTGCTTTAGGATACAAATATCCTACTTATGTGGGTGAATACAATCCGAAAGATTCTTCTGGAATTAAAACAGTTAGTATTAACGATTTATTAAATACTCCTGCAGGGAGTTTTAATTGTATAAAATATATTCGAGCCAAAAAAGAAACAAGCAGTACATATTTTGCACCTGGTATTGGATTAGTCAAAACAGAACAAATTACTCATATTGACACAACAGCCAAAGACACAAACTGGGTAGGGCAGCTTCTTATTAGTTATGAATTAAAAAAGAAGTAAGAAAAACTACAGAATCCCTTATTCAATAACTAAAATAAAGGAGTTAGAAGATTTATCTCGTAAAAAATAATTTCGCAAATTACCCTGAAAAGTTGTCATTCTGAACGAAGTGAAGAATCTCA
>CAZCLJ010000136.1:0-11854 GCA_964499465.1 uncultured Hyphomicrobiales bacterium
TATATTTGTAACAAGAATAACCCTTGACTATGCTTATCCCGTAGGGATTATATATTAAAAAAGCTCTTATATATTTAATTCCTACGGAATAAAAAGGCATTAAAAAATGAATGGTTACAAATATTTTATCCCTAACGGGATAAGTAGAATAGCAGCACGTTTTAAAGATGTGTATAATCGTTAGCCTTGAAAAAGTGGGGTATAAGAGATTTCTTAGTGCTGTTCTGTATTTCATTGGATTTATAAAAAAGATGTCATTGGCAACTCCCTTATAAAAGAGGACCTTTATTTAAATGGAGATGACATATTCTTATTAAATATTTGTGTGAAAGAAAATTTAAAATAAGGTAATAAGGTTTATTGATTTTTGGTGCTTTTTTGCTACTAAGGTTTTCAAAAAAATAAGGTTTTTAATTTTTTAGCAAAAATCATTCTTTAACAATGAAAATGTAAACCTTATTTTAATAATAAACCTTAGTAGAAAAATATTAACCAGTTGAATAAACCTTATTAGCTTATTTTACATAGATTTAATAGATATAGTATTGAAATATTTATTATGGATGTCATTGGTAAACGAAGTGAGGAATCTCACAACTCATTATTTCCACAGAACTTGAGATTTCTCACTTCGTTTCGAAATGACACATTTTCTGTATAATTTGCGCTATTGTTTTTTTCGAAGCAAATCTCCTAGATCCTTTATTTTCGTTATTGGTGCTGGAGTTCTGATTATATAATCCCTACGGGACAAGCGCTGTCAAAAGTTATTTTTGTTACAAATAAAAATCCCTAATGGGATATTTTTTATCAATAAGCAAATAAACAAGTAAACAAATAAATAAACAAATAACCAAATAAACAATTATCAATTATCAATTATCAATTGATTAAGTTCTTTTTGTAAATTTTGCCATTCACTAAGCATTTTGTCGCAAATAAAATTGATTTTGTTCGGTTCAGAATCAACAATTTTTTCAAGTAGTTTTGCTAATTCTGATAGGCGATTGAAACATACATTTAAAGCAATTCCCTTTATTTTATGAGCATCTTTTTTAATTAAATCGATATTATTTTCGTAAATATGTTTACTAAGTATTTCTAAGTTTTCCGGTAAAGTCAAGATAACAGAATTAACTAACTCATTTAGAAGAACAAAATCATTGTCAATTCTAGTTAAAAGTGCATTTCTGTCGAATGTAAGATTGTTATTAATAATATCATTAATTGAACGAATCAATGTATCGGACTTTTCGTCAAAGCATATATATTTTTCAAAAACTTTATAAAGTGAAGCTCTGTCAACTGGTTTAGTTAAAAAGTCGTCCATTCCAGCTTGAATACATTTTTCTTTTTCTTCTTTAGTAGCTCCGGCTGTAAGAGCAATTATCGGGATATGAGAATCGGTATTAATTTCTTTTTTCCTAATGAATTCTGTTGCTTCAGTTCCGTCCATTTCTGGCATTTGAACATCCATTAAGATAATATCTGCTCTATTATTCTGATATTTTTCAATAACTTCTAATCCATTTTTTGCTTCTATTAAAACAGTATCAGGAATTATTCCCTGAATCATAGCTTTGATAAGCATCATATTCATCTGAACATCTTCAGCGATTAGAATAGTTGGTTTAATTGAAGATGCAATAATACTTTGCTCGGGTTCTATTTTTGAGCTATCGCTTAAATCAATTTTATTATCAGAAAGGTAGTTATTATCTTTAATATTCATAATGAAATGGAATAATTCCAGAGCTTTTACCGGCTTGATTAACGTGTATTTGACCCCCAATTCCTTGGCTTTTTCATTTAAACGCTCATCATCAGCAGAACTATGCAGAATAATAATGGGAATTTTATTTATATTTAATTTTTCTTTAATAAAAATGATAGTATCAATTCCATCAAGAATTGGCATATGATAATCAACAATCATAATATCGAAATTATCTGATTTTTCAAGAATATTGATTGCATTAAGCCCACTATCACAGGCGACAGATTCTACGTTCCAACTTTTGAAATTTTCTGTAAGAATTTCTCTGTTTTTTTGATTATCGTCAATAATTAAAACTCTATTAATATTAATCAGGTTGGAATAATCAAGCTGTTTTCCATATTCATACTCAGTGCTAAAAGAAAAGAAGAAAGAAGTACCTTTTCCGACTTCACTTTCCAAGCTAATTTTACCGCCCATTTTTTCTGCAAGTAAATTTGAAATAATTAATCCAAGTCCTGTTCCGCCGTATTTACGAGTAGTAGAGGTATCAGCTTGGGAAAATGCTTTAAATAGTTTGTTCTGTTGGTTTAAGCTAATACCGATACCAGTATCATTAACAAAAAAAGTATATTCTCCTGTACCGTTGTTGATAGGAGAAAAGACAACTTTTAGCTCAACCTCTCCTTTTTCAGTGAATTTTACAGCATTGCTAAGTAAATTAACTAAAATTTGTTTAAGGCGGATTGGGTCAACAACAGCAAAGCGTGGTATATTTGGATGAATATTAAGAAGCAGCTCCAAATCTTTAGTTGCTGCCTGATATTTAATTATGTCAGAAGCTTGTTCGGTAAGTTCAATTATATCAGTTCTGATTTTTTCAAGTTCAAGTTTACCTGCTTCAATTTTAGAGAAGTCTAAAATATCGTTAATAATACCAAGGAGTGAATTAGCAGAAATATAAGCATTTTCAAGGTATTTTTGTTGAGTTGAGTTCATTTGAGTATTTCTGAGCAGTTCAGTAAAACCAATCACACCATTGAGAGGAGTTCGGATTTCATGGCTCATATTAGCTAAAAATTCAGATTTTGCTTTATTAGCTGTTTCGGCTTGTTCTTTTGCTTTAAGCATTTCCAATTCTAATTTATTTTTTTGCAAAGCATCACCAATAATATTACTTAAAACCTGTAGCAATTCTATTTGTTCGTCAGTAAATTCTTTTGAACTAACAACATTATCAAAACCTAAGTAACCAATGAAATGCTCATATCTGACTATTGGCAAACAAAGTATTGCTTTAGTCTTTTGCATATTAAGAAATTTAATTTCTTTTTCTGAAGTTTCTGGTAATAAATTAATATCGGGTAAATAAAACAAAAGTCGGTTGCTAACTACGTGAGAAATCATTGGAACATCATGAATATATATTTCATGGAATAAATCTTTTGTTGGTTCAATATTTTCATCTACCCATTCATAATTAGTAATTAAATAGTTACAATCATCTGAAATTTCTAAAATATATGCTCTGTCAACATTTAAAAATATTCCTATTTTTTTTAACATTTCATTAATTTTTTCTTCAATATTATTAATACTTGTGTTAATAAAATCTGAAGAAATTTCAGCAATAATTCTTTGGAAAGTGCTTTGCTTTGTTATTCTTTCTTCTGCCAGCTTCCGCTCTGTAATATCAGTTGAAACAGTCAAGACAGCTGGTTTATCAGAGCCGGGATGTTTATAAGGAATTTTTACCGTTTGGTACCAGCCCAGTTCATTGTTTTTTCTTAAAATCTGCTCTTCTTTGATGAACATCATTTCATTGCTATTAATCACTTCTAAATCAATAAGTTTATGATTTAATAAATCAAAATCAAGGAATTCGCTATCTTTTTTCCCAATTATTTGATTTGGTTCAAAACCGAGTAAATCAGAAAGTGCTTTATTGATAATTAAATATCTTCCATCAACATCTTTAGCAAAAATGAAACTTGGCACTAAATCTATAATTTGCCTTAGCTGTATGGTGGTTTGTCTGATTTTTTCTTCTGCTAATTTTCGTTCATTAACATCATTAATCATAGAAACTAAATAAAGGATATTATCGTTTTCATCAAAAACCGGTGCAACAGAAACATCGCACCAAACAATGTTTCCATCTTTTCTCAGGTATCTTTTCTCAAATCTGTATTTATCAATTTCTTTACTTTTCACTTTGTTAAAATTTTCAAGAGTTTTTTCAAGGTCATCTTGATAAGTTAATTCAATATTTGATTTACGCATTAATTCAATTATTGAATAACCGAGGTACTCAGCCCACCATTCATTGAACATATAATAGTTACCTTCTATGTCAGAAAGAGTAATGCCAATATTTGCAGTGTCAATAATCGTTTTTAATTTTTGTTCACTATTTTGGAGAGCGATTTCTGCTTGTTTCCTTTGAGTAATATCCTGGAAAAAGCCATCCCAAATTGAAGAACCATCAGCTTGAAATTCGGGAATTGCCTGAAATTCAATCCAGAGAACTTCATCATTTGTAATGAATTGACATTGATAATTAAAAGGTTTGAATTCATTTGAGCATTTCATAAAATAATCGAAGAAATCAATCAAATCATTTTCCGGCATTAATTTCATTAGCTTGTAAGCATCTTTTAAAATTGGCTCTGGCTTGATACCTATTACCTTTTCGACTAAATTACTAATGTAAGTAATACTAAATGTTCCTTCCGGATGCCAGTAGAATTGGAATACTACAGCCGGAGAATTTTCAGCTAATCTTTTAAACCGACGTTCACTTTCTTTTAAAGCTTCTTCAGTCAATTTCCTTTCGTTAATATCTATAATAAAATTTAGAGTTGCTGGCTCATCGTTCCACTTATATAAAACACCACTCATTTCTACCCAAATTGGAGAGCCGTCTTTCTTTTTGAGCCGAAATTGGTAATATTTCGGGGCATCTCCACCAGTTAAACGCTTTTTATAATTTGTAAGAACTAAATCCCTGTCTTCATCATAAATAAATTCAATGAAATTAATTGTTAAAATCTCATTAATTGAATAGCCAAGCAAATCTGCCAAAGTGTTATTAGAGAAGACGAGTTTTGTGCCTTGCACAACAACAATTGCTTCCTGAGAAGTTTCAATAAGAATTCTGTATCGTTCTTCACTATCTTTTAATGCTTTTTCAGCTAATTTTCTTTCAGTAATATCAAGGAAAAAACCATCCCATAAAGATGAGCCATCACTTAGAAATTCTGGAGTAGATTGAATTTCTGCCCAGCGGTATTGCTCATTCTTAAGGAATCTGCATTGCATTTGGAATTTTGACTTCTTTTGCGATGCACCACTTAATTTTTTAAATAATAAATTTAATTCGTGCTTTGGAATTAATCCTAATAAATTCATAGAATCTTGATAAATTTCCTCAGCTTTTACGCCTACCATTTCTTCAACAAGATTGCTTATATATGGAATTTTAAATGTGCCGTCTGGATTAAACAAAAACTGAAATACAACAGCCGGTGAGTTTTCAGAAAGCCGCTTGTACCTTAGTTCACTTTCTTTAAGAGCTTCTTCTGCGAGTTTCTTTTCATTAATATCAGTAATGAAATTTAGAGTAGCCGGCTTATTATTCCATTTGTATTGAATTGCATTGACTTCTACCCAAAGTATAGTTCCATCTTTTCTCCTAATTCTGAAAGGATATCTTTTAGGAGCTTCTTTCCCGGCAATTCTCAATGCATAGTTTTCACTGACAAAACTCTTATCTTCATCATAAATAAAATTACTGAAATGTGCTGATAATAGTTCTTCTGAAGAATAACCAACAATCTCTAATGAAGTGGGATTAAAAAATACTATTTTCTCATTCTGAATAACAATAATAGCTTCCTGAGAAGTTTCAATTAGAATTCTATATCTTTCTTCACTTTCCTGAAGAGCGGCTTCAGCATTTTTCCTTTGAGTTATATCACGTGCAACGCCGTGAATACCGATAATATTTCCGTTTTCATCTATATAGGGAAGAGCGTTTAATTCTGCCCAAATCCAGGAACCATCTTTACAAATTTGTTCTAATTCAAAACTAATAACAGATGGTTCAGTTCTTAAAAAAGCTTCATTAGAACGTCTTGTTAAAATATTTTTTATTACATCTTTTGCTTCTGGTTTTAACCATTTCCATATTTCTGTTCCAACCACTTCACTTTGAGAAAAACCACGAATTCTTTCATCGGCTTGGCTAATATATGTAAACTTATAATCTAAATCTAAATTCCAGATAACATCAGTAGCATTTTCCGTTAAAAATCTATACTTCTCTTCACTTTTTCGCAGTGCATCTTCTGCAATTTTTCTTTCTGTAAAATCAGTAGCATTTCCTACGTAATTAACAATATTTTTTTCTTTATCATAGACTGGAAAAATGTTTGAGCGGTGCCAACGAATTGAACCATCTTTATGAAATACTCTGTACTCAACTGCTGGCTGTATTGTTTTAGATTGATTTGTTTGAATGAGAAGCGTTTCACAAATATGTAAGTCTTCTTCATGAACAAATAATTTGAAATGCTTGCCGACGACCTCATCTGTATTATGCCCTAATATTAATTTCCAGCTTGGTGAAACATAAGTAAAAATACCATCTTGATTTAAAGTATATATTAAATTTAAACTATTTTCAATAAGGGAACGATACTTTTCTTCACTTGCCTGAAGAGCTTCTTCAGTTAATTTTCTTTCAGTAATATCGTCAGCAAAACCTTCAATCCAATTATTAACAAAATCACCTTTGCCGGATATTCTCAACCAAATAATAGAATTATCGTTTTTTTTGTACCGTATTTCTAAATCTTGAAATTCGTTTTCTGAAAGTAACAACTGCAGAATTTTATTCCTATCGTTGATATCTGCATAGCTATCTGCAAGATAAAATGGTTTTTGCAGTATTTCATATCTGTTTTTGAAACCGAGAAACTTTGCGAATGTGTTATTGGCTTCTAATATTAACCCAGATGTTAACTCAGTTCTATAAAGTCCTATTCGTGTATTTAGAAAAATTTGTTTGTATTTTTCTTCGCTCTGTTTTATTATTTCTTCTGCTTTTTTTCGTTCCGAGATATCACGTGAACTGCCAAAAATCAAAATTTTATTTGTTTTTTCATCAAAAGAATAAAAAGATTTAGTTTCAGACCAAACTAAAGTACCATCTTTTCTGATATGTTCAAATTCGTGAGTATATGTAGTTCGTTCGCCATTTAAAAATTTTTTTATTAAAGCCGGGATTTCAACTAAAACAAATTCATAAGTTTTTGGTGATAGGAATATCTTTAAAGACATATTTAATACTTCTTCTGTTGAATAACCAAGAAACTTTTCGATTGCAGGAGAAACATAAGTAAATCTATAATCATCAGAATCTAAAATCCAAATAACATCGCTTGAATTATCAGCAACAAGACGGTATTGATTTTCTTTTTCTGCAATTAATTCTTTCATCTTTAAAGATTCACTAATATCTTCCAAGGTTTCAATTACTGCCGAAACATTATTATTATTATCAAATAATGGACTGATTATTATGTTAAATGTTTTTTCACCAGTTTCTGTATTTATTAACCTTATAGATTGATGAGTCTTTTTTTCTTGAAATACCTGATTTATTTTACAATCTTCACATATTTTGCTATTTTGTTTAGATGAAAAATAATCAAAGCAATATTTGTTATTATCAGAATTTAAATTAGGAAACCATTTTGTAATTGTTTCATTTATTTCTAATACTTTCATTTCAGGAGAAATTAGAATTACTCCTAAAGTTAAATTATTGAATAAACTTTCATATTTTTCTTTATTTTTGATTAGTTCATTTTCTATAAAAGCTTTACGTCTGTGGGTGATATATAGAAAAACTGTAACAGTAAAAAAAGTAATAAAAAAAACAATCATATACTGAGGTGAAAAATGCACAGGAACAGTTCCATAAAGTCCCATTATAAAAATTGTGATTAAAGCTAAGAAAAAAAGCGAAGTAATTCTTGTGGCTGTTTTATAATTATAAAATTGATAAATGATAAAAAGTAAAACGAAAGTCCATATTAATCCAGCTCCCTGAGTGCCTCCCTGATAATACAAATAAAGCGTAAGAACTGAAAATGCAATTATAAAACTATTTATCCATATATTGATATTCTTTGTATTTATATAATAAACAAATGCAATTATAGCTAATGCAAGTGCAAAAGAAGTAATTTTTGCATTTAAATAATTCTCGTTAATTATATATAATACTATCATAAAAGTGCAAACTGTTACCATCAATAAAGTAATAACATTTACCATTCTATTGTTTGTATCTTTATCTTTTACCTGCTTAAGAATTTCCATTTATAACCTTCTATTATGTCCTTTTAAACATTTTTTTCAATTTATATCCACCAATCAAAGTGAAGTCCATCTGGCTTTGATTTTTATCTGATTAAAATAATTATAAATTATTTAAGTTTTATTTTAAGATTAATAATATATTAAAAAATAAAAAAATTGAAATATAATTTAGAAAAATTTTGTGATTCTAACAAAAGTTGATTTTCAAATTTTTTTTTTTATAAGATTTTGTAATTAATAAAAGATTATTTTTTTTCATATTACGAATTATATCAAATGTCGGTATATTTTTTCATAATTTTGAATATTATTAAAAATGAAAAATTGAATATGTTACAAATAGAAAAAGAAAAAATCGAAGATTTAAAAGAAAGAGCAGAGAACTTACGGAGGTTTCTTTGAAATAGATGAAAAGAAATTAAAAATAGATGAATTAACAAAAGTTACAGAAGAATCAGATTTTTGGAATGATAATGTTGCAGCACAAAAAGTAATGCAGCAGATTTCTGGTTTAAAAGAATGGGTCGATGTATGGTCAGATGCTAATTCATCTGTTCAGGATGCTGAAACCTACTTATCACTTATTGAAGATGAAGACGACACATCTGCCGAAAATGAATTAAACGAAGAAATAAACATAGCTTCGAGTAAAATTCAGGAATTGGAAATAAGAAATATGCTGTCCGGAGTTGATGACCATCGTGATGCATTACTTACAATTCACTCTGGTGCCGGAGGAACTGAAGCTCAGGATTGGGCTGAAATGCTGTTGCGTATGTATTCACGCTGGGCAGAACGCAAAAAATATAAAGTTGCATTAGTTGACGAACTTGAAGGAGACGGAGCTGGGATAAAATCTGCAACTATTGAAATATGCGGAAAATTTGCTTATGGCTACTTAAAAGCAGAAAGCGGAGTTCATCGACTTGTCCGTATTTCACCATTCGATTCAAATGCCCGCAGACACACTTCTTTTGCCTCCGTATATGTTTATCCAATCGTTGATGATGACGTTGAAATTGAAATAAATCCGGCTGACGTGGAAATGGACACTTTTCGCTCAGGTGGAAAAGGTGGACAGAACGTAAATAAAGTTGAAACTGCTGTTCGCCTGCGTCATATTCCTTCCGGGATTGTTGTCGCCTGCCAGCAGGAACGCTCCCAATTTCAAAACAGAGAAAGAGCAATGAAGATGCTCAAATCCAGACTTTACCAAAAGAAAATGGAGGAAGAAGAAGCAGCACGTGCTGTAGTGGAAGGTTCAAAAATGAAAATTGAATGGGGAAGTCAAATTCGCTCTTATATCTTTCAGCCATATACTTTAGTTAATGACCATAGAACTGAAACTAAACGAACAGATATTAACGCTGTTATGGATGGTGATTTAGATGAGTTTATTAAATCTTTTTTATTAAGTTAAACAATTGATGAGAACTATATGAATAATGAAATACCGATTTATGCGATGATTCCATTTATTTTAATGCTTGGAGCAATTGCAGCTTTACCATTATTTGCTAATCATTTCTGGGAAAAAAATAAAAACAAACTGATTGTCTCTTTAATCTTAGGAATACCAACTGCAGTTTGGCTTTTAAGCACTGGATATTCTATTGAATTAGAACATTCAATTGTATTCGATTACATTCCTTTTATTATTCTTCTCGGCTCTTTGTTTGTTATTACCGGAGGAATATATTTAGAAGGCGATTTGGAGGCGAAACCATCAATGAATGTGAAGTTTCTCGGTATCGGTGCAATACTTGCTTCTTTTATGGGAACAACCGGCGCTGCAATGCTTTTAATCAGACCATTAATAAAAACAAATTCAGAGCGGAAACATAAAGTTCATACAATTTTATTTTTTATTGCTATAGTAGCAAACTGCGGTGGACTGCTCACTCCACTCGGCGACCCTCCACTTTTTATGATGTATTTAAGAGGAACTCCCTTTGAATGGTTTTTATCACTTTTCAAAGAATGGTTCGTTTGCAATGCTATTTTACTTTTAATTTATTATTTCGTTGATTTACATTTCTGGAAAAAAGAGAAACCGGAAGATATTGCATTTGACCATACAAATATTAAACCATTAAAAATACGTGGTGGATTAAATTTTATTTGGTTAATTGGAGTAGTTCTTGCTGTTGCTTTATTAAATCCTAACAATTTTTCTTTTATTAAGACTGGTCATTTGAGTTCTTTTATAAGAGAAATTGTAATTGCTCTTATGGCTGTTTTGTCAATAAGTTTTACTAAAAAATCAGTCAGAAAATCGAACAATTTTAATTGGGAACCAATTGAAGAAGTTGCATTTTTATTCCTTGGTATTTTTATTACGATGGTGCCTTGTTTGCTTTACTTGGAAATGAATGCAGAAAAGTTAGGCGTTTCTTCACCAGTTATGTTTTACTATTTTTCCGGCAGTTTAAGTAGCTTTTTAGACAATACTCCTACAGCAGTAACTTTTTACTCTCTGGCAAAAGGTTTGGTTGAGATGGATCCGGGTATATTGCTAGGAAATGCTGTTGCTGGAATACCCGAAGCTATTATGTATGCAATATGTATTGGTTCAGTGTTCTTTGGTTCAATGACTTATATAGGCAATGGTCCTAATTTTATGGTAAAGGCAATTGCAGAAAGTAATAATATTAAAATGCCGGATTTCTTTGCATATATGTATAAATTTTCTCTAATTGTATTATTACCAATTTTTATTCTGATTCAATTAATTTTTATTTGGTAAAAAAATAAACGAAATAAGAAGAAAAAGCCATACGAGCAGCAAGTTGATAGTATGAATTGTAAATATTTTACAGTTACAAAACCTCCTTCCCAAGTTGCACTTGGGAAGGGTATTTTAACAAAAGTTATACTTTACTTCTATTAGAACATCAATAAACAAGTATAAAAGGGATTCGCTTAGTGTGTTCCAATATTAGAATAATTTGAAAGTAAAACTTTAAAGAAATCTTCCTTCCCAAGTGCAACTTGGGAAGGAGAGACCAAGAATTTAATAAAGTCATACTATAAACTTGTTTATAGTACGACTTTTATTTAAACATTTGCAATATAGATTGTTAGATAATATAAAAGCCAAAACGGTTCATTAGTAGCAAAGCAAAGAATTTCAATCTGCTAACTATTATCTCGAAAAAAAAATTGATTTTATTGAAATTATTTTAAAATAATTCAGTAAATTTAGTAAATTTAATTCATTTATAAAATAAAAAGAATAAATGAACAATACAGAGCAAGAAATACGGAAATATTTAGAGGAAATACGCCCACATTTACAAAAAGATAGTGGAGACGTTGAATTTGTTAGGTTTGATGAGAATATTGGCTTTGCTTATGTTAGATTTCTGGGGAATTGTCAGGTTTGTCCTTTAAAAATGATGACTCTACAAGCTGGTATTGAACGTTATATCAAACATTTTTTAAAAGATGTGAAAAGAGTAATGGCTATTAATTAATTTTATTTGGTTAATTCAAAAAAATTGCTTAATTTTGTTATTCTATAAAGGGCGAGTAGCTCAGTTGGTATAGAGCGCCTGCCTTACAAGCAGGAGGTCGGGAGTTCAATTCTCTTCTCGCCCACGGTTACAGAAAGAAGAAGTCAGAAAGAAGAAAACAGAAATCAGGAAGAATTAAGAAGAAAGAATTAAGAAGAAACTTAGTCGACAATAAAGAGTAATAAACTTAAAAAGAAGAAAGAATTAAGAAGAAACTTAGTCGACAATAAAG
>CAZCLJ010000137.1:0-11851 GCA_964499465.1 uncultured Hyphomicrobiales bacterium
CTTTGAAGATACTCTTTTATTCTTTGAAGATACTCTTTTACTCTTTCAATATACTCTTTTATTCTTTGAAGATACTCTTTTATTCTTTGAAGATACTCTTTTACTCTTTCAATATACTTTTTTATTCTTTGAAGATACTCTTTTATTCTTTCAATATACTTTTTTATTCTTTGAAGATACTTTTTTATTAAAAACTATCTGCTGCGTAACAGATTAGAAGCTAATTTATGAAATAAGAAAGTATATTTAACAAAAATATTTCTATATTTATGGCTTATGAAAGTTCATTTAAAAAGAACTTCCCGACATTTAAAAAACACAACTATATGAAAACTGAGACAAAATTAATAAAACAATAATATAAAAGCAAGAAGAAAAAATATTTTTTTGTATTTAAACTGTATTTTTTTTAATAGATGGACTACACTTTCCCAAGTGGAGACCATCTTTCTTCTTTTGAAAATCAAAAAACCGTATAGATGTGCCACACTTTGCAAGAGTGGCACATCTTTTTCATTTTACACATTTTCAAGAACGAAATGAAGAATTTTTCTTTTGTCTTTGAACTATGTTTTTATAATCACTTTTTACTAACAACGCTTATTTCTCAATCTCCTCTTCCACTTTCCTTTTTGCTTCTTCCAAATGTTCTTTGCTTTCCTTTCTCAATTTATAACTTTCCTGTATTTTCTTTGCAATTTCTTCTTGTATTTCGGATTTGATTAGAGGGATTTTTAGATTTAAAATATCTTCATCCTTTATTACAGGGTAAGAAGTTCCACAATTATATCTTAAAAGCAAATCTTTAATGAATTGCGTTTTTAAAAATATCATTAAAACTTCTTTTTTATAATTTGTTTTTTCTTGTAAAACTGTAAAAGCTCCACTTCCAATTAAATTATCAACATTAAAGTCAATAAATGAAACAGCACCACGATAAGGTCTAACTTTAGAAATCAATAAATCATTTTCAAACAATTTCCTTTTTCCATTTGCCGGAATATCTTTTGTTTCAACTTTATTTGATGAAATTTCACCATTTGAAGTATTAACATCGCTAATCTCAATATAATTACAATATTCACCGACTTTTTTTGAAAGTTTAGTATTTTGTTTAAACTGATTTTTCACATAATCCCAGCCGCCTTCGTATTCTTCAATTTTTTTGATAATTGCATCATATTTCGGTTGAAAATATTCGCTGTCATATCTTTTTGCATTATCAATTTCTTTTTTTGTTGTTGAAAACCAAAGAGAATGTTTAACATCATAATTCAAAAGCCCAAGTTCTTTCAAAATTAATTCTTCTGCTTCGCAGTAAAGTTGTTTGGATTCAGTTTGTTTTTGAATTGAGTTATTAATTATTGTATCAATTAATATTTCAAAATCAGAACTGAATTTTGGTATTTGTAATTTGTATAAATAAGAAGGTGCAATATGAGGTTGAGCTAAGCCATAAGAACCTCGATGAATTAAACCTTTTCCATATTTTGTATTCAAATAAGTAGCAAGATAACCGCCAAGGAAACCCTCTGATTTTATTATTAATACGTCTGCACATGCATATATTTCATCATATTCTTTAAAAGAAGCTGTTTGACCAAAGTTTGCACCAGAACGTGTCATAAGAACATTATTATATTCTAATTTATTTCTATAAATCGCTGATTTTAATTCAACAGAAGCATAAGCTTTATTTGAAAAATCAAGAAAATTATCTCGAATATTTTGAGCTAATAAAATATGAATACCTTCATTTTCATATATTCTTACGAATTCTGTAGGGTGAATAATATTTTTTAATTTTAATTGAGAAGGAAATTTTGCAATTTTCTTCTCAATCTCCAAATACTCTGGTTTAAAATACTCAGCATCAAATCTTCTAGCTTCGAGAATATCTTTATATTTTATGAATGAAATTTGTGGCATAAGGGGGTTATTATATTTTTTGACTAAATTTTAAAACGGGTTCAATTCCGATATCTCTACATTTTCTTGCAAAATGATCAATTTGTTGTTTCAAGATTATTGAATTAACGTTCGATATTTTATCAGGTGCTTTTCTTTCAAAACCAAACCATAAACAATATTTCTTGGGTTGATTACTCAGTTTTTTTAAATTAGCTTTGTTACGAATTATATCAAGAGTTGCGACTGCTTGATTACAAACATATACTAATTTTTGTGCTGTACCAAACTTTACAGCATAAACAGTGTCATCTTTTACTAAATCCCATGCTTCAACTTTATAATTTCCATCAATTTTTAACTGTGAAAAATCTTTGTCTGAAACTCTATAATTTAAAGAATGTAAATCTGTTTTTTTTTCTTTATAAAAATCAGTTTCTGTTTTTGTAATAACTTTAAATTCATCTTCAGTTGGCTCAATTTCTATCGAATCAACAAATTCATTTATTTGGTTAACATACTTTTCATTAAATTTTATCCATTTACCATTCTGTAATACAATATTTTCATTATCAATTGTATATTCAATGTATTCTTTTAGTTTTTTGGTATAAATATTTTGGTTCTCATTTTCAATTTGAACTTTGATATTGAAAATACTATCTTTATTTATTATATTGCTATTTATAAATTTCCTTAAATCATCTAAAGTCAATTCATCAAATTGTTCAGATATTTTTTTTCTAAAAGTGTAGCAGTATTTATCACTACCAGAAAATACAAAATCCACACCTATTAAATCATGGCTGTCATTAATAGTTGTAATTTCTTCATTTGTTTGAAGGATTATTTTTGATAATAACTCTTGATCATATCTTAAAATATCATCCTTATTCTTTATTTCATCAGTTTTTGGTAAAATAAATTTTTGTTCTTCTTCTAAGGTTGTGATAATTTGATCTAACAAATGAGGAATCAAATCAACTTTTAAATCTTGACGAGAAATTATCAATGAGTTTCCAAACTTAGAGTTTTTACCAAAATCTTGTTGTTTTGATTCAATTATACTTGAACTAATATAATCTACAGATTCACCACTTTCATTATCTAATTTAGTATTACTTGTAAAGCTTTTAATTTCTTTTTTCTTTTTCCCAGCAAACCTTTTAGATGCAACTTGTTTAACATCATTTTCGTTGCCAATTCTTGTTGCCATATTCAAACCAAATTCAAATTCACAAAAATTTCGTACATAAAAATGTGATTTGCCATAAGTAATTGCAAAAATATTACCATCTTTTTTGCATAGATATACAGCAAAATAAATCTTATTTTGTATTATTTCATCTGATAGAATATCTTTGTAATCTTTAACCCAAGGTATTTCTAGTATTTCTGGGTTTTCAGATAAATAAAATGAACAATTCCAATCATTTACAGTAATAGAACTTTTATTAACTAGTTTTATTTCATCAAACTTTTTTAATAATAATTCATACTTATCAGCTTGAATTCTAAAAATGTTTATTTTCATATCTCTTACCTTAAATTTATTTCCAAAAACTTAAATTCTGCTCTTTAGCCCAGATTTCAAAAGCATCAGCAATTTCTTTCAGGTCGTGCTTTTGAATTAAATGATTATGCTCGTCGAGTATTCTTTCACCATTTTCATTTGTCATATAAATTTCTTCGCCGGAATTATCTTTTCCGCTGTTTTCACTTACTGCCATAAACACTTCATAGTCTTCTAATTTTGGATTAATTACATCGTCCCATTTTTGGACAAACAGAACAGATGTTTTAGTTCCGGTATGTGGTTTGAAAGTATTTCCGTCAAGCCCGACAACAGCAATTAACCTTGCTTTTTCCATTACAAAGTTTCTAATTTTTTCATCGCTTGTATTGTTGAATCTACCTTGTGGCAGAACAATAGCCATTCTACCGCCGGGTTTAAGGAAATCCAAATTTCTTTCAATAAACAAAACATCACGGGAAACTTTATTTGCTTTTTTTCCTTTGCCGTCAAAAGCAACTTCGTAATTAGAAATAAGGCGTGAATCTTTAATATCACCTGCAAAAGGAGGATTAGCCATAACAATATCGAATTTGAATTCCTTTGGATTTTTTGGGTCAACAGCTAAATCAAGCAATCTTTGATAGCCATCGTTATAAGTTTTAATCCAGGTTCTGTCTTTTTGTTTTTCTTCCCATCTTGTATAGTCCAAAGTATTCAAATGCAAGACATTCGTTTTACCGTCTCCTGCAATCATATTAAGAGTTCGGGCAACGCGGACTGACTTTTCATCAAAATCAATTCCAAAAACTTTATCAACATAATCTTTTTGTTCGCCTGTAAGTTTCTGATTGGAAAAGTTAGCAAACTGAGCTTTACCTTGGTTCACAAGTTTTTGCCATACATTAAAAAGAGTATGCACAGTAAAACCGCAACTTCCGCAAGCGGTATCAATCATAAATTCATTTGCTTTTGGATTCACCATAAAAACACACATATCAATCACATTTCTTGGTGTGAAGTATTGCCCCTTTTCCCCTTTTGCTGATTTATTTACCAGATATTCAAAAGCTTCATCAATCACCTGAAGATTAGAATTGAAAAGTTTTACATTCTGCAAAAATCCCACGCAGATTTGGAGATGGTTTTCATCTGTAATTCTCAGTGGTTCGCCTTGCTCAAAAATTCCCTGCCACTTTACTTTAGCTTTTTTGTAAAGCTCGTTAATCACTTCTTTTGTATAATGAGCATCGCCACGGCTTCTAAATTCAAGTTTCCTAAAATCATCAGTTTCAATTTTCTCAAGAATTTGCTTATCACTTAATTCTTGGTTTTGCTTTTTGAAAATTTTGAATTGTGTTTCAATATTAACTCTATCATCAGCACTTTCCATTTCATCATAAAGCTTAGTGAAAATTAGTTTAAAAACTTCTTCAAAAACATCTACACCTGCATTTGCCAAAACTTCATCTTCCATATCCTGAATCAAATGTTTGAGAGATTTTCTTTCTTCAGTAAGCTTGTCTTTAAGCATTAATTCAAGATAAGTAAACTTTTCGTTTTTTACATCATCAATGTTTTCATTAGCTTTTGGAATATTAGAAAGTGGCTCGAAATAGTTAGGGTCTAATCTTTCATAATAATTAATCTCAACACCATTTGTCCATATAGCAAGAGGTGCGCCGGTAGCATTTGTATAACTTTTTAATTGGTCTTTGCCATCTTTAGCTTTGTGTTTTTTAATTTCAATAACGCAATATACACTTGTTTTGTCTTTTTTATTAAGAATAACAATGTCAGCAAATTTCTTTTCTCTACCAAAAGTTACAGTATATTCCACTTCAATTAAATCAAGAGGGTATCCATATTCATTAATGATTTTATCAAGCATTAATTGCCTGACAATTTCTTCGGGTTTAACTTGAATATCTTTTTTTCTTTTTAAACATTTAATGAAAAGTTTATTTCCCTTTTCAAAAATGCTATCTTCAATTATATCAATTCTATCTGGTGAAAATATTGTTAAATCATATTTTCCGTCAACCTTTACAAGTTGTGCAAGTTGTATATTTTCCATTTTTTCCTAAAAAGCAAAAGTTATTTATTCTATTTATCTCTTTTCTTGTTTTTTCTATTTAAAATAATTTATTTTCAAGCAATTCAGGTTGCTTCTTCAAATGCAATGTTATTTTGCTGTATTGCTTTTCTATGTCCATTATTTTTATTTTATTTAATCTAATATTTCTGAGACATTGCAAACCTAATAATTTTTCAAGTGAAATGCAAATAATTTTTTTCTTTTTTTTCTTTAGGTGGACTCCAATTGGGAAAGTGGAGTCCATCTTTTCCCTATTATCTCATCTTTCTCTTGTCATGCTATCAGCTTGCTGATTGTATGACTGAAAAACTCCTTCCCAAATACAGCTTGGGAAGGAGTGATAAAAAGATAGAAGAGAAAAATTAGATTTATAATCTTTTTTAATAACAAATAAATTTATTAAATTATAGTCTATATGTTTTTGAAATATTTTTGAATAATTAAATGAAAAGATTAATTGCTATTGACGGACCATCAAGTTCAGGAAAATCCACAACAGCACGGCTTGTTGCAAAAGAATTGTCTTATATTTATATTGATACCGGCGCTATGTACCGCGCTGTTACTGTTGCATGGCTACGTGCCTGCAATCAGAATAATTCAATTTATCCTGCAAATGATACTTCAACTCTCACTATTCCTAATGAAAATTTTGATGAAAATTTTGTTTTAAATCTACTAAACAGTTTGAATATTGAGCTAAAGCAAAGCGACGAGGGGCAGCAAACTTTTTTAAATGGTGAAAATGTTAGTCGGGAAATTAGAGAACCGATTGTAACCAAATACGTTAGTCCAATTTCTGCAATGCAAAATGTTCGGGATTATTTAGTCAGCCAGCAAAGGGAATTAGGGCAAAATGGCGGTGTTGTTATGGACGGACGCGATATTGGAACTGTCGTTTTTCCAGATGCCGATTTAAAAATCTTTCTAATTGCCTCTGCCGAAGAGCGTGCAAAGCGTAGAACACTTGAGTTGCTTGCCCAAGGGAAAAAGGTTACACAGGAAGAAGTAAAGCAGCAGCTAATTGCCCGCGATAATTACGATTCTACCCGTGCTGCGTCTCCACTTAAAAAAGCTGATGATGCTATTGAAATTGATAATTCTTTACTTACTATCCCAGAACAGGTAGAAAAAATTCTTAATTTAGCTAAAATGTAAATCAATATACAAAGGACATTACAATGAAACCAATGAAACTTTTTTTAATAATAATTTTTATTTATCAAATCCTTTGGATTAATGCTTTTGCTCAACAAATTTCATATATCTTGCCCGATATTGGCTCGCCCGGTATGAATATTTATTTTGAAATAATCGGACCAACCGGAACAAATGACAATTTTGGTGCAGATGGCTTTTATTTGAACGACCAAACTAGCAATGTCAAAATTGAATGTGTTAGCCCTGCCGACGAAGAGAAAATCACTTTCGGACCACTCGTAGTTAGCTGGCAGGGACGAATGATTTCTTCACAGGCATTTATTAATCCGGCAGTAGAACCAAATTCTTCGTACTGGAGCGATTTACAAAATGCTTATCGCATCCCGGTTAGAGTGAATGTAAATGGAACTTTTAGCACTATTGATACTTTTTATATTGTTAAGCCATACCATCTTGGCGACATAAGTTCTAATCCGGACAGAGTATTTGGCGAGGGAACACTCGGCAGACGTTCCCGCCGCGGCGCAATGATAGTTGATTCACTTATTTTAGCAAGCAGTCAAACTTATACAGTTACAAAAACCGACTGCGACCCAATTACATCTGGCAATCAAGCTTACTTACCCTTTGTTTTGCTATCGAAAGGCAAAATTAACGGACAGAATATAAACACAATTATTTCTGTAAACGGTTCTGCTCCTGCATCAGGTGCTGGTGGAAATGGCGGTCCCGGTGGTGGCGGAGGAGGTGGAAGATTTTGCGATTGGGCTGGTAGTGGTGATGCTGGAGGTAATGGATTTACTGGTGGAGGTCCCGGCGGACGGAACAGCTCTGGAAATCCTTTTTCAAGCGATTATCAAAATATTAAAGGAACCGGAACATATAGTAATGGAGCAAGCTTAAATAGTGTTACTGCTCCCGCTTTTGCATGGTACGAAGCATCTGGTGGCGGCACAGGCCACCCGTTTGGATTATCCGGGAATGGATGCAATGACGGTGGTGCTTGCAATCCTCCCGGTGGCTATGGCGGTGGTAGTGGTTACCAACAAAATCAAAAAGGTGGCTCTGGTGGTTATGCCAGTGTCGGCTCTAATTCAAATGCCGGCACAAATACCGGAGGACAAATCGTTGGAAATCTGATGGGTGTTCCACTTGCTGGTGGTTCCGGTGGAGCAAGTGGCAATCCTCAAGGTATGAATGAATGTTCCGGCTCCGGTGGTGGTGGAGGCGGTGCTATTCTAATTTTTGGAAATACCATACAGAATATTTCTTTTCAAGCCAATGGTGGGAATGGTGGGAACGGCGATGGCGATGGTGGAAGTGGCTCCGGCGGATTAATTGCTGCTTTTGCTAAACAATCACTCTACAATGTTGCTTCTTATGTAAATGGTGGACAGAATTTAACAACAACAGGCGGAGCTGGTCGTGTCCGTGCAGATGCTATGCAATCCACTTCCTATAATTATTCCCCTACCGCAACTGCTTCTTCATATACGGGCTTTGCTAGCGATACCAGCCACTATATTGAAAGAATACATACTATTCAGGGAAGTAAAGAAGCTGGAAAAACGCTTGCTGCTTATATAAAACCAGAAAATAGCGACTGGACTCAGGTTGCTTTAATCCAAACAAATGGCAACTGGACTGCTGCTTTGGATTTGAATTTTACAACCGATACTCTCTTCTATTTCGTTGTGCTTCAAGATGTGAATACTCCAATAACTGCACCATATCTTAACGAGCCGGCAAGAATTCTTTCTCAATCTGCTGCAAACGTTTTAATTATTAAGAAAATGCCGGAAATCGCCGGCGATTCTGTTGCTACTTTCCAAATAGCAAACTGCGAAGGTTCGTTTAAGGACACTACTATTTACATCAGAAACAATGGCGACAGCCCACTAACGATTAATTTTGACCAAAGTAATTTCTTATATGGAAACCTCGGTTTTCAACTGATTAGCCCACATAATGAGGTAATAATCCCTGTTGATGAATCTGTTCCAGTTACTTTAAGATATACATATCAAACCGGGCAAAGCGGAACTATTACTGATACTTTATTTATTCCAAATTCCAGTCCTAATAAAGACCCATGGATAATTAAATTAGTGGCAACTATTGAAGATATAAATTTAGAAGTTTATGATATTACAATCACTAATCCAATTTTAAGAGTAGATTTTCGAACAAGATGTATTGGAGAGCAATACGAAAATCCTTTAGTGATTCGTAATAACTCAAATCTTGCACTGAATTTGTCTGACCCGGTTTTAAATCCTGCCGATGGTTTTGCATATCAAATTCTGGGCGAACGAATTTTGCCTCCAAACGACACTTGTTTAATCAATATTCTTTTTAATCCGGCACAGGAAATTACATATAATTCTATTTTAACTTTTGGCGTTGATGAATGTGATACTTATTCAAAACAAGTAGATTTAGAAGGAACTGGTCATATAGCACGTTTCGATTTATCAACCAATCAAATTGATTTAGGGAATATTTGCAATAACGATTCAGTATTCTTTAGCTTTTTTGTTAAAAACAATGATTTATTTTTTATCAATATAAACAATGTAAATTTAAATTTACCAAACAGTAGTTATACAATTGAAAAGTATCAGATTTTACCAAACGATTCTTCAGAAATTATAATTAAATTATTTGCTAACGGAACTGGTAATATTCAGGGAAAAATCTACATTTCTTCTGATGGCTGCGGACTCTTCACTGATTCACTAAACATTACTGCAAATGTAGTTGAAACCAATTTGGAAATAGTAAATATTGAGCCATTCGCTCCAGTTCGCATTGGGCAAAAAGATACTATTACCGTAACATTAATAAACAATGGCACTGCTGCTGCATATATCAGAGATTATCCCGTAGTAAATCCACCATTTAGAATAGTAAGTTTTGACCCGACAAATCCACCATTTTTACTTCCTTCCGGAGTGGAAATGTCGTTCGATTTGGAATTTGCTCCTACAGATAATTTAACGGATTCAACGTATATAACAGTTTTCTCTTTTGCAAATTCCGGTGCTTGCGATGATTCAGTTAGTATTCCAATAAAAGCTACGATTGTTGAGCCGGAAATTGTTATGTCAAAATATAATATTGATTTCGGAAAAATTGCAGTTTGTCAAACGAAAAGGGATACAGTTTATTTAACAAACAACGGAACCGGCTATGTAAATTTAACCAATGACCCGGAAATTACCGGTCAAAACATTTCAAATTTCAAATTAGTTCAATTTCCATCACCAAGAATGAGAATTGAGCCGGGGGCAACAGTTACATATATCATTGAATTTGACCCAAGCAACAGCCCAGCCGGAATGAAAACTGCTCAATTGATCATTTATACTGACGATTTAGTAGATTCCCAAATTTCAATTAGCTTAACTGGTGAAAGTTTAGAGCTTAACGTTCAGGCAAATCCAAATAGTATTGATTTCGGTTCAGTGCCAATTGGAGAAACTGCTAATCAGGTTTTGACTCTTACTAATCTCGGCGAATTAGATGCAAGAATAAGTAAAATTATTTCTGATAATGCTAATATTACTTTTTCACCAAATCAGGATATTTATTTAATTGCAAATGGTGGAAACACTACAATTGATTTATCATTGCTTTTTGCAAATTCCGGTAATAACAACGGAACAATTAGTGTTATTTTCGATTTGCAGTGCAGCGACACTATAAATATTCCATTTATTGGTCAGGCTCTTGAAGGAAATATAGTTGTTCCTGATGTAATTGATTACGGGCAGCTTGCTCCCTGCGAAGATGAAACAAGAGATTTAATCGTTGAAAATACCGGCACTGCCCCCATTACTTTGCAAAGTATTAATTTAGTTGGTCCGGATGCTGCTTTGTTTGCGATTATTACTCAACCAACTTTACCGCTTACCTTAAATCCGGGTGAAACCGCTACTTTCCAAATTAGCTTCACTCCGGCAAGCACAAGCGATGGAACAAAAACCTGCAATGCAGTAATAAATGCTATCGTTAATGCTGAACAAGTTAATGTTGTTACTCAGCTTGTCGGTGAAAAAGTATCTGCTGTTCTTGCTTTGCCTAATGAAGTTGTTTTTGGAAATGTTATTGTCGGAAATACTGTTAGCAAGGAACTTGTAATCAAAAATAACAGCAAAGTTCCTATATTGATTGATTCATTGCATTTAGAAAACAGACTGCCTCAATTTACATATCAACCAGATTACAAGAACAGAACTATTCCAGTTGGAGATAGTATAATTATTACAATACACTTTACTCCAACAGAAATAAGAAGTTATTTAGATTCTGTTGATGTTTTTTATAAAGTCAACACTTGCGATGATATAAAGAAAATTTCCATTCGCGGAAACGGAATGCCAGCTAATTCTGTAATTGTATGGCTGCCGGATACAATAGTTAATCCAAACATAAAAGATTTTCAATTTCCGCTTTACGCAAAACTTGAAAACAATGGAAACCCCATAAAAGTAAGATTTAATGCTACTTTAAGATTCAATGCAAGTATGCTTTATATTTATAATGATTTATTAGATACCTTTAGCATATTAAATGATACGATAATTTATAATGAAACTGAAGGAATAAGCGAAAGAGTTCTCCAATTATCTTTTGAAGAAACAGAAATTAGTTTTGGAAAGAAAATTATTTATAGCTTCCCATCAAGCACGCTTTTAGGTGATAGAAAATCAACCACATTGACTTGGAGCGATATTACTTTTACAAATGAAAACAACGAAATAGGCGATTTGCGATTTATTAATTCAATTTTGGAATCCAAAATTTGCGAGCAAGGCGGCGACAGATTATTAAAATACACAACTCCGCTTTATTTACGCGTGTATCCGACACCAGCTTCTGAAAAAATCATTGTTGATATTCAGGCAAATGAATCTGGCGAACATAAAATTGAGCTATTCGGATTGAATAATCAAAATACTGAACTTGAACGCTGGAATGTTGTTCCTAATACCAATAAATCTTTTAACTTCGTTTTCAGCACAAACGAAATAGCAAATGGTATTTACACAATTATTCTTACTACGCCGACTGAAATTAGATACGAGCAGGTTATTATTTTGAAATAATTGATAATTGATAATTGATAATTGATAATTGATAATTGACAATTGACAATTGATAATTGA
>CAZCLJ010000138.1:0-3771 GCA_964499465.1 uncultured Hyphomicrobiales bacterium
ACGAGGCAAATCTCCTAACTCCTTTATTTTCGTTATGGGGTCAGGAGTTCTGAAACTATAAACTATAAACTATAAACTATAAACTATAAACCACTTTAAAATAGGTATTAAATAAGAAAAAAAACTTAAAATATTAAAAAAATAAATGGAGTAAATTGTGGATTTATTTGAAAAATGTTTCAACTTTACAAAAGCAGATGAAGTAAAAAAGCTTGGGCTGTATCCTTATTTTCATCAAATCGAAGAAAATGAAGGACCCGTTGTAATGGTTGAAGGTAAAAAGATGATAATGGCTGGCTCGAATAACTATCTTGGCTTGACAGCTAATCCAAAGGTAAAAAAAGCAGCAGAAGATGCTGTTCATAAATACGGAACGGGCTGCTCCGGCTCAAGATACCTTACCGGCACATTAGATTTACACATAGAATTAGAAGAAAGATTAGCAAAATTTCTGGGATTTGAATCAGTTCTTTTGTTCAGCACTGGTTTTCAAACTGCACTTGGTATTCTTTCGACACTCGCACAAAAAGGTGATTATTTAATTTCCGATAAAGAGAACCATGCCTGCATAATTAGCGGTGCAATGATGGCTAAAGGCGGTTTTGCCGAATTTATCAGATATAAACATAATGATATGGCAGACCTTGAAAGAGTTCTTTCAACAGTGCCAGAATCCGCCGGAAAATTTATTGTAACCGATGGCGTTTTTTCTGTTACAGGTGAAATAGTTAATTTACCTGAACTTTTAAACGTAGCGCATAAATACGGAGCAAGAGTGCTTGTTGATGATGCACACTCAGTTGGTGTTATCGGAGAAGGCGGAAGAGGAACGGCAAGCCACTTCAATTTAACTAAAGAAACAGATTTGGTTATGGGAACTTTCTCAAAGACTTTTGCTTCTCTTGGTGGATTCGTTGCCGGACCAGAAAGAGTAACAAATTATCTTAAGCACCAGTCTGCAGCAATTATTTTTAGTGCAAGCCCAACACCAGCATCGTGCGCTGCAACTCTTGCTGCTCTTGATATTTTAGAAGAACAGCCGGAGCTTGTTGATAAACTGATTTCTAATTCTCAAAAAATGCAAAAGGGTTTCAAAGAACTCGGATTTAAAATTATTGAGAGCAAAACTGCGATTGTCCCGGTTATTTTAGGGGATTTCGATTTAGCATTACAATTCTGGAGAAAACTTTTCGACAGAGGTATTTTTGTTAATGCTTTCGTTCCACCCGGTGTTCCTCCAAATATGAGTATGATGAGAACAAGCTATATGGCTACTCACGAAGACGAACATTTAAATAAAATACTTGAAGTATTTGAAATTGTTGGAAAAGAATTTAATCTTATATAGACAAAATATTATTTCTTTTAATCACATTTAAAATAAGATATGAAAATACATGAATATCAGGCGAAAGAGTTGCTGCGTAGATTTGACGTGCCACTCTTAAAAGGAGTCCCTGTTTTTTCACCTGAAGAAGCAGGAAAAATTACTTATGAAGAATTTCAGTCGAAAGGCATAGGAACCGTTGTTTTGAAAGCTCAGGTTCATGCTGGAGGACGTGGGAAAGGTGTTGTTTATGATATAAAAAACAATACCCCAATGGAACTTTTCGAAAAACAAGTTCGAGGAGTTAATATTATCAGCAAAGAAAATATTGCTGATAAAGTATATAACTATGCTAAAGCAATGCTCGGAAATAAGCTTGTTACAATTCAAACAGGCGAAGCCGGAACGATTATAAACCGTTTGTTTATTGAGCAAGGCACCGAGATTGAAAAAGAATATTATACCAGCATTGTTCTTGACAGACAAATAGGAAAAAATCTTATTATGGTTTCAACAGAAGGCGGAATGGAAATTGAAAAAGTTGCCGCCGAAACTCCTGAAAAGATTTTGAAAGAGCATATCGACCCGGCTTTAGGTTTGCAGGCATATCAGGCGAGACGTCTCGGCTTTGGACTCGGCTTAAAGGGAGATGCACTGAAAAGTTTTTCTAAATTCATTCCTAAATTAGTAAAAGCATATATTGAATTGGATTGCAGTATGCTCGAAATAAATCCGCTTGTTTTGACAAAAGCAGGTGAATTTATCGCTCTTGATGCTAAAATCAATTTTGACGACAGCGCCCTTTTCCGCCATCCAGAATATGTTGACCTTCGGGATATTACTGAAGAAGATGCTTTGGAAGTAGAAGCAAGCAAATACGATTTGAATTATATTAAATTAGATGGAAACGTTGGCTGTATGGTTAATGGCGCAGGTCTTGCAATGTCCACAATGGATTTAATCAAACTGTCCGGTGGAAATCCTGCTAACTTCTTAGATGTTGGAGGCGGAGCAAATCCAAATAGAATAGCAAATGCTTTCCGAATTATGCTTAGCGACTCAAATGTAAAAGCCGTTCTAATCAACATATTTGGTGGAATAGTTCGTTGCGATAAAGTTGCTGACGGTATTGTCCAGGCATTGCAAACCGTAAAAGTCGATGTTCCGGTTATTATCCGCTTAGATGGAACTAAAGCAAAAGAAGGTAAAAAAACTCTTAAGCAGTCTGGAATGAAATTTGAAATTGCCGAAAACTTTGAAGATGCTGCAAAATTAATAACGAAAGTAGTTACAAAAGCAAGTTAAGTTTTCTAAATACGATTAAAAACAGCCCGATTTTGCTTGCATTTTCGGGCTGTTTTGTATAAGCATATTCAAAATATTTTTTTCTTTAACTCGTTTTATATTAATTGATTATTTTAGTCAAAAAACTGGAGCAACATAATGGAAATGGAATTAGAACAAAGCAACCAAGAGCCATTAACTTTTGAAAAAATGCTTTTGCTTTTCAGAGAGACAAGAAAAGCAATGGAGCAATCAACAAAGCAATTTCAAGAAACCCGTGAAATGATGCGTGAATCTTCCAGAGAAACTGCATTGAGATTTCGCGATTTAGAGAATTTACATAAGCAACAAGATGAAGAACATCAGGCAGCAAAGCAAGAATTGGAACGAATTGAAAGAATTCAGCAAAAGAAGTATAAGCAGTTGGAAAGTATGTTTACAGGGCAGTGGGGAAAGTTGGTTGAATCGCTTGTAGAAGGAAAATTGGTTTCCATTCTTAAGCAAAGGAATATTGACGTTAAAGAAACTTACACACGAATTGAATCACCTGAAAAAGATATGGAACTTGATATTATTGCTGCTAATGGCAAAGATGTAGTTGTTGTTGAAGTAAAGACTACTTTGAAAATTCAATTAGTAGATGAATTTCTTGAAAAGTTGGAACGTTTCAGAGCATTATTTCCAAGATTTGCAGAAGAAAACATTTTTGGAGCAGTTGCATTTCTTCGTGATGAAGCATCGGCAGCAAAATACGCTCAAAAGAAAGGATTATTCATAATAAAAGCTACTGGCGACAGTGCCTCCATTGTGAATCGTGAGAATTTCATACCAAAGAACTGGTAAATATTTTTAAACATTACAATAAAAAAGGATATTAAAATGGAAATGGAATTAGAACAAAGCAAACAAGAACCATTAACTTTTGAAAATATGCTTATGCTTTTCAGAGAAACCCGTGAGATGATGCGTGATACTGATAAGAGGTTTAAAGAAACTGATAAGAAGTTTCAGGAAACTGCATTAAGATTTCAGGAAACTGACAAGCGCTTTAAAGATTTAGAAAAACTTCACCAAAGAAACGATGAAGAGTATAAAGCAGCAAAGAAAGAATTGGAACGAATTGAAAGAATTCAGCAAAAGAAGTATAAGCAGTTGGAAAG
>CAZCLJ010000138.1:3871-11845 GCA_964499465.1 uncultured Hyphomicrobiales bacterium
TAAAC
This sequence comes from uncultured Hyphomicrobiales bacterium, assembly GCA_964499465.1. Classification (GTDB taxonomy): domain Bacteria; phylum Bacteroidota; class Ignavibacteria; order Kapaibacteriales; family UBA2268; genus JAAYJM01. The sequence goes on from CAZCLJ010000138.1 coordinate 3,877, forward strand.
ATTACAATAAAAAAGGATATTAAAATGGAAATGGAATTAGAACAAAGCAACCAAGAGCCATTAACTTTTGAAAATATGCTTATGCTTTTCAGAGAAACGCGTGAGATGATGCGAGAAACTGATAAGAAGTTTAAAGAAACTGACAATAAGTTTAAAGAAACTGATAAGAAGTTTCAGGAAACTGCATTAAGATTTCAGGAAACTGACAAGCGCTTTAAAGATTTAGAAAAACTTCACCAAAGAAACGATGAAGAGTATAAAGCAGCAAAGAAAGAATTGGAACGAATTGAAAGAATTCAGCAAAAGAAGTATAAGCAGTTGGAAAGTATGTTTACAGGGCAGTGGGGAAAGTTGGTTGAATCGCTTGTAGAAGGAAAATTGGTTTCCATTCTTAAGCAAAGGAATATTGACGTTAAAGAAACTTACACACGAATTGAATCACCTGAAAAAGATATGGAACTTGATATTATTGCTGCTAATGGCAAAGATGTAGTTGTTGTTGAAGTAAAGACTACTTTGAAAATTCAATTAGTAGATGAATTTCTTGAGAAGTTGGAGCGTTTTAGAGTATTGTTTCCAAGATTTGCAGAAGAAAACATTTTTGGAGCAGTAGCTTTTCTTCGAGATGAAGCATCGGCTGCAAAATACGCTCAAAAGAAGGGCTTGTTCATAATAAAAGCTACCGGCGACAGTGCTTCCATTGTAAATCGTGAGAATTTCATACCAAAGAACTGGTAATCAATATTTATATATTCTTTCAAAAAATATTTCACTAACAATAAACTGTTTCCTATTATTTTTGAAGAAAAATAATCAGATTATTTCAAGACTCATTATTGAAAAAAAATCAGAATATTTGAACTTAAACCCAAAACTATAATGGACCTACAAAAAATAATTAACATTTTAAGATGCCCAGTTTCTAATTCGGAACTATTTTTAGATAATGATAAAAATCAAATATTAAGTATTGATAAAAATATCAAATTTGACATAAAAGAAGGGATTCCGATTTTTCTTAGTAATGACTTTAGTGATTCTAAGAAAATCAATTACTTAGAACATTACACCCTTGATGGTGAGTATTTCGATTATTTTGAAAAGCGAGAAAAAGCAACTTATGAAGCTGAGTGTAGATTAAGGGAGTATATAGTATCTTTAATCCCTAAAAATTCCGAACTTGTTTTGGATATTGGCTCAGGAAGTGCTTGGCTTGCAAAGCGCATTGGCAAAAACAAAAGAATTGTTTCACTTGATATTTCAATTAATAATATTAAGAAAGCATTAAAAGAATATCCCTTTGAAAATCATTTTGGAGTTGTTGGAGATGCATACCATCTTCCTTTTGCTGACAATAGTTTTGATTGCATAGTTGCTGCTGAAATCATTGAGCATTTAGAAACACCATCTGAATTCATCAGGCAAGCAATAAAAAAACTAAAGAAAAATGGTACTTTAATTATTTCTACTCCTTACAAAGAAAAAATCAGTCAATATTTATGCATTCATTGTAATCAATTAACTCCACAAAACGCTCATTTACATTCATTTGATGAAAATAAATTAAAAGCACTTATAAAAGATGAAGTTACAAGCATTGAATTTTTCACTTTCGGAAATAAATTTCATACTTATTTAAGGTTTTATGTAGTTCTGAAGTACTTTAATTTTCCTATTTGGAAAATCATTGATTCCGTTTTTAATCTAATAATTAACAAAAAAATAAATATAATTTGCAAGATTGTTAAATAGATTTCTGCTTGATTAGAAAAGCACTAATTAATGGGGAGTTCTAAAAATTCAATTTTATCTGTCATTCTGAACGAAGTGAAGAATCTCAAATTCTGTGATAGCAATGACTTGTGAGATTCTTCGCTACGCTTCAGAATGACAATTTTAGAACTCCTCTAATCAAATTTTTTATAATTGAAGTCAAGTATTTATTTTTTAAATAACTTTAGCATTTTTAAAAAAAAGTTTATTAAATTCATTTTTAAAAAAATAATTATTTTATTATTTTGTTGTTTTTTAAAAAAGAGAATTATGAATAAAAGAAAAAATACCGAGGCAGAACGATTAAACTTTTGGGAAAAGCTTTATTTACCTGAAATAGCACGTGGTTTGGGTATAACATTTAAACAAATGTTTAAGCCAAAATTTACTCGCCAATACCCTGAGGAACGCTGGGAGCCGACAGGTTCTTACAGAGGACGCCCTGTTCTTGTATTAGAAGAAGATGGGGAGCGATGTGTTGCCTGTGGTTTATGCTCACGGGTTTGTCCTGCTCTTGCTATTGAAGTTCAGGCAGCTGAAACTGAACGAGATAAGGAACGTTATCCTGAGCTTTTTGAAATTAATATGCTTAGATGTATTTTTTGTGGTTATTGTGAGGAAGTTTGTCCTGAAGAAGCTATTATTATGAGTAAAGATTATGAACTTGTGTTTGAAAATCAAGCAGAAGCCATTTTTGGTAAAGATAAATTGCTTATTCCTATTTCTCAGCTTCAGGACAGATTAGAATTTTTAAGAATGTATCGTTAATTTTAAATAAGAGTAGTTCTAATAATTCAATTTTGTCTGTTCATCTGAATCTACAGATAAAGGATGACCTTTATTTAAATGGAGATGATATAAGGTTTAGAAAGATTAGATAGTTTAGATTTTCAACTTTCGCAAAGTTAAGAAACTTTACGAAAGTATTTAGCTCTTTTACTTTGCGAAAGTTTCTTAACTTTCGTAAAGTTTTATTAAAGTAGAGATGTCATTGGTAACCCAACTAAAAAATGAGAATTTTAACATAAAATATAATTTATATAAAAAATGCCAAAAAAAGAAATATATTCATTAAAACAAAGATTAAGTTTTGAAGATATTGTTGAACTGTCCAAAAAGGTAATGTTAGGTTCTGCCCCGCGAAAACTGCTTGATAAAATACCAGATATAGTAATTCTTTTAAATAAAACAAGGCAGATTGTTTTTGCAAATAAAATACTTTTAGAATATTTATCATTAGAAGATGATAGCTCTATTTTGGGAAAACGTCCGGGCGAAATTCTCAAATGCAATCACGCTTTTGAAACTGAATTTGGCTGTGGGAATTCAAAATCTTGCACCGACTGTGGAGCATTGCTTTCAATTTTATCAGCATTAAAAGAGCAAGATGATTCTAAAGAGTGTAGAATTTATAATGAAGAAATTGGAAAAGCTTATGATTTTAAAGTCAAAACGTCTTCTATTACACTTGATGAAGAGTTTTTTATTGTATTTTCATTAACTGAAATAAATGATGAAAAAAGGCGCAAAGTTTTAGAAAAAATATTTTTCCACGATATAGCCAATACTGCAGTAGGTTTTCTTAATCTTGCTGAATTGCTTCAAGTTGATTTACCAGATGAATTTAATAGATATAAGCAATTTGCTTCTCAACTTTCGAAAAAACTGATGAATGAGATTAATGCACAAAAACAACTACTTGCTGCTGAAAATAATGAACTTCAGGTTTATTTGGAAAAAGCAAATTCAATTTCTATTATTAAAGATGTTATTGATGTGTATATGAATTATGATATTTCAAAGGATAAAGAAATTTTAATTGACAAAAACTCAGTAAATATTAACTTTAGAACTGATAAAGCAATTCTTGGAAGAATTCTTTCTAATTTGCTTAAAAATGCTCTTGAATCTTCAAAAAATGATAAATTAATCATTATAGGATGTACTGAAATTGAAAACGAAATTCAATTGTGGATTAAAAATGAAAGTTATATTCCATCAGAAGTACAACTTCAGATTTTTCAACGCTCTTTTTCTACTAAAGGTCTGGGTCGCGGTATCGGAACCTATAGTGTTAAGCTTTTGACTGAAAAATATTTAAAAGGTTCTGTCAGTTTTAAATCAACAAAAGAAGACAGAACGACATTTTTTGTAAATTTACCTAAAAATTCATAATTTCTGAACTAAAGCCCCATAACGAAAATAAAGGAGTTAGGAGATTTGCCTCGCACTGAACAATTGCGCAGTTAATCTCCCAAATAAATTTGGGAGTTACTCTAATTATTAGAATAACTCCTAAATTTATTTAGGAGTTATATGTTTGCAATTTTTTGAAATTATATTATTTTTAATATCAGAACTATATTAATTGCGAAATAGCAAACTACGAGGCATTAGGAGTTCTGAAGTTAGCAAATTACCCAGAAAAGGTGTCATTCCGAAACGAAGTGAGGAATCTCAAGTTCTGTAGTAGCAAGGAGTTGTGAGATTCTTCGCTGCGATTCAGAATGACAGTGCAAATTTAAGTCATCTCCATTTAAAAAGTTATGCTTTATTAGGTGGTTTGGAATTACACTCTTATAAATATATAATTTTACCTCAACGTATCTTCTAATGCAGTTCTGACATCGGTTTTTTCATCACGATATTTTATAATAATCGGGCAATAAATAGACAAATTATGCTCTGCAGCAAAATCCCCTTTAATAGCGCGACTTCCAGCAACAACAACTGCCTGCTTGGGAATTTCAATTGGCTTACCCGCTTCTTTTTTTATTATTGTTTTATTAACTAAATCATAGACTGGAGTAGAAGCAGTAATAATAGTGCCAGAGCCAAGCACGGCTTTCTCCCTAATAATAACCCCTTCATAAACACCGCAATTTCCACCGATTAGCACATCGTCTTCAATTATAACCGGACTTGCTCCGGGCGGTTCAAGCACACCACCAATTTGCGCTGCTGCGCTGATATGCACTCTTTTGCCGACCTGAGCAGCAGTCCCAACGAGAGCATGAGAATCAATCATAGTTCCTTCGTCAATATAAGCACCAATATTAATATACATCGGAGGCATACAAATCACGCTTTTTGCAACGTAAGAGCCAGTGCGTATTGAAGAGCCGCCCGGCACTAATCGCACTCCGTTATCAAGTTGTAACGGCTTCAATGGAATCGTATCTTTATCAAAAAAAGCAAAGCCGTTATTAATCGAATAATCTTTTAATTTCCCATATTTAAAAAGAAGCAAAATACCTTTTTTCACCCAGATATTCGTCCGCCAGTTGCCCTGCTCATCTTTTTCAGCAGCACGGATTTTTCCATTGTTAAGCAAATCAACAAATTCAGAGGAAAACTGATTGAATTCATTTTCAATAAAATTTCCGGACTCATAAAGATTGCTGATAAAGCTAATAATTTGACTGTTTTTGTCCATAGTAGGTATATGATTCTTTTATATATTGATAAATATTTGCAATTGGCTTTAACATAATAACGCTTTTGAGCCAGTTTTTATTGATAGTAGGTTTGTCTGAAAAAACAAAATCTACTTTATCACTTTTTTTTAGCTGAATTGAGTAATGAACGTCTTTGCTATTAATAATTGTTTTTTCGAGGTAAAAGGTTTTATTTTTATGAACAATCCAAGCTAAATCAAGTGCAGAGGCGCCTTCTGGCAACCGATAATATTGGTTATTACAAAAAACGTTGATTTCTTTCTGATAGTAGTTAATTTTCATTAATTCCCAGATAGTTTCAACTGCATCAATTTTTTGTTCATCAACAATTTCATCAATCCAGTTTTTTACAATAGAAATTTCCCTTTCAGTTAAGTCGAGTGTTTTAAATTCTTTTTTTACATCAAGGTCTTGGATAATTCCATTTCTTGCAGTTTCTTCCATTTCGTTAGTGCGAATAAGGACCTCAACTTTTTTCCCTTTTCCATCGTAAACGGTAGTTTTTAAGGACCTGAATTGATTAAATTTAGGGAAATTTACGTAATCTTCAATTTTTCCTGCCTGCGGATAGTGAGAAAGAATAATACCCAATGCAGTCCAGCACTCGAAGACCACATTTGATTTCAAAGAAATTACAACAGAAAAATAATTTTGAATATCTTTTTGCTCTTGATTATTTTCTTTCATTAAAGTGTAAATTTGATACTTGGTTTTATGGTCAATTAGAAAATCGCAATCAATATTGTAAGTCATCAGGATTTTTTTAAAGCCATCTTCTAATTCAGTATAATAAGCGCTATCAATAATCAGCCGTTCTTTATGTTCATTCTTAATTTTGCTGTATAATTCATTATCTTTATATTTAAAAGCTAATTCTTCAAGTTCATTTTTTAAATTCCAGACACCAAGCCGCTGGGCTATAGGAACAAAGAATTGGAGAGTTTCGTCAGCAATTTGCATTCTTTTGTCCGGATTCTTATGCCCTCCTAATGTGTACATATTATGTAACCTGTCGCAAAGTTTAATCAGAATAACCCGATAATCGGTTATCATAGAAAGCAGAAGTTTAGCAAATGTTTCAGCTTCCTCAGTAATTGAACCTCTGATATTTGTTAGTGCATCAACTATTTTCTTCACCTCGCTGCCAAATGCGAGTTCTACTTCAAGTAGTTTTTGAGAACGTTTTTCTGAATCTTCAACCGTATCGTGCAAAAGACAGCAAATAACAGTTATTACATCAGTTTTTTTAAAGAGGTGTAACTGGTAAAGCGTAGCAAGAACAGGATGAAGATAGAACGGCTCGCCAGACTTACGTTTTGCACCTTCGTGGGCTTTTACGCAGAACCAGTATGCCTTTTCAATTAAGAATAATTCTTCTTCAGTAAAACGATTTGATGTAATGTTTCCATATGAATTATCTGAATTATCTATTTTAATTCTAACTACTTCTTTGCACTTAGCTAATAATATTTTTAAATTACTATTAACAGCTTCATCGGTATCTTCAAGATTGAGTTCTGCTATTTTCGGTAAATCTTTAATCATAAAATCCCCAGTATTTGTGGAACTAACTAAAAGCAAAATTTAAGAGTTTATAAACAAGCCGGGCTGTCGTTAAATCTGGATGCGATAATCCTTCGATTGGAGCAAGCTCGACTACATCAAATCCAACTATTCGTTTGTTCTGCTTTTTTATTTCTCTGAAAATATTTAAAGTTTCATTATAAAGGAAGCCGTCTGGCTCAGGCGTTCCGGTTGCAGGCATTATTGCTGGGTCGAAATAATCTACATCAAAACTAATATAAACCTCATCACTAAGTGTATTTACTACTTCTTTTTGCCAATTTTCGCCCCATTTCCTGGTTCTTATATCAGTTGCGAAAAAAGTATTTGTTTTATTTTCCTTAATAAATCTGCTTTCTTCAATACATAATGCCCTTATGCCTACCTGGGTAAGCTTCGTAGGATTAATGAACTCAACTGCTCGTTTCATTACGCAGGCGTGGGAATAAGGAGAATCCTCGTATTCCTCTCGTAAATCGGAATGTGCATCGAATTGCAAAAGCGACATATTCGGATACTTTTTTAAATGGGCTTTAATTGGAGCAAGCGAAATTGTATGCTCCCCTCCAAGCGTAACGACAAATTTATCCAATTCTAATAATTCTCCGATATACTTTTCAGTATGTTCGATTGCTTCTTCGTTAGTCATTCCGTCAAAATTTAGCGGCTCAAGTGTTGCTATTCCTTTTTCAAAGCAAATCTCTCTATCTGTTTCGTTATCGTAAAACTCAACATAAGCACTTGCCTCAATTATTTTCTCTGGTCCTAAGCTGCATCCTTTCCCAAAACTCACTGTTGTTTCGAGCGGAGCAGCAACTATGATGATTTTTGAATTATCTATTTCTGAATATTCTTTTTCTATTGCCAGAAAATTCTTGAACTCTTCTAATACTTGCATTGTTTAATCGAATTTAATAATTATTAATTAGCAATTATCGTTTCTTCTTTTTTTGAAAAAATTACTACTTCTCTTAATAACAAATATATTAAAAAAAAACGTGAAAAGCAAAATGCTGTTTATTAATTGATATCAAACCGAAAACGAGTAGAAAAAAATATAAGTTGTAATTCCAAACCCCCAGATAAAGGAAGACCTTTATTTAAATGGAGATGATATAAGTTAACACAGTCATTCTGAGGCGAATATAAACGAAGACGTTTACTTTTGAGAAAAT
>CAZCLJ010000139.1:0-11841 GCA_964499465.1 uncultured Hyphomicrobiales bacterium
ACTCCTTATTTAACTATATATTAGATGATTTTATAAAATGGAACTTCCGATATAAAGCAAATGCTTCATTTAAATGGAGATGACATAACTAAAAATGTAATGCTGACGGATGTCAGAATCCATCTTTATCTTGTCATTCTGATACGAAGTGAGAAATCTCACAAGTCATTGCTAACACAGAATATGAGATTCGGAAACAGTGTTTTTTCAGTCATACTATCAACAAGTTGATAGTATGACTTATTTCTTAACAATCACTTAGCTATTCCTTTATTGTTATAGTTTTAATATTTACAAATTCATAAATACCAAATTCAGAAAGTTCACGACCATAGCCAGATGCTTTGGTGCCACCGAAAGGCAGTCGTGGGTCCGATTTTACAAAATCATTTACGCAGCAGGTTCCGGATTGCATTACATTTTTTGCTAAGTATTCAGCTTTTTCAATATCTTTTGTAAATAAAGCAGCACCTAATCCAAATTTAGTGTCATTTGCAATATTAATTGCTTCCTGCTCATCTTCGGCAGCAATAATCGCAGCAACAGGACCAAACACCTCTTCCTCATAAGCAGGACAACCTTTTTTAACGTTAGTTAGCACTGTAGCAGGATAAAAATATCCTTTGCCACTAGGTAACTCGCCTCCGAGAGCAATTTTTGCACCGAGTTTTACGCTTTCTTCTACCTGTCTGTGAAGATTTTGTTGTAAATCGCGACGTGCCTGAGGTCCGATATTTACTTTTTCATCAAGAGGATTTCCAAGCACTTTCTGACTCATCTTTTGAATAAAAATCTTTGTAAATTCTTCTAAAACTGGCTTTTCTACTACGAAACGTTTAGCAGCAATGCAGCTTTGTCCGCTATTCAAAGTGCGGGCAGTTACGCAAAGTTCGGCTGCTTTTTCTAAATTGGCATCTTTAAAAATAATGTAGGGGTCGCTTCCACCAAGTTCAAGAACGACTTTCTTAATGGCTTTACCGGCATTAGTGCCAACAGATGAACCAGCTGGAGTGCTTCCAGTCAAAGTAACGGCTGCGATATGCTTGCTTTCAATAATTTGTGGAACTGTTTCAACTGGGATAATAAGATTTGTAAAAACTCCTTCGGGGAAACCGGCTTCAAGAAATGCTTCTTCAATTTTTAGGGAGCAACCGAAAGTATTTGGAGAATGTTTGAGTATTCCTACGTTTCCAGCCATTAAATTTGGTGCAGCAAACCTAAATACCTGCCAGAAAGGAAAATTCCATGGCATTATTGCAAGTATTACTCCAATTGGTTGAAAAGCTATGTAATTTTTGTAGTAATCAGTTTTAACAGTTTTATCCTTCAAAAATTGCTCTGCATTTTCAGCATAATATTCGCAAAGCCAAGCACATTTTTCGACTTCACCAATTCCCTGAGCAAGCGGCTTTCCCATTTCGAGAGCCATTAATTTGGCATATTCCAACTTTTTTGCCCGAAGAACGCTCGCTACTTTTAACATTTTATTTGAACGCTCCTTAAATGTAGTCTTTTTCCAGTCCGGAAAAATTTCATTTGCTTTGTTTAATTTTTGTTCGACTAAAGAGGCAGACATTTCCTCATAATTTTCAAGAATCTCTTCTGTTGTTGGATTAATTGTTGTAAAAATCATTCTTCTTCCTTTAATTTATTATTGAATGTATTATTTCAAGAAGCTTAGTATGAATTATAGGTTTTTCTATTATGTATTCAAATTCATTGTTACTCGTAGATTTATAATAAGAATATTCTACCGGGCTTAACATTATTAAAAACTTTTGATTCAGTAATTTTAAATCATTTCTAATGATTTGAATTACTTTTTTTGCATCCATATATGGCATTTTTGAATCAATAATGATTAAATCATATTGCTTGCTTCGGCTTGTTATACTTTCAATTTTCTTCAAACATTCAATTCCGTTGTAAGAAGTTTCGATATTATCAAAATACTGATTTAAAACTGACAGCATAAAATCAATATTAGTTCTGCAATCATCAACTATTAGAATTTTTTTGTCCCGAGAAAAACTATACTCTTTCAAACTAATTGGATTATCATTATCTACAGGCAACTGAATCGTAAAAAACAGATTAATTGCCTGGTTGATTAAGCTGTAACGAATTTTTGAGCCCATACTTTCAGCTATAACATTAACAATGTTAATAGGAAGCTCAAAATTTTGATACTTTTTTGCAATTAAAGAATCCTGAAACTGTGGCTTTTCTAAGAGATTGGATAATTCTTCAACCTTTAATTTTGAATCAGGGCTAATTATACGAAATTCTAAACTAATTTTGTTATTATCTAATTGATTAGAAATGACATAAACAAGAATTTCTCCTGCTTCAATATATGCAGAATAGAAACGCAGGATTGAAAGTAAAATTTGCTGTAGTTTTTCTTTGTCTGCGAATAATTTTGTAGGCAGATTCTGCGGAAGATTAAATATTAGTTCAGTCGTGCTGTTTATAATATTTCTTGCAACAAATCGAATTTGATGCTCTATAAATGTATAAAATTCAAATGGATAATTATTAATAATAAATTTATTGGCTTTAATTTGCTCAATAAGTTTTTTTTCAGAAATATCGAAAGTAATACCAGTAATTCTAACTGGTCGATTATTATCATCTCTGATAATTATTTTTCCTCTCGAATTAACCCATCTCCAGGTGTCATTACGGGATAATACTCTATGCTCAGTTTCAAAATACGGAATTACATCATCTATATGATTTTTTAGTTCATTTTTAACTACTTCACGTTCATTTTTTGGAATTAATAAAAGGAAATCATCAAAATTTAAGGTGTAAGAATCTTTGTTGATACCAAGAATTTTACACATTCTTTGGTCAATAACGATTGTATTGGTTTCAACGAAATAATCCCATAGAGAAAGGTAAGCAGCATCTAAAGCTATTTGCAAACGCTCTTCACTAATTCGGAGTTTATCTTCAATTTGAAAATGAGTAGTAAAATCGCGGCTTATTGATATTGTTCCCAATTGATTTCCATCTGGATTGTAGAAAAGAGAAGTCAGGGTATCCAGATAAATCTGTTTCCCATTGGGATATGAGCATAATTCAATCGTTCTTTGGGGTTTGCCTTCGCTTAGAATTGATTTTTCCAATTCATTATAACTACTCATTTCTTTATCTTTGAAAAATTCATTTTCGTTTTTACCAATTAAGTCATTTATTTCAATTCCAAGAAGTTCAGAAAATGCTTTATTGCAGCCAAGGAAGCGATTTTCGCTGTCTTTAAAAGAAATTAAATCCGGTATTGAATTCATAATTGAGTTAAGTAAAGAACAATTTTTGTTGTATTCCAGCATTTCTTCCTTAACCTTAGTAATATCAATTGCAGAAATAATCAATTGTTTCTTATCAATTGAATATTTAAAAACATTACCAGCTAAAAAAACATCAAGAATATTCCCTTTTTCACTTCTCATCTTGATTTCACAACTACTTTTTTGTCCATCATCGGATATTCTGCTTAAAAAGAAGATATACGATTCCATACTTTCATTAACAATATATCTTACGAATGGTTTTGTAAGGAAATAATTTTCTTCTATTTCTAAAAGATTATAGGCAGATTTATTCATTTCTAAAATATTTGAATCAATATCCAGAATGAATAAACTAATTGGAGAATTATGATAAATTTCAGAATACCTGTCAATAGATGACGCTTCTTTTTTCTCGGAATTTGGTAAATTTGAATTATCCATTTTTTTAATTTTTTAAATTTTCAATTTTTATAAATTATTTATTTTGTTAAATTTTATAAAGAAAATTAATAACTATTGAGTAATATTTCAAAAAATTTTTTTAATTTGCAAAAAAAAATTATGAGTTTTTTATTTTATCCTAAATATTAAAAAAAAAGATGCAAATTTCATATAATTGGTTAAAGGAATTGCTTAATTTTAATCTTACTGCAAGCGAAGTAATTGACTTGATTCAAAGCTATGGGATTGAAGTTGAGCATATTATTGATTTTAAAGAAAAATACAAGAATTTTTATATCGGAAGAATTCTTGAGAGAGAATTATTACCTAAATCAGACCATTTGTCTGTATTAAAAGTAGAAGTAGCAAACGATGTTTATACTATTATTTGTGGCGCTCCGAACTGCGACGCCAATCAAAACGTTGTAGTTGCTTTACCCGGCGCAGTTATTCCAAGTAATGAGTTAGTTATTGAACGAAGGAAAATCAGAGGTGTAGAATCCAACGGAATGGTATGCAGCCGACAGGAACTCGGAATTTCCGATGACCACAGCGATATTTGGATATTGGGCGATGACGCTCCTCTTGGCTCAACTTTTGCTGAATTTTTCAATTCTAATGACATAATTCTTGAAATTGGTATTACTCCTAACAGGGCAGATTGGTTAAGCCACTTTGGTGTTGCACGCGAAATTGCTGCTGTCAAGGGCTTAAAGCTAATTACTCCAGAAATAAATTTAAAAGAAGAAGGCGATGATATTCAGAATAACTGTAATGTTGTTATTGAAGCACCAGAAAAGTGCATGCAATACGTTGCTCGCATAGTCAGAAATGTAAAAGTGCAAGAATCTCCTCAATGGTTAAAGAATAAATTAATTTCAATTGGACTTAGACCAATAAATGTTGTAGTTGATGTTGCCAATTATGTTATGCTTGAATGTGGGCAGCCGCTTCATTGCTTCGATTTATCCTGCGTTGAGAATAATACTATAGTTGTCAAAACAGCTCTTGAAGGAGCAAAGTTCACTACTTTAGACAGTAAAGAAAGAATTTTAGACGACGAAATGCTTATGATATGCGATGAACATAAGCCAATAGCAATTGCTGGCGTAATGGGCGGAGAAAACAGCGAAATTAAGGATACTACTACTGATGTTCTGATTGAATCAGCAATATTCTTACCTACTTCTATCAGGCGCACATCAAAAAAACTTGGTATTTCGAGCGATGCTTCTTATCGCTTTGAACGAGGTATTGATTACGACAGAGTTATTTGGGCTGCTAATCGCACTGCTCAACTTCTTGTTGAACTTGCCGGCGGAATCTGCGATAAAGGTATAATCAATAATAATCCTGTTAAGCAGAATCCCCATCATTGTTCTATTCGCTGGCAAAGAGCTTGCGATTTGATTGGTTTAGAAATATCACCTGAGCATATTGTCGATATGCTTGAACGCCTTGGGTTTAAACTGATTCATCAGGATAACTTATCTGGAACTTTTGCCGTCCCTTCATTCAGAGTGGACATAGAACAGGAAATAGACTTAATTGAAGAAGTTATCCGACTTTACAATTACGATAATCTCATTCCTGATTATTCCAGCAAAATTGATTTTTCTACAATTAGTGGCTTGAAAAATCTTGCTGCACCTGAACTTCGTGGGAAGCTTAAGAATTTCTTTATTTATAGTGGCTTCAATGAAATGCTCACTCAAAATATGATTTCTCCGGCAGTTGCTAAATTGTTTGTGAAAAATGAAGAATCCTTGGTTTATATAGCCAATCCATTGCGGGAAGAGCTTTCTATAATGCGACCATCACTCATTCCTTCTGTTCTACAGGTTATTGACAATAATTTGAAAAACGGGAACAGTTCTCTTCGTTTATTTGAATTAGGAAAGGGCTTTTTAAAAGCAAATGAAGAGCAAAAGACTATGCTTCCCGGCTTCTATGAATTTGAGCAGTTAGTAGTCGCAATAACTGGCAAAACTGCTCCAAAGCAATGGGCATCGCAGGCAAAAGAAGTTGATTTTTATGATATTAAAGGTATTATTGAAGGTATGTTCGAATTTTTAAAATTCAAAAACTATACTTTTAAATCTTTAAATGAAAAAAATACTGTTTTTTCGAATAATTCCCTACAGATTTTTATTGATAACGAACAGGTGGGAATCTTTGGAGATATTTCCAAAAATATTTTAAAACAATTCGATATTGAAACAAATGTGTTCATAGCTTGCATTGACTTAGAAAAGATTTATACAGGTTATAAAAAAGTGATGCAATATACGAAAGTATCACCATATCCAGCTATGACAAGGGATTTGTGTTTTATATTAAATGATGAAATATTATCCGAAGAAATTATTTTAGAAATAAATAAAATAAATATTGCTATTTTAAAAGATATTATTATATTTGATATTTATAAAGGAAAGAATATAGAGCAAGGAAAAAAGAGTATAGCATTTTCACTGACTTTTCAATCGGAAGAGCGAACTTTAACAGATGAAGAAGTGGACAGTATAGTAAAAAATATTATTAATTCAATAGAAAACAAATTTAATGCTCAATTAAGAACTTTTTAGTATGCAGAACAACACCCCAAATAATACTATTGAAGCTGCTCTTAGTAATTTATGGCAAGTCATAAAGAATGTTTCTGAAGAGATTAAATTAACTAAAGAAGAAAAGCAGCAATTCAAAGAAAAGGCAGATGAGTTAGAAAGCCGACTTGTTAATATGGATTCTGAATTCAAAGAACTTAAAGAAAAGTTAAGGAATCTGCATCTCGAAACTAATGAGTGGAAAGAACAGTATCAGGAGCTTTCACTAATAAATCAATCGAATTTAGCTGAGATTGAACGACTTAATATTGAAAATTCAAAGATGGATGACGTTTTCAAAAATAATTTCAGTTTGCAAAAGCAAATTGAAGAGCTCGAAATGCAAATTCAGAAGTCAAATGAGTTAAATGATTCTATTTCAATTGATAATAGCAAACTTCATCTGATTAATTCTGAAAATGAGAAGTTAAACAATGAAATTGAGAGATTGAAGGTCGTTGAAACTGATTTTAGTTTTGCTAAAGAAGAACTTGTTAGAAAAAACCACTCAATTGTTAAATTAAGCACTGAAATTTCAAGCAGTAAAGAATATATTTCTGAAATGGAAAATCAAGTATTAAGATTAAAAAGTTCAATAGAAAAATATCAGAACCAACTTAAAGAAAATGACAAGATTATTAAAGATTATTACACTTTAAAAGAAGAATATGAATTAATTAAACAGGAAAATATTTCTCATATAAATCAAAAAGAACAATTAGAGAATAAACTCGACTTTGAAAGTATTTCTTTTACAAAACAAATTAAAGAACTTGAAGAAAAAATTGAAAAATTAAATATCAGTTTAAAAGAAGCCGATAATAATTCCTTAGAGAAAGAAAAAATACTTAATGAATATATACAAAAAATAATTGAACTAAAGCAGGATAATCAGGCGAATGAGAACAGAAGCAACGAGTTCACCGAACAATTGAATAAACTGAAAGCAGAAAAAATTGCAAGTGAAATTGCTTTGAATGAAAAAGTAATTCAAATGGAAGAAAAATTAAATTCACTTGATATTCAAAGATTAGAATTAGAAAATGAAATAGAAAAATTGGCTAATATTAATCAGGAAAATGAAAAAAATAATGCTCTAATTTCCCAGTTAGAACAGAAAATAAATTTTGCTGAGCAAGAAATACAAAAGAAAAATTCTGAACTTTCAATCGAAACAGAAATAAGAAAAAGCTATGAAATGCAGCTAAAAAATCATTCAATTGATTTGAAACCACAATTAGCACAAGAAGAAAAAACTGAATTGATTAGTAAAATTGAAAATATATTAAATATATTAGAAGAACACATAGACAATGGAAACAAAGAATACATTGCTGTTCATTAGCATAGAAGTTGAAGATATTGATTATATTTTAAAAGAATTACACAATATTAATTTTTCACCTTCTGTGGTTATCAAACAAGAAACTGGTGATGCATTATTATATTTAAATAATAATAATCCGGACATTATAATTTGCGGTTCTACTCTTAGAAGCGATTGCATAGATTCTTTAATCAACAGTGTTTTTAAATTAGATAAGCAGCCATTAATATTTTTCATCTCTGATATATCTAATTTTGAATTAATTTTTGAACCAATCGAACATAAAAATATATTCTTTTTAGAAAAAAATAAATTCAATAATTTTATTAGTTTAATTCAAAAAGAACTTTTTTCTGATGAAATTATTCAAAGCGAAGAAAACGAATTGCCTGCAAAAGTTGAACTTAATCATAGTATTTTTAGCACTACTCAAGGTTTAGATATAAAAATTATACAAAACATATCTGATATGGTATTTTTATTAGATGCTAGAACATTTGAACTTTTATATTTGAACAAATCTGCTGAAAATACCACCGGCTATACTGAAAATGAAATTATTGGTAAAAACAAATACGAATTTCTTTCTAAAAATTTCTCTGCATATTATATTGACAATTCAAAAGCATTTGCAATAAGTAATAATGACTTCGATATGTTTGAAGAGTTCATAAGAACAAAAAATAATGAATTAAAATTATTTCAAACAAAAAAATATAAAATTAAAGACCAGCAGAATAATCTAAAATACATTCTCGAAATTGCCGAGAATATTACTGACAGGAAAAAAACTGAAAGTTCTTTGCTTAAAAGCGAATCCTTATTTTTAAAATTATTTCAATCAAGCCCTATAGCCACTGCAATAATTGATTATTCTAATTTTAATTTAATTAATATTAATCAAGCTTATCAGAATATATTTGGTTATAACAGGCAAGAACTAATTGGAGCTAATTTCATAGAATATGGATTCT
This sequence comes from uncultured Hyphomicrobiales bacterium, assembly GCA_964499465.1. Taxonomy (GTDB): domain Bacteria; phylum Bacteroidota; class Ignavibacteria; order Kapaibacteriales; family UBA2268; genus JAAYJM01. Next base: position 8,648 of record CAZCLJ010000139.1, read on the forward strand.
TCGGTAATACTCCAGCTGAATTAGTTCTTAACATAGAAAAAATCAAACAATCTCAAAATACTGCTCAAAGAGAATTTCAGATTCGGAGAAAAGATGGGTCTTATGTCAATTGCATAATTTCTATTGAGCAATTACTTACTGATGATGATTTACCTTTGCTAATTTTTATAGCCCAAGATGTTACTGAAATCAGAAAAGCAGAGCAAAAGAAACTCAGTGCAATAGAGCAGGAAAATGAACTTCAAATGCTACGTTCACGTTTCATCTCTATGCTTTCTCACGAATTCAGAACTCCGCTTACTACCATAATGCTTTCAACCGATTTATTGAAAAATTATGGAGGTCGGTGGACTGAAGCAGAAAAATCGCAGTATTACAAAAGAATAACCGATACAGTTTTACATCTTAACCAGTTAATTGAAAAATTACTCACAATTGGCTCTATTGAATCCGGCAGATTTGATTTCCAACCAGAGAATATTGATATTCCTGCTTTCTTCCAGTCAATTGTCGATAATATGGCTTTTACTATTGGAAATGAGCACCCTATTAAGTTCAAATATAGTGGGAATTATAATAATACTTATATTGATGAAAACCTGATTTCACTTATTGTTACTAATCTTATTTCAAATGCTGCCAAGTATTCAAATAAAGGTTCTGATATACTTTTCGATTCAACCTGTGATGGTGTATATTTAACTTTTCAGATTAAAGATAAGGGAGTAGGCATTCCTGCTGAAGATTTAAAGAATCTGTTCCAAACATTCTACAGAGCTTCAAATGTCGGCAAAACCTCTGGTTATGGTTTAGGACTCGCTATTGTAAAGAAATGCGTTGATGCTCATCACGGCGAAATATTCGTGGAAAGCAAAGAGCAAGTTGGCACTACTTTTATTGTGAAAATCCCTATCGTTAATAAATAGATTTTTTTTAGAATTTAAAAAATTGTCATTTTTAAACATAAAATGAAGTAAATGTTTTATTTTAATTGAGATGACATAAAGTTTAGATAGTATAACTTTCGCAAAGTTGGGAAACTCGTGCGAAAGTATTTAGTTCTTTTTACTTTCAGAACTCCTGATGCCTCGTAGTTTGTTGTTTCGCATATTTTATAATAAAAAAGTTAAATTTTAATATGAGTATTTCCAATAGGGCATTAGTTGTTAGTTATTCGTCATTAGTAGTTACAAACTAATGACCAATGATTAATGATTAATGATTAATGATTAATGATTAATGATTAATGATTAGTGATTAATGATTAGTGATTAGTGATTAGTGATTAGTGATTAGTGATAAATGATAAATTCAGAACTCCTGATGCCTCGTAGTTTGTTATTGCGCAGTCTTGTCATTCTGAAACGAAGTGAAGAATCTCACAACTCATTGCTACCACAGAACTATAGATTCTTCACTTCGTTCCTAATGACATACTTTTTGCTATAATTTGCGCAATCATTCTTTACGAGGCAACCTTTCTAACTCCTTTATTTTCGCTATGGGGTCAGGAGTTCTGAAATTACTGAAAGCCGAAAGCTGATAGCCGATAGCAATTAACATTATTTATAAAAAAATAGAAATCAAATGAAAGAACAAAAGACAAAAATCGGTATAAAATCTTTTCCTTTTAATTACTGGCTTGTAATTATTTTTGAATTTTTTGAGCGTGGCTCATACTATGGAGTTATGAGCTTTTTATCAATTTACCTAACTTCTGAACTCGGTTTTTCTAAAGAAGGAGTTGGTGCAATTAAGGGCATTATCCAGCCATTGCTTTATTTTCTGCCTATTCTGTCGGGTGCCATTGCCGATTATATGGGATTCAGGAAAACTCTTCTATTTGCATTTTCATTCCTGGGTGTTGGATATTTTCTGACAAGTCAGATGACTGAATACTTTGCTGTTTTCGCTTCGCTTGTTATAATGGGTATTGGAGCAGGAACGTTTAAGCCAGTTATAAGCGGCAGTATAGCAAAAGTAACTAATGAAAAAACGAGTACATTGGGATTCGGCATTTTTTACTGGTCGATTAATCTGGGTGCTTTTTTATTCCCAATGTTCCTTGTTCCTGCACTTAAACAGATTGATGGCTCTTACGTTATTCTTGCTGCTGCAATTTTTACAAGTTTGATGATATTGCCAACTATTTTTATTTATAAAGAGCCGGAAAGAGAAGCTAAAATAAAGAAAGAACCATTTTCTAAAATACTTTTAGGCATATTTAAAAACATTTGGACGGTAATTTTAGACTGGCGATTTATACTTTTTATTTTTATTTATTCCTGGTTTTGGATTTTATATTTTCAAATGTTCGACAGCGTCCTTTGGTATCTGAACTTTTTTATTGATACCACTCCAATAAATTCATTTGTGCAATCTCTAACCGGAATAAACTGGAAATTTGACGTAGAGCACGTTACTGTTATAAATGCTTTTACAATTATTTTGCTTCAACTCTTTGTTTCTGCAATAGTTAAAAATACGAAAGCACTTCCAACAATGCTTACCGGTATTTTGTTCGGCACAATTGGTATAACGATTTTAGCATTTAGCTCAAATATCTGGACTTTTATTTTGGGTATGTTTATCTTTTCACTCGGCGAAATGACTGCTCATCCTAAATACATTTCCTATCTTGGTTTACTTGCTCCTCAGGACAAAAAAGCAACTTATATGGGATTCGGATTTCTTTACGGTGTTTTCGGTTCGTCTATTGGTGCTTTTCTCGGTGCTAATCTTTATGTTTTGCTCTTGGATAATCCAATGATTTCTTTTATTAAACAAAAATTAGCTGCTGCTGGTTCAAGTATAGTATTAAATGCAAATGCTACTATTGAGCAGGCAATTACAGCAGCGGAATCAATTGGTTTAACCAAGCAGGAAGTAATTCAGCAGGCACATACTTCAGAATTTTGGCTCGTTTTCACCGGAATTGGAATTACGTCAATTATTGCTTTATTGATTTATCAAAAATTCATTTTGAAAAAAGATTGACAGCTGTTGGTTTTCGGTTTATAGTTATTGGTTTATGGTTTATAGTTATTGGTCATTAGGCATTGGTTGTTCGTAAAAATACTAATGACAAAAAACTAATGACTTATACCAAGTTGCTTTTAAAGATAAAATATGATTGTCGGTCATTCCGAAACGAAGTGAGGAATCTCAAACTCTGTGGTAGCAATGACTTGTGA
>CAZCLJ010000140.1:0-11782 GCA_964499465.1 uncultured Hyphomicrobiales bacterium
GAAATGACACAATATAATAAGTCTTTTAACGAATTACAACACTAGTTGATAGCATGACTTTTGCTTTCAGTTATACTATCGGCTTGCTGATAGTATGACTGGAAAACTGTCATTCAGAATAATGACAGAGTAATAATAAGTGAAATCATAGAATGATGACTTTTTCATCAGGTGGAATTGAATAAGATAAGTTCAATTATTATGACTTTCCATATTTATTTTGTTAATTCAAAAATTTTCAATAATTTGCAATTCTTGAATTAATTATAAAAAATTTATGATAAAAACTTTTTTAAAAAATACATACATTATTATTTTTATTATTTTACTATTATTTTGTGTTCAACAGTCAAAAGGAAAGCAAATTATTGTAAAATATAAAAATAGCAATATATCACATCAAATCAAATCATTAAAACCTAATATTTTCTCACAAGATTTTTTATTCCAAAATATCATATCGAATTTAAAAAAAAATGACATTAACTTATCTTTTGAAGTTCAAAAGAAACTTAATGATTTATCAAATTATTATATTTTAAATATTTCAGAAAACCTTGATACAGACAGCATTTTAAATCTAATTCAAAATGATATATTAATCGAATCTGCTGAAATCAATCAAATCTTTAAGGTGAATCAAATTGATATTTCTGACCCAAATGATGAATTTTTCAAAGAGCAATGGGGAATAGCAGCAGTTAATTGCAAAGATGCCTGGAAAATATCAAGCGGAAAAGGAATTCTTGTTGGAGTAATAGACACTGGAATTGATTTTAATCATCCAGATTTGGTAAATCAGCTCTGGATAAACGCTGACGAAGATTTAAATAAAAACGGAACTTTTGAGCCATGGCATTTTACTGAGATTAGAGAAGGCATTTCCGGCGATTTGAACGGAATTGACGACGATGGGAATGGCTTTGTTGATGATGTGATTGGATATGATTTTGTTGACCAGCAAAATGCTAATATTGGCGATTACCTTGAACGCGACCCAATTCCTTATGATGAAATGGGGCATGGAACTCTTGTCAGCGGTGTTATTGCAGCTCAAACAAATAATAATATCGGAATTTCCGGAATTGCTTTTAATTCTAAAATTGTAACTTTAAGAGCATTCGATGCAACTGGTAACGCTGAAACAGACGACATAGCATCTGCAATTATTTATGCTGCTCTTAATTCAGTCAAAGTAATGAATTTTAGTTTTGGGGAAAATATTAATTCTCCTTTACTATACAGTGCAATTAAGTTCGCAAATTCTCTCGGCTGTGTGATGATTGGCTCAAAAGGAAATAACGGCTGGGCTTTACCTCATTTCCCTTCAGACTATCCGGAACTAATCGCAGTCGGTTCTTCTACTCCTTCAAATTACAGAGATATCAGGAGTAATTACGGCTCCAATCTTTCACTCCTTGCGCCGGGGTCAAATATTTTTACTACTGATATAAATTCTTCTTACAAGTACGCAAGCGGAACATCTCTGGCATCGCCTTTTGTAAGTGCTGCTGCTGCTATGCTACTTGAGTTAGACAGCAGTTTGTCTCCAAATGATGTTAAAGGTATTCTGGAAGTTACGGCAAATGATGTTTATGGTACTGGCTGGGATGAAGAAACAGGAAACGGGATTTTAGATATTGGTAAAGCTGTGAAAAACATTGTTAAAACTGATATATCTTTAATATCACCACTTAATTTTTCTGGATTTAATAAAGACAGTGTTAATTTATTTTATGTCATTGGTAATGTTACTGTTCCTTTGTTTGAGAGTTGGAAAATTCTTCTGGGTAAATCAACTAATCCAAAGCAATGGGATACTTTAACGGAAAACAACTATCTGCAAACTAAAAACTCAGTGTTAGCTACAATAAATTTGAAAAATCTTGTTGATACAACCTATACTTTACAATTACTCGTTTATTTAAAAAATGGTAAATCAATTCAGAAGCGTTTAATTTTTTCAGTATATTCACAGAATTCTGATTTAGAAGTCAAACAAATTTCCCAAAATATGGTTTGGAAAGATGGAAAGCTAATCCCTGCAATCAGCATTCTTGCTAATTATCCAGTTACATCAACGCTTTCTTTAATATCCAATAACGATACTTTGCTTTATTCAAATAATACTCATTTAAACTCTTCTCAAACATTTTTATTAACTGAAGCGTTAAACAGTTTTCAAGGTAAGGCAGTTATTGAAGCAAAAAGAATTGACGGAAAAAAAATCAGTAAAGAATTTGATTTAACTTTTGAAGAACAGATTGCACCAACAAGTTCTTTCAATTATTTATCTAATGCTTTCTCTTCATCATTTTTATTAAATCAGGTCAGCGATATATACAACGATAAAAAACCTGCTGTAGTCGTTAATGATATGCCTTATAACTTTTGGCAGGCGACAAAGATTTATGAGTATAATGAAGGAAATTTCATTTTAAAAGACTCTACTGAATATTCATGGATTCCAGTTGCTGTTGGAAAAGATAGCGAGGGAATTCCGGAAATACTCTTAAAATCAAGTGGGAAAACGGTGCTTTTCAAACCTAAATCAATTGGTGAAAATCCATTTTCTTCAATTGCTTTTCAAGATACTTTGAATCATAATCTTTGGGCTGCCGGGCTTTTGGATATTAATAAAGATGGTCAGAACGAAATAATTGCTCATTCAGACAGTTCATTCCATATTTTTTCAAAAATTAACAACGAATATAAATTAATTGCTTCTACTGCTGTGGATACTAATACTGCGATGATAGGAACTTCGCCCGGCTTTGCTATTGACGATATTGATAATGACGGTATTTTTGAACTTTGCCACAGCAATCCCAATGGAAATCTTTATATTTACAAATTTTTAAATAACAATTTTATTTTAACTTTCATTGATTCTCTGAACTATTCAAACAGTTCTCAGAATATTTTAACTTCTGATATTGATAATGACGGTTTCAAAGAGATACTAATTTTAAGCTATGGCAGTACTTCTCTTTATGGAATTGAAAATGGAGACAAATCTGTTTGGAGTTTGCGAATTTATAAAATATTTGAAGAAACCTATCAAGTAATACATACTGAATATTTCTGGGATGTGAAAAGCGGAGCAACTTCAAATGGAATTTCATTTAGAAATGGAATAACAACTGGAGATGTTGATGGTGACAAGGTTGATGAAATAATAGTTTCTACTTTTCAGAATCTTTACGTTTTTAAATGGAGCAAAGATTCAGAAAAATTAAATCCGGTTTGGTATTATCCAAATGCGATGTCCAATTCTGCAGTTATATATGACTTCAATAAAAATGGTATTAATGAAATCTGCTTTTCATCTTTTAATAATACTTTAGTTTATGAATTTGATAAAAACACCAATTCATGCTCTCCCCCATTAAATTTAGACGGCTGGGCAAACAATTCATCAAATATTTTTTTACAATGGAATGCTTCATACGAAGCCCAGTATTATGAAATATTTGAGGTCGTAGAAAGCAACGGTAATTATGAATTGATTCAAAGAGGAAGAAGCGACTCAACTTTCTTTAACTATGAAGCAGAAATTAATAAAGAGCTTATGTTTGTTGTAACTGCTTATAATGAAAGTTATTCAAGCCCAAGAAGCAAATATTCCAATTTAGTGTATATTTTTACATTTCCACAAATTGAGCCACTAAACATTATTTCTGTTGATACCAATTCATTGCTAATCGAATTTTCTGGGAAATTGCCGTGCAAATTAATCGAAAATTCTATATTCAGATTTTCTGTTAACGGAGAGAATAGAATTCCTTATCAGGTCTTATTAGCTAACGACAGCAGTTATTTAATATCATTCGAGCATAAATTACCCAAAGGAGAACACAATGCCGATGTTTTTACTTTTAGAGATTATTATGGTAACTGGTCAATAGCAAAAGTTTTGAATTTCAAATGGGATTTACCTCCAAATCCAAAAGAAGAAATGCATCTGTCAAAAATAAATACAATTTCGAATTATTATTTAGAATTAGAATTTTCTGAAGAAATTGAAAGCAGTTCAGCAACAAATATCGAAAATTACTCTTTAGAACCAAATGGAAAAATTGAATATATTACTTTGCTTGAGAATAATTTAAAAGCAGTAGCCATTGATTTATCACAAACTGAAGCAATTGGAGCATTAGGAAAGACGTATTATTTAACTGCAAAGGATGTCATTTCCAAAGAAGGAATCCCAATTACAAAAGGAGCAGGAAATACATTATCATTTATTTTTTCAACAAATGATTTGGATAACTGCTTTATTTACCCTAATCCAATTAGATATAACGAGCAAAGTGATATTTATTTTGGAAAATTAACTAAAGAAGCAGAAATAAAAATTTTTGATTTTGATGGGAAATTATTGAAAACAATAGTTTCAAAAGACCAAACAGGGGGAGCATATTGGAATGGTCTTGATGAAAATAATTTGGAATTAAAACCGGGTATTTATCTTTTTAATGTAACCGGTTTTGATAAAAACAATAGAAAAATTGAATCAAATTTGAAAAAATTTGCAATAATTCAATAAAAAAGGGATTTTTTTAAAAAAAACAATAAAAGAATTATTATTTTTTAAAATATTTTAGTAATTTTGAAATTTATGTTAAAAAATATTTTATTTTTATTATACTGGTGCCCCAAATGGATAATGTAGAAATTGTGAATACCACAAACGAAAATGAATTAACAAATCAAGAACCCCAAGCAACACAACAAGAAATCGCTTCCATCATAACTGCTGAACCAGCAAGTTCTGAAGTCGCAGAGGTGTCCTCCGAGCCCTTTGTTTCAGAACAGCCGGAAAATTCAGTAGTTCCTGAAAGCCCTGTTGCAGAAATTAAAGAAGGAGTTGATACTACAGTTCCTGTTGAAGTTGCTGCTAATTCTGAAGCAATTGATACAGAAAATGTAGAAGTATCAATTGAAGAAGATTTAGCAAAACTAAAGGATGTGGTAATTGAAACTGAACTTGAGGAAGTTGACAAAAAATCCGCAAGGCATCAGCATTTCGAAAATGTATATCAGCAGCTTAAATTAGCAAAAGAAAACAACGAAAGCATTGAAGTCTTTGTTAAAAGCAGAATTAAAGGCGGATTAAGAGTAATTTACAAAGAAATGCCACTCTTTTTACCCGCTTCTCATTTCTCTATGAAGAGAATTCCTTTGGAACAAGATTTAAGAGAAGTATGTGGAAAAACTATTGATGTTACAATCCACGAACTCGAAGAAAAAGAAGAAGGAAGAAAAACTGTTATTGTAAGCCGTAAACAGCATCTTTTAAAAAATACTTGGGAAATTTTAAATATTGGAGATTTAGTTGAAGGAAAAGTATCTTCAGTTACTTCATTCGGTGTCTTTGTGGACATTGGTGGAGTGGAAGGACTTATTCATATTTCACGCCTTTCACAAATCAGAACCGAAGACCCAACCAAGTTATTCAAACGCGGTGATACAATCCGTGCTGTTGTTGTCGAATTAGACAAAGAGCGTGGTCGCATTGGTTTAAGCAGAAAAGAAACCGAAGAATCGCCATGGAATAATATTGAGCAGGAATTTCCAATCGGCTCAATTCATTCAGCAAAAGTCAGAAGATTTACTGATTTCGGTGCTTATTTAGAACTACGTACCGGAATTGATGGCCTACTTCGCACTGGTGAAATGTCATGGACAAAAAGAATCCGCAAGCCATCTGAATTGTTCAAAGTTGGAGATTCGCTTGATGTTAGTATTCTTTCTATTTCTGAAGAAAAACGCTCTATTTCATTGAGTTTAAAACGTACCCAACCAAATCCATGGAAAGAAATTGCTGAAAAATATGCAGTTGGCAAAGAATTTGAAGGTAAAGTATCTTTCATTATGCAAAAGGGTGCTATTGTTACATTAAACGATGAACTTGATGGTTTTATGCCAAGAAGCAAAATGAAAAATATTGGAAGCGGAAATAGAATTCCTTATCAGACTGGCGATGTAATTGCTGTTACTATTGCTGACATCGTCCCTGACGAAGAATCTTTAATTTTAGCTCCGGTTTACGATAAAGCCGCTTCTAATCCTTCGTATAATAATCAGGACAGGAATCAAAGAAGGAATAACAAACCGACCAGTACTATACCTCAAGCTGATAAAGCTAAAGGTAATGAATCAGGAACATTCACTTTCGGTGATATGCTTTCTGAACAAATGAAGGATTCTCTTGTGATTCAACCATAATTCATTGGATTCATAAAAAATGATGAAGTTATTGAATGAAAAAATTTTAAAATGATTTTTTATTAGAAAAGGGATAGTATTAACTTGTTTTAACTCTATCCCTTTATGTTTATAATTCAACTTTCCTAGTGTTGTAATTCGTTAAAAGACTTATTATATTGTGTCATTTCGAAACGAAGTGAGAAATCTCACAAGTCATTGCTACTACGGAACTTGAGATTCCTCACTTCGTTTCGGAATGACAAGAAATGTTTATTAGGTTTTCAATAAATTACAACACTAGTTGTAATATGTGTTTGTAATATATAAATAATATAGAAAAGAATAAAAGGGGTAAAAAGAGTATAAATATACCTTCCTTGCTCCTCCTTGTTAGGATGGGAACGCTAATACACAGAACAGTTCTTATTCCCCTCCTAATAAGGAGGTGTTAAAAGGTTCTATTAATAAATGAAGTATTTCCTAAGAATAAAAACATATTATTTTATTTATAAGGCACTACTACTCTATATTTACTTCATTTTATTTACTAGGAAAGTTGAGTTGATAATCTTAAAAAAAAATTAGTAACTATTTTAGCATTAATTTGTTATATTTGTTAGTAAGAAAATTAATAAAAGGAGATAAAATGAAAACCTTAAAATACTTATTTGGAATAGTGTTAGTAATTTCAATTACAACATTGACTTTATACAGCCAATACAGCAACGATAAAGTACCCTATTATCTTAGCACCAAAAGCTTGGAAGCTAAAAACAATCTAAAGAACTATACTGGCGAATTACCGAAAAAAATCTATTTCCCTCCTCAAAGACCTCCAAAAGAAAAATTCGAACAAAAAGGTCCTGATAGAATTTTAGGTGATAATGGGATTGAATTAATCAATGTTACAAGCGCCATTGGTGGGCAAACTGAAACATGGATATGCGTAAATCCAAATAATCCGAATTACTTAATTGCTGGCTCCAACGATGACAGATACAATTCAGCAAGTGCTGGTTATCGCATGGGGGCTTACTATTCAACTAATGGAGGAAAAACTTGGTCATATTCTGCTACTCCAAGAAATCTGGATTATATTATTGGAGAGCCGGAATCTGGTGGGAATACAAACGTTGACCCCGGATTTGCATGGGATTCTAAAAACAATGTTTACTATGCTTATGTTTATGCACAAATTCGTAATGATGGAATGGGAGACAACGGAATATTCGTTGTTAAGTCCACTGATTACGGTGCTACATGGGATGATGAAATTGGTATTGTAAATGTTTCTTTGCAAGGCATAGCCAACCAACCTCTGAACGACAAATGCTTCGTAGCTGCTGATGCTAATCCAAATTCACCTTATAAAGACAGAATTTATGTTGCCTGGTTCTTATCCGGAGGACCTAGCCGTGGTATTGTAATGAAATATTCTGATAGCTGGAATAATTGGGACAACTCACCAATAAAAATCTTACAAAATACCGGCTCTTTCCAATCTCCAATTCCTGTTGTAGGTCCTAATGGAGAGTTATACGTAGCTTGGGAATCAGTTGAAGGCGATAACACAACTATTTTTTTTCAAAAATCTACTAATGGTGGCGAAAGTTGGGCTTGGTCTTCTTCTAAAACTGTTCAAACTGTGAGAACTTCCGGCACTGTTGTCGGGTATAGAAAAGCTTTAGCAGATAAACAATCAATGAGAGTATCTTCTCATCCCTGCATGGCTGTTGACCAGCGCAATGGTAACTTATACGTAGTTCAGTCCGGAAAAGATGAGCAGTCTTTTTATGGTATTTGGCTTGCTAAATCTACTAACGGTGGTGAAAAATGGACAAGCAAAATAAGAATAGATAATAATGAATTAAGAAATGATATGGTTATGCCATCAATCACTGTTGACCCTGTTACAGGCATTGTTGCTGTATTGTATTACAGTTCTCAAAATGATGCAAATAATACAGGTTTCGATGCATACATAGCTTATTCAAAAGATGGCGAAAATTTCAATCACGTTCGAGTAACTCCTTCAACATTGTATTTTACCAATCCAGACGCAGTTTCTCATCAGTCGCTGGAATCCTTGGGGAATTACTGGGGCGATTATACTTCTATAACATCTTACAACGGCAAGATTTATCCAATTTTCTGGATGCCTTCAACTCCAACCGGCAATTATTGGTCTAATGATGCTTATACTGCAATCATTTCTCCTGCTCCCAAAACCCCTTCTAATTTTGTTGCTACACCAAGTACTGAAAATTTCAATGAAATTAATTTAAATTGGATTGACCCAACTCAAAATTTACTATTTGAAGATTTGACTGATTTTGTTATTAAAGTTTATAGAAATGGACTGGAAATCGGTGATGTAAATAAAGGTATTCAATTATTTGTTGACAATACTGCTGTGAATGGAACAAAATATAAATATTCAATAAAAACTGTTACTAACGATGGACTGGAAAGTGATTTGGTAGATTTTTACGCCACAGCAGGCGGAGCACTTGAACCTAATAAACCAACAAATATTGTAGGAAGACCTTTCACCAGTGGAGTTAATCTTTCTTGGTTGAATCCAGACAAGCATATTGACAATACTTTTCTTCACGATTTAGAAAAAATAAATATTTATGTTGATGGTGCTTTTTCAGCAAGTATTCCGAAAGAAAATATCACTTTGGGACAAATTTCAAATTATACTCTCAACATTCCAACAGAGAAATTCTATAAAGTAAAAATGACTGCAGTTACTAAAAGAGGCGAAGTAATTACTGAAAGCCATTTTACAGAAGAAGTATTATGCTATGCTGGAGCACCTCTAACAAATCTTACAGAGAGTTTTGACAACGAAGCAGCAATTATTCCTTATTATACCAATGAGGGATGGGGTGTTACAGACACAACAGCTCTTTCCTTGCCAAACTGCATAACTGATTCTCCACATGGCGATTACAAAAACAATGCATATAATTATTTAATACTGCAACCATTAGTGGTTCCATCAACAACTCCAACCATAAGTTTTGACCATATAGCAAATATTCATACTCAGGGTGGGGATTATGGAGTATTTTTCATAAGTGATGACTTCGGGACTACCTGGAAAGATTTAACTTGTTTTGATATGGGTATGTCTGAAAAATTTACAGATGATTTAAGCACCAGTGAATTTATAGAATACAACAGAAGATTAGATGACTATGTTGGCGATACTCTTTATATTGCATTTAGAGTAGTAACAAGCCCACTTGCAACGAAAGATGGCTGGTATATAGACAATATCAGATTAACTGATAATGCAAGTTCAGTAGGAGAAATAAACACTATTGAAAAAGGTTTAGCAATAAAAGTCTATCCTAATCCAGTCTCAAATGATGCAACAATAAATTTTAGAATGCCCGTAGCAGAGACAGCAACTATTCAATTGTTTGATGTAATTGGAAATGAAGTTGCAACTTTTTCTAATAATTATTACGAAGCAGGCGACCATTCTTTACAAATTAATTTGAACGAGTATCCTCAGGGAATTTACTTCTGTAAATTAAGTGTAAAAGGTATTAATGTAATTGAAAGAATTATTGTAATTAAGTAAAATAATTTGATTTTTACAAAAAAATATTATAAATTTGTATTCTTTTTACTTGCGTATCGAAAAATAAGTTAATTCGATACAATTTAGAAATATTAAGGAGAAAATATGAACCAGAAGCGTTTGTATGAAACAACATTCATAATAAATGCAGCGCTTGACGACAGCGACATTGAAGCAGTAATCAATAAGGTAATATCCTATATTGAAAATAATGGAGGCGAGATAACTGAAACTAATAAGTGGGGGCGTCGTCGCTTGGCTTATCCTATAAACAAAAAATATAATGGCTACTATGTTCATTTGGTTTTTGAAACAAAGCCATCTGCAGTTCCTATCTTAGAGCGTTTTCTCGTTCTTGAAGATACTATTCTTCGCCATTTAACTCTTATTCTACCTATTAAATTAAGAGATTATCGTGCTAAAGTTGCTTTAGAGCAAGGTAGGACTTATGATTCAACGATTTATGATGTTGACCACAAATTAGATGCTAAAGAAAATCAGAAATCTGAAGCTAAAACCGAAGTTGAAGAAGTTAAAGTTGATAATAAACAAGAAGTTAAAGTTAATGAACAAGAAGCTATTGCTTAATTTGTCAGTGTAAGAATATTATAGGAATCATTATGAAAATCATTTTAAGAGAAAATGTTGAAAATCTCGGTCAAATTGGTGAAGTAGTTTCAGTTAAAAATGGCTATGCCCGAAATTATTTAATACCAAGGTCATTAGCTTATTTCGCTACACCTAAAGCTTTAAAAGCAATTGAATTAGAAAAAAAGCAATTTGCTAAAAAACAGGAAAAAGAAAAAGTAATTGCTGAAGAATTAGCTGCCAAACTTAATGAATTACAAGTCAGCATTCCTATGAAAGCTGGCGAAGAAAATAAACTATATGGCTCGGTTACTTCTCAAATGATTGCTCAAAAACTTGCTGAAAAAGGATTTGATATCGACAAACGTAACATCGTTCTTGACGATGCCATTAAATCACTGGGGGTATTTGATGTAAAAGTGCGTTTACATTCTGATGTTAGCTCAAATTTGAAAATTTGGGTGATTAACGAGGAAGAATAATCCTTTCTAAAGAAAACTAAAAATATTCAGTTTTTTACTTTTCTTTTTTGCATATTGAATTATTATAGATTACTAAAAGCATTTGCAATTATCCTTCTTAAGTTCTTCTTAAGAAGGTTTGCAATGCTTTTTTATTTTCGTAATTTCCATTTTTTTCAATCTGTTAATATGAAAATTTTTTTTCTTATTCTAATTTGCTTTCTTTTTCTTGCTTGTTCAAATGAAAAAAATGAACCAGTTGTTATTACAAAAACTGATACTGTTTATTTGGAAAAAGAAAATAACAGTAAAGAACAAAGTTTTCAATCATCATACGAAGAAAAAAATATTAAAATAACTGAGCCGAGAAAAGAAAAGAAAGTTGAAAAAAAAGATGAACCTGCTCCTAATCCCTATCTTAATTCCAAAATTGAGTATAAAATTGTAAATTCAGAAAATGGCACTTTCGGTTACGATATAATAATTGAAGGAAAAACTTCAATACATCAGCCGAGTATCCCCGGAATGCCTGGTAATAATGGTTTCAGAACAAAAGAACAGGCAGAACGAACTGCAAAATTTGTTATTTCCAAAATTCGCCAAAACATAATGCCTCCAACTGTTACAATTCAAGAATTAGACAGCTTAAAGGTGTTAAAATAATTTAAAAAATTTCTTTCCTCATTCAAAGTTGCTTTTAACAATTCAAAATGTTTTTTGTCATTTCGAACCCCCAAAAAATTGAGTAAGACCTTTTTTATAATGGAGATGTCGTAAAGTTTAGAGAGTTTAGTTTTTAAACTTTCGCAAAGTTAAGAACTCCTGATGCCTCGTAGTTTGTTATTGCGCATTTAATATAGTTCTGATTTTAAACTCTAACTCTCCCAATTTTACGTAATATTATTTAATATATTTTCAAAAA
>CAZCLJ010000141.1:0-11750 GCA_964499465.1 uncultured Hyphomicrobiales bacterium
TAGTGATTAATGATTAATGATTAATGATTAATGATTAATGATTAATGATTAATGAGTTATTGGTTATTGTTGGGGTGAAATTAATCTTTATATCGTCAAATAAAACTTCAAATCAATTTATAAAAATTCTTTTCTTCTTTTTAATATCAACATTCTACAAAGAATTTCTTTTTTCTAATTGTCTATTCTTTAGCATTCAGAAATTGAACTTTTTCAAAAATATTTTATATATTAAAAACAATTTTTTTAGTAAATTGTAGTAGTTTGAATAAAAGAACAGAGTAAGAAAATAAAAGACCATAAACAATAAACCGAAAACTATAAACCATAAACTATAAACCATAAACCATAAACCATAAACCATAAACTATAAACCATAAACTATAAACCATAAACCATAAACCATAAACCATAAACCATAAACCATAAACTATAAACCATAAACCATAAACTATAGAACCGATAAATGCGACAGAAAGAATATCCAATAGCCCTTGTGGATTGCAACAATTTTTATGCTTCCTGCGAGCGTGTGTTCAATCCAAAATTGTGGAAAGTGCCGATAGTAGTGCTTTCCAACAATGATGGTATGATAGTAGCCCGCTCCAACGAAGCAAAAGCATTGGGTATTAAAATGGGTGAGCCACTTTTCAAGGTTCAGAATATTGTAAAAAAATACGGCGTTAAGGTGTTTTCTTCAAATTATGTGCTTTACGGTGATATGTCTTGCCGCGTAATGAACTGCCTGTCGCAATATTCGCCGGACGTGGAAATTTACTCAATAGACGAAGCATTCCTCAATTTAAAAGGTTTTGAAAGCAGAGACCTTGTAAAATACGGAACTGATTTACGCAATACTGTGAAGCAGTGGACTGGAATACCCGTTTCTATTGGAATTGCAAAGACAAAAACTCTTGCCAAACTTGCCAATCACATAGCTAAAAAAGACCCAAAATTTCAAGGTGTTTTGAATATATACTACGAAGATGATGTAAATGAATTTTTAAAACGCACTGAAGTTAGCGATATTTGGGGCGTGGGCAGGCAATATACCAAGCTGCTAAATAACCATAACGTTAAAACTGCTTACGATTTCATACAATTAGACGATAACTGGATTAAAAAGAAAATGACAGTTATGGGATTGCGGACTGCAATGGAGCTTCGTGGTATTCCCTGTATTACACTTGAAACATCGCCATCTCCAAAGAAAGCAATAATTTCTTCACGTTCTTTCAGTAAACTTACTTCAAACAAACAAGACATCAGGGAATCTGTTGCCTTTTTTACAAGTATAGCAGCACAAAAATTACGTAAACAGCACTCTGCCTCATCGCTATTAACAGTATTTCTGCGAACAAATCCATTCAAGGACATTCCGCAATACCATAATGGTGTGCTGGTGCAGTTACCTCTTCCAACCGATTCGACTTCAGAGATGATTAGCTATGCTATGAAAGGAGTTGAGCAGATATTCCGCGAGGGCTTTCAGTATCAGAAAGTTGGCGTTATGCTCGCCGGAATCGTTCCCCGCGATAGAAATCAATATGTTCTTTTCGATAGAGAAGACAGGGAACGTATGGACAAAATCAGCGATGTAATTGATGGAATCAATAAGGAAATGGGCGCCTGGACAATTAGCTTTGCAGCAACCGGCACAAATCGTAACTGGAAAACACGGGCAGATATGAAATCGCCACGCTATACTACAAATTGGGATGAGTTGCTTAAGGTTTAGAAGGATTAGAAAGTTTAGATGGTTGAGAAAGTTGAAAAGGTTGAGAAAGATTAGAAAGTTTAGATGGTTGAGATGATAAAGATTAATCATTTAATCCGCTTAAAAAAGTGTCATACCCGCGAAAACGGGTATCAATAAACCATGCTGGGAGTAGATTTCTGTTTATCAAATATTACTTTATATTGTTTACTCAACTTTCCTAGTGTAATAATTTATTGAAAACCTAATAAACATTTCTTGTCATTCCGAAACGAAGTGAGGAATCTCAAGTTCTGTAGTAGCAATGACTTGTGAGATTTCTCACTTCGTTTCGAAATGACACAATATAATAAGTCTTTTAACGAATTACAACACTAGTAGATAAAATGAAGTAAATATAGAGTAGTAGTGCCTTATAAATAAGATAATATGTTTTTATTCTTAGGAAATACTTCATTTATTAATAAAACCTTTTAACACCTCCCCTGCCCCTCCTTATTAGGAGGGGAACAAGAGCTGTTCTGTGTTTTAGCTTTCCCCTCCTAACAAGGAGGGGCAGGGGAGGTGTACTTATTGCTTTTTTATCACTTTCGTACTTTTTTTTATTATTTATATATTACAAATACTTATGACAAATAGGAAAGTTGAGTTATTTAATTATGAACTTATTTAAATAAAATTCTTACTAATATGAACACATTAATAAATTGGAAAAAAGGAATTTTTAGCAGCACATATCAACTGCTAGCAAGCGGTATTCCCTGTGGCTTCTTAAAAGTCAAAACCTTTAGAAACAACACTGAAGGCGAACTGAATAATAAAAAGTATATTTTTGAAAACAGAGGTTTTTGGAAAAGTGAAACTTATATTATTGATGCTTTAACAAATGCACAGATAGCTGTAATTAAGTATGATTCATGGAAAAATAAAGCAAATATCGAATATTCAGAAAATCAATATCGCTTTGAGTTCGATAATTTCTGGCATACAAAGTGGAATATTCTTTTAAACGAAGAAGTTGTGGTTTCTTACAAAACTTCAGTTGCTTATACAAAAGGTGAAATTTTTTCTAATTCTGCTGATGAATTGCTTATATTAACTGGTATTTACATTTCCAATTATTATATGCAAAAAACTGCTACTGCGGCAACTTAATTTAGCGCTGTCGGCTGTTAGCTATTGGCTGACAGCTGTCGGCTAACAGCTATCGGCAGTCAGTTTCAATTATTAGTCATTGGTAGGTTCAGAACTCCTAATACCTCGTAGTTTGCTACTTCGCAGTCTTGTCATTTCGATACGAAGTGAGAAATCTCACAAGTCATTGCTAACACAGAGTTTGAGATTCCTCACTTCGTTACGGAATGACACCTTTTCTGTATAAAATTTGCGCAATTGTTTTTTACGAGGCAAATCTCCTAACTCCTTTATTTTCGCTATGGGGTCTGGAGTTCTGAAAGTATAGAAAGATTAGATGATTTAAATAGTTTATATTTTTAAACTTTCGCAAAGTTGGGAAACTTTACGAAAGTAAAATTCTTCTTACTTTGCGAAAGTTTCTTAACTTTCGTAAAGTTGTGGTGTGTAATAGTAAACAAGTCATACTATTAACTTGTTGCTCGTATGACTAAAAAGCAAGATGGATTCTGACATCCGTCAGAATGACACACTAGATTAATACTTTTTATATTTTTGTATTAACAAATGTTGATTATTTTTTAGACCAAAAAAATTATGAAAGAACAATATTTTACAAAAGAAAATATAATTGATATTAGCAATCAAATTAAAACTGAAGCTATTCCTTACAACAAATATGCCGGTATGCCTGTTTTATCTGATAACTCTGCTTTACTTGTATTGGACGTGCAAAATTACTTTTTGCTTGAAAGCTCGCATGCTTTTATTCCTTCTGCTGAAGCTATTTTATCCCAAATAGATAGTTTAATTAAATATTTTGAAAATAAAAGCAGACCAATATTTTTTTCTCAGCACTGGAATAATTTGCAAAATTCTATGCAAATGTCAAAAAAATGGAATTCTCTTTTGGAAAAAGATGATTTATATTTTAATATTCATCAGCATTTTGATTTAAGCAATAAAATTATATTCGAAAAAAATCAATTCGATGCTTTTTATAATACAATATTTGAAAACGAGTTAAGGAAAAATAATATTGAGCAAATTGTTTTTTGTGGTGTTATGACGCATCTTTGTTGCGAAACGACAGTGAGAAGTGCTTTCGTCAGAGGATTTGAGCCGATTTTTCCTATTGATACAACAGCCACCTACAACATAACATTGCACAAAAACACATTTATCAATTTATCACACGGTTTTATTACTCCGCTTTTGTCAGAAGAAATATTGATAGGGTAGCTTACAAATCTCCCATTTGCGGACGCACTATTATTTCTTCTATCATTAATTTTTTGTTTAAACAAAGCAACACAACCTGAAAAACAGCATCAGCAATATCGCTTGGTTTCATCATCACCTCACCGAATTTTTCTCTTGCTTCCTGCCTCCAAATCTCGGTATCAGTCGCACCGGGAATTATATCAACTACTTTAATTCCTTCGCTCCTCACTTCCTCTCTTAAACAGCGACTCATTGCAAGGGCGCCGGCTTTGGAAGCAGAATAAACCGAATTATACTTATACGTTTTTATTCCGGATACAGAATTTATATTTATAATAGTTCCTTCTTTTCTTTCGAGCATCGAAGGAAGAACCGCTCTTGAGCAAAGAAACATTCCTTTCAAATTCACTCCGATTTGATTGTCAAATTCTTCTGTCGTTGCTTTTACTAAAGAATTAAACTTAATAACGCCGGCATTATTGATTAAAAAATCAATTTTTCCAAATTGTTCAATAATTTGGTTTGCGGTATTGTTTATTTCCTGTTCTTTTAAAAGATTGCAGGGCAAAAGCACAACATTTGAATTATTTTTTAGAAGAGGAACTGTTTTAGATAAAGAATCAACTGATGTTGCAGAAATGATTAATTTTGGGTTACTTTCGAATAATTTCATAGATATAGCAGTACCAATTCCGCGGTTTCCTCCGGTAATCCAAATCACTTTTCCATTTAAAATATCTGAATTCATATTTTGATAAATCGTTTAATTTTATTATATTTGTCAGTTTTCACAAAAATGTTTGTAAAAAAACATTAAAATAACAAAAATATTTTAAAAATGAAAAAATCAAACTCCAAAATTATAAAAAGTAAAGCTAAAATTGACGAGACACTAAAGAATATATCAATACGAGGCGCAAGAGAGAACAATTTACAAAATATAAGTTTAGACATACCCCGCGACAAATTAGTAGTAATTACTGGTATTTCCGGTTCAGGCAAATCATCACTTGCTTTCGATACAATTTATGCAGAAGGGCAACGGCGATACGTTGAATGTCTTTCCACTTATGCCCGCCAATTCCTTGGTGTAATGAAAAAGCCAGATATCGACAGCATAGAAGGGCTTTCTCCGGCTATTTCCATTGAGCAAAAATCCATTTCACATAATCCACGCTCTACTGTTGGAACTACAACTGAAATTTACGATTACGTTCGTTTGCTTTTCTCGAAAATCGGTATTCAATACTGCGTTGATTGCAATATTCCAGTCGAGCAAAAATCACTTGACCAAATTGTTGATGACATTTTCAAAAGATATAACAATAAAAGAATACAAATTTTAAGTCCGCTCGTCAAGGGACGAAAAGGGCATTATCACGAGCTTTTTATGCAACTTATGAAGTTGGGATTTACAAAAGTTCGCCTTGATGGTGAAATCAAAATGATAACTCCTCAACTTCAGGCATCTCGCTACCAAACTCATGACATTGAATTAGTGATAGACAGATGCGTAGTTGACGAAAAGCAGGAACATAGAATTACCGAGTCCATCGAACTTGCTCTTGCAAAATCAAACGGCACTATGCTAATTCTTTGTGAAAATGAAAAAGGTAAAGACGATGAAAAACTTTACAGCATAAATTATAGCTGTCCTTCCTGTCAGAGAAGCTATGAAAATTTGTCTCCGAATATGTTTTCCTACAATTCTCAATACGGCGCCTGCCCGGAATGTCTCGGGCTTGGCGAAATTAAAGATTTTCACCCTGATTTGATTATTCCGGATAAAAGCAAGTCAATCGCTTCTGGTGGAATTGATATTGTCGGAAAGAAAAGAGAGGTTTGGCTTTGGACACAAATTGAAGCTTACGCAAAAAAGCACAAAATAGACCTTAATGCTCCGATTTCTAATATTAAGCCAGAAAGATTTAATAAACTGCTTTATGGCGATGACGACCAGGATATTGATATTATCTATTCTTTTTCAAATTTAGATAAAAAAACATATCATCATAAATTTGCCGGAATTATTCCAGCACTTAAACATCATTACGAAAGCACCAGTTCTAATTATATAAAGAAAAAATACGAAGAATATATGAGTGCCACGGTTTGCAGCACCTGCAATGGCGGCAGATTGAAAAAGGATAATTTGTTCGTAAGAATAGCAGGGCACTCCATTCAGCAAATCGTTCAAAAAGATATTATTAAATGCCAGAAATTTTTTCAGGAGCTTGAATCTAAACTAAACGAGCGTGAAATCCAAATTGCTCACTTAGTTATCAAAGAAATAATATCAAGATTAGATTTTTTAAAATTAGTAGGACTTTCATATTTAACATTAGACAGAAGCGTTCGCACTCTTTCCGGTGGCGAATCCCAGCGTATTCGTCTTGCTTCTCAAATTGGCTCTGAACTCGTTGGCGTTATGTATGTCCTCGACGAACCAAGTATTGGACTTCATCAGCACGATAACCATAAACTTATTGATGCTTTAAAAAAATTAAGAGACCTCGGTAATTCTGTCATTGTTGTTGAACACGATAAGCAAATGATAGAAAGTTCAGATTACCTCGTAGATATGGGACCTGGTGCCGGGCAGCATGGTGGAAATGTAATCCTTTCTGAAGATACTCCGAACATTTACAAAGCAAAAAATGGCGAGTTGGACAACTCTTTAACTGCTCAATATCTTACTGCGAAAAAAGTAATAGAAGTGCCGAAAGAAAGACGCCAGCCGAATGGAAAAAAATTAGTTCTGCTCGGAGCGAAAGGAAATAATCTTAAAAATATTAATCTTGAAATTCCACTTGGTCTGTTTATTTGCGTTACTGGAATGAGCGGTTCAGGGAAATCTTCATTAATAAATGATACTCTTTATCCAATCATTTCATCAAAATTTTATCATTCCAAGCAGCGTCCATTAGAATATGAAAAAATCACTGGCATTGAGTATATCGACAAAGTAATCGACATAGACCAATCGCCTATCGGACGCACTCCACGCTCAAATCCAGCAACTTATACCGGACTTTTTACAATGGTACGCGATTTCTTTGCGATGCTGCCTGAATCGAAAGTGCGTGGCTACAAACCCGGCCGCTTTTCCTTTAATTTGCCCGGTGGTAGATGTGAAGAGTGCGAAGGAGCCGGAATAAAGAAAATTGAAATGAATTTTTTGCCGGAAGTCTATGTAAAATGTGATGTATGCTATGGAAAGCGCTACAACAGAGAAACGCTTGAAGTTACCTACAAAGACAAATCTATTGCAGATGTGCTTGATATGACTGTTGAAGAAGCACTCCCATTTTTCAATGAAATTCCCAATATTAAAAGGAAAATAGAAACGCTTTATAATGTTGGACTGACTTATATAAAACTTGGTCAGCAGGCGCCAACTCTTTCAGGTGGCGAAGCTCAGCGCGTTAAACTTGCGACTGAACTTTCTAAGCGAAGCACCGGAAAAACAATTTACTTGCTTGACGAGCCCACAACAGGACTTCATTTTGAAGACATACGCATTCTAATGGAATTACTTAATAAACTCGTTGACAAAGGAAACACTTTAATCGTAATCGAACATAATCTTGATGTAATTAAATGTGCTGACTGGGTTATAGATTTAGGTCCTGATGGAGGCGAAGATGGCGGCTATATTATTGCTCAAGGAACACCAGAAGAAGTTGCTAAAGTCAAGAAAAGCTATACGGGTAAGTATTTGAAAGAAGAACTGTAGAATAATGATTAATGATTAATGATTAATTGTTAATGATTATTGGTAATTGGGTTATTAGGTTATTGGGTTGTTTATTATTTGGTTTTCCTCCTTCCCAAGTTGCACTTGGGAAGAAAGATTTAATGTAAGTTTTACTTTCAAAATTAGGGGAGTTCTAAAAATTGTCATTCTGAAGCGCAGCGAAGAATCTCAAGTTCTGTGGTAGCAATGATTTGTGAGATTTCTCACTTCGTTTCGAAATGACAAAACTGCGAAATAGCAACCTATGAGGCATTAAGAGTTCTGAAACCCAATAACCTAATAACCAAATAACCAAATAACCCAATAACTTAATAACCCAATAACCATAAACCACAATACTAATCATCTGCTTTTCCGAAATTTTTACTTATTTTTGTATAAAAAAAGATAAAATGATTTCAGTTCAAAATCTTACTTATATTCATCAAAATAAAGAGACTCTTTTTGAAAATATTAATTTTTCATGTCAAGATTCTGATAAAGTTGCTTTAATCGGTAATAATGGTACAGGTAAATCTACTTTATTAAAAATAATTGCTGGAGTATTAGAACCAAGTAAAGGCAAAGTAATATGCAGTTCAAAGCCGTATTACGTTCCTCAACATTTTGGGCAGTATAATGACTGCACAATCGCTGCTGCTTTGCAGATTGATCAAAAATTAATTGCTTTAAAAAGTATTCTTGATGGTAATTTCTCTGAAGAAAAACAGAAAACATTAGGAGATGATTGGACAATTGAAGAAAGATGCAATGAGGCATTATCTTTCTGGGGACTTCAAGATTTTCCATTGACGCAAGAGATGAATAAACTGAGCGGTGGTGAAAAAACTAAAGTTTTTCTTGCCGGTATTTTAATTCACAAACCGGACATTGTTTTGCTTGACGAACCAACTAATCATTTAGATTTGCATAGTAGAGAAATTTTATATAATTATGTTCAAAATTGCACCCAAACATTAATCGTTGTCAGCCACGATAGGACTTTATTGCAACAGCTTAATACGGTTTACGAACTTGATTCTCGCGGAATTACTGTTTATGGCGGTAACTACGAATTTTATAAGGAGCAGAAAGATATTGAAGGAAACGCTGTTTTGCAAAAATTAAGAAACGCAGAAAGTTCGTTAAGAAAAGCCAAAATGACAGAACAAGAGACTTTAGAACGAAAACAAAGGTCTGACATACGAGGAAAAAAGAAATTAAAAGATGGCGGTATGCCGCATGCATTGAAAAAGATACTTAAGAACAAGGCAGAAGCAAGTTCATCGCGATTACAAGAAGTTCATAAAGAAAAGCTCGCTGAAATTTCCGATGAAGTAAGTCAAATGAAGCAAAAGGCAGCAAGTTACGATAAAATGCGTATGAATTTTGAAAGTTCTAATTTGCATCAAGGAAAAATTCTGGTAAATGCAGAAAATATTAACTTTGCATATAAGCAGCAGCTTTTGTGGAAACTGCCCTTGAGTTTTCAAATCAGGAGCGGAGAGCGACTAAATATTAAAGGTGCAAACGGCTCCGGAAAAACAACTTTAATAAAAATAATTCTAGGGCAGATTCAGCCCACTATAGGCGAAATTAAGCGTGCTGAAGTTAAATCCGTTTATATTGACCAAGAATATTCCTTGATTGATAACACACTAACCGTTTACGAACAAGCACAGCGTTACAATTACGAACATTTACAGGAACACGAAATAAAAATACGTCTGTTTCGCTTTCTTTTCAATAGCGATTTTTGGGATAAGCCCTGTGGTAATTTGAGTGGTGGTGAAAAAATGCGTCTGCTGCTTTGCTGTTTAATGATTAGCAATAAAGCACCGGATTTATTTATTTTAGATGAGCCGACAAACAATTTAGACATACAAAACATAGAAATCCTTACTTCTGCAATAAATGAATATCATGGAACTCTGATTGTAGTTTCCCACGACAAATATTTCCTTGAAGAAATTCGGGTAGATGGCGAAATAGAGGTGTAAAAATTTGAATAATATATTTATGAACAAATTAATGATTTTATTTTGATATATTCATTAAATATAGTAAATTTAACATTAGAAATAATGTATTTTGTTTTAAGTATTTTATTTATATAAGTAAATATTTTTTATAACATGCTGGTTTATGAGGAAAAATAGCTCAGTAGAAAAAGGAGACATCTTTGAAAAAGAAGTTTTTGATATGTTTAAAAAACTCCTAGATAATGATGAGTCTTTTTTAAATTCAAAGTATAGTAAAATATATTGGAAAAAGCAATATTATTCTGATATACGAAAAGACACAATTGAAGTTGATATTTCGATAGAAACATTTCAAAAAGAAACATTTCAAAAAGAAACATCTCCATACTCATTATTAACTATTATTGAGTGCAAAAATTATAATAAAGGTGTACCAGTTAACGATATTGAGGAGTTTGATTCCAAACTTAAACAAATTGGGGAGCATAATACTAAAGGAATAATAGTTACTTCTTCATCATTTCAAAAAGCAACAATAAATTTTGCTATAAATAAGGGAATTGGATTAATTCGAATAAACAAAGATAAACCTTGTGAGTATATAAATTATAGAACTATAAAAAGACAAAATATTCTTTCTATAGATGAATATAAGTTGATTGATAGTAATACAAATTTAGAAGATATTGAGTTTCTTGCCTTATATGGGAAAAAACAATTCGAATCTATACCTAACTTATTAATAGAGTTAGGCATTATTAATGAATACTTTATTAAGCCATCTAATATTAAAGTACCTTTTCTTACAGAAGAACAAATTAATATAGAAATTAATAAATTACCATTACATAAGTTCTATATTGATGATAAATTAGAAGATAAAGATATTTGCTCTGTTCTTAGTTCTATATATAATGTGAACTTTAATTTTGATAATGAGCTTAACATTCAAAAAGGGGTTCTAGGAAAAATAACTTTTAATCCTCTTGAAATATTTGTTACTAAAGAATTAAAAAAAGAGATATGCAGATGGCGTTTTACATTAGCTCATGAAATAGGTCATCTCGTGTTACATTTAAATATTTTAACAGAATATTTAGATGAATATTCTGATGATATTCAATCTACTCTTTTTAGTCAAAATTATCCAATTCATTATAATAAAAACTTAGAGATTCAAGCTAATATGTTTGCTAGCATTTTGTTATTACCTACAATTCCATTTTTAAAATTTGTAAATAAATATTTTAAACAAGAAAGCGTCACTAGAGGGTATCTTTATTTTGATAAACAATCTTGCAATATAAAACTTGTTACTCGATTATTAAGTGAAATACAACTTAATTTCGGTGTTTCTAAAGAAGCAGCAAAATATCGTTTATTTTATTTTAAATTATTAAAAGAACCTAAAAATTATTCACAACAAAATGTGTTCAAATTATGAATTTTAAATAGAATTTTAATTTTTAAAATTAACTCAGTGAATTATTAGTATGACTTAAAGGTTCAAAAATCAACTATTCATTCAGTCATTTTCTCTTCCCCAAATTCATTTAGGAAGGAGTTGAAATTTACGGATATTTGTAGAGACAAGGCATGCCTTCTCTCTACATTAGTACATACTGCACTTTCCGACAGTTTAAATGCCAGATGTCCAACATTTTGAAAATGTTGGACATCTTTTTCATATAATACAAACTCTTTGTCATCAACAACTTGTGAGATTCTTCGCTTCGTTTACCAATGACATCATTGCTTTTGTCAGTCATTAGGAACGAAGTGAAGAAACCAGAGAATAGTGGTTAAAAGAAATTTTTCTGGATTCTTCACTTCGTTACCAATGACATCTTTACGTTTGTCAGTCATTCTGAGGCGAATATAAACGAAGACGTTTACTTTTAGGGAAATGAACTAAATAAGAAGCAAGCCATACGATCAACAAGTTGATAGTATGGCT
>CAZCLJ010000142.1:0-11750 GCA_964499465.1 uncultured Hyphomicrobiales bacterium
GATTCTGACATCCGTCAGAATGACAAACTACGATGTCATTGGTAAACGAAGTGAGAAATCTCACAACTAATTGCTACCACAGAACTTGAGATTTCTCACTTCGTTTCGAAATGACATTATGATTTTGCACTATTAGTTAGCGGTTTGGTTTTAGAAGGATGGCTTTTAATTAGAATAAAAAATATTTTAGAAAATCTAACAATTTGAGAGAACTAAATGTATCAATTGACAAAGAACGAACAGAATACTATAGCAAGTATTGAAGAAACCTATTATATGCAACCTTCTCTTGAAATTATTAAACAAAGAATTTCAAAAGGAAAAAATAAAAAAGAGAATTGGAAAGATATATTTAATCAATTATATGAAATTTTAACTGGTTCAAAAATTAGTGTTGACAAATTGCTTGAAAAAAGGAAAAAAGAAGGAATAATAAACGATATATCACAAGCAAGAAAATCAATTGCTGGAAACGCTTTTTCTAATCTTGTTGTTTATACTTTTCTCAATAATAAGTTACAAGGAAATATTAAACCAAATGTTTATATTACAAGTAAAAAGTCAGAAATAAAAAATTTTGATAATATAGCTACAATAAATATTGGAAATGAAACACAAAAGCCAGATGTTGACTTAATTATTTATACAGAAAAAGAAGACCAATCAGTTGATAAGTGCATAATTTTATCATTAAAAACTTCTTTAAGAGAACGAGCTGGTCAAACTTATAAATGGAAGTTACTTATGGAAATAGCAACTTCAGATAATCCAATTAAGCAAAAATATGATATTGAATACAATCCCGATAATATGCCATTAGTATGTTTTGCAACTGTGAATTTCTATAATGAAATTAATAATCCACAGCATAGAGGAATGTTTAAGTTTTTTGATAACTCATTTATTGGTAAACCTATAAATAACGATTTTATTTGTTCTCTTTCAAATTTGATTAATTATGTAAACGAAAAATTATGAAATACAAAGTAGAACGAAATACAAAATATGATTTTACTGGCCAATCTTATGCAAGTAAATACCCAAATTTACATCGCTATCCTGCAACAATGCTTCCACAAATTGGAATTGAACTTTTAAATGAATTTAATATAAAAAAAGGAAGGATGTTGGACCCTTATTGTGGCTCTGGTTCATCTTTTGCTGCTGGTTTGGAAGTTGGGTTAAATGAAATGTATGGTTTTGATTTAAATCCTTTTGCTGTTTTACTTACAAAAGCAAAATTCACAAAAATTGATGTTGATGATGCAAGAGATGCACGAAAAGAATTACGTAATAATATTTTTGAATTTTTAAAAGACGAAAATAATTTAAATAAATTAATACCTCCCCAAGTAACAAATCTTGATTATTGGTTTTCAAAAGAAGTAGCACAAAATCTTAATGTTATTAAGCACTTTATTTATCAGATTAAAAATGAAAATATAAAACAACTTTTTTTAATTCCTTTTGCAGAAACAGTAAGGGTTTGTTCATATACCAGAAATAATGAATTTAAACTTTTTAGGATGAAACCGGAACTGATAACAAGTTTCAATCCAGACGCATTAAGCATTTATTTCAGTAATTTGAAAAAAGTACTAAGTATTTATGAAATAGTTTATTACCCAAAACTTAAGAACAATGTAAAAGTTTCAGTTGAATATAAAAAATTTGAACCAAATGAAAACTATTTTGATGTTGTTTTAACAAGTCCACCTTATGGAGATAGTAGAACTACTGTTGCTTACGGGCAATTTTCCAATTTTGCGAATGAGTGGATGGATATTAGTTATGCTCGAAAAATTGATGGTATGCTTATGGGAGGAAAAAAAACATCGTTACTTTATAAAGATGGTTTAATTGCAGATTATTTAATTGATATTTATAATGCAGATAATAAGAGAGCGTTAGAAATATCTGGCTTTTATC
This sequence comes from uncultured Hyphomicrobiales bacterium, assembly GCA_964499465.1. GTDB lineage: Bacteria > Bacteroidota > Ignavibacteria > Kapaibacteriales > UBA2268 > JAAYJM01. The sequence continues at coordinate 1,930 of CAZCLJ010000142.1, forward strand.
AGGATTTGGAAATGTCGATAAATAAAGTAGCTCATAGTGTAAAAAATAGTGGTTATATTATTTATGTAGTTGGGAATAGATTGGTTAAAGACATTCAACTACCAACAGACCAGTTTATTGCAGAAAAATTTGAAAAAAATTCTTTTAAACATATAATTACTTATGAACGTCTTCTCGGAAATAAATCAATGCCATCGAAAAACTCTCCTTCAAACAAAACAGGATTCAAAAAAAGTACTATGACAATGGAATATATCGTTATTTGTCAAAAAAAATAAGTTCAAAACTCCTGATGCCTCGTTGTTTGTTATTTCGCAGTCTTGTCATTTCGAAGCGCAGCGAGAAATCTCACAACTAATTGCTAACACAGAACTTGAGATTTCTCACTTCGTTTCGAAATGACACATTATCTGCGTAATTTGCGAAATTATTATTTACGAGCATAATCTCCTAACACCTTTATTTTCTTATGGAATAAGGAATTATGTAATTATTAAACACAACATAAATTAAATAAAAATGGAAATAAAAAAAATATTTATAATTGGTGCAGGAACAATGGGAAACGGTATTGCACATTCTTTTGCTCAATACGGTTTCGATGTTCTTTTATATGACATAAATCAGCAAGCACTCATCAAAGCACTTGCAATCATCGAAAAAAATCTTAATCGTCAGCTAAAAAAAGGTGCTATCAAAGAAAATGACATTATTGCAACTTTAGAGCGAATAAATACAACTACCGATTTGAAAGATGCAAAAGATTCTGATTTCGTTGTTGAAGCAGCGATTGAAAATAAGGAATTAAAATTTAATCTCTTTAAGGAATTAGATGATATCACGCCAAAAGATGTTGTAATAGCAACAAATACTTCTACAATCTCAATTACGGAAATTGCAGCTAAAACAAGTAAGCCAGCTCAAATTATTGGTATGCACTTTATGAATCCAGTGCCAATGATGAAACTTGTTGAAATAATATGTGGCTTGGAAACAAGTGAGGAAACTAAAAATTTAGTAAAAAGTATTGCGATTAAATTAGAAAAAGTCCCAGTATTTGCAAATGATTATCCCGGTTTCATAATCAATAGAATTTTAATGCCATTTATCAACGAATCAATTTTCTGTGTAATGGAAAATGTCGGAACGATTGAAGCAATAGATGAGGCAGCAAAACTTGGTTTTTCACATCCCTTAGGACCGCTCGCATTAGCCGATTTAATTGGATTAGATGTAGTGCTTGCAATAATGGAAGTGCTACATAAAGATATTGGAGACCCAAGGTTCAGACCAGCCCCGCTACTAAAAAAATTGGTCGCTGCCGGCTACCTTGGAAGAAAATCTGGTAAGGGATTTTATGATTATTCTGTTGAGCCACCTAAGGCAGTAAATTTTTAGTGATTAGTGATTAGTGATTAGTGATTAGTGATTAGTGATTAGTGATTAGTGATTAATGATTAGTGATTAGTGATGAATGATTAGTGATTTATACAAGACCGCTAACAATAATTGTAATACCATAACTCCAGCCTCCTCGTAGTTTGTTATTTCGTCTGCTTGTCATTGGTAAACGAAGTGAGAAATCTCACAAGTCATTGTTACCACGAAGATAAAGATGTCCTACATCTTCGAGATGTAGGACATCTGTTTTTAAACTATTACAAAGTTTAGAAACTTTATAAAAAGAAGACAAAGTAATGCTATCAACTTGTTGTTCGTATGACTGAAACGGTATCTGCCATCATTGATAAATTTCCAGCTAAGACACGCTCTATATTGCTATAGTCTTTGATAAAATCAACTTTATATTTATTTGCCGGGAAAATATTTATTAAATCTTTGCTTTGACCGAAACCAATTTCGAGATAAAAGCTTCCTTCTTCTTTTAACAACTGAGGAAATATTCTACTGAATAATCTGTAAAATTGCAATCCATCGTTTTCATCAGTTAAAGCTATTTTCGGCTCATATTTTCTTACAGTATCATCTAATTCAATATATTCAGATTTAGAAATATATGGAGGATTGGAAACAATTATATCGAATTTTTCTTTTGCTGAAATCCCTTTAAAAATATCATATTGAAAAAACTTCACATTTGCTATATTATTTAGCGTTGAATTCTCTTTTGCTAAGGAAATAGCTTCTTTTGAAATATCAATAGCAATGATTTCAGAATTTGGAAGATGCTTCGCAAGTGCAATTGCTATGCATCCGCTCCCGGTTCCAATATCTAAAATTCTTAATTTATTTTCTTTAGAAGTACTTTTTAAAATGTAATCTACTAAAATTTCAGTTTCAGGTCTTGGAATCAGTCCTGATTCATTAAGTTTAATTTTACAGCCGAAGAAATTAGTATAACCAATTATATATTGTAATGGATAACTGGTGGCTCTTTTTAAAACTTTTTGTTTTAAATCAGCAAGCTCATCTTGTTTTAAAGGTCTGTCGAATTGTAAATAAAGCTCTATTCTTTCTATATTTAGAACAGAGCAGACAAGCAGTTCAATATTAAGTCTTGGCGAATCAATCTTTTTTTCAGTAAAAAAAATAGTCCCCCACTGGAGCAAATCAAGTATTGTCCATATTTTTTTATTTTTTAGATTTTGTTCGCTCATAAAAATTAACAGCCGATTCGCTCTCTGTAATTTTTAGTTAAAAGTGAAAGTAATCCCATTCTAATAAAAAGCCCGTGCTTAACCTGAGTCTGAATAAGCACATTAGGATATGCGCTTACATTATAGTCTAATTCGATACCATAATTTACTGGACCGGGGTGAAGGACGATTAGTCCGGGCTTTTTGCTAAAGATGGAATATGTAAGTCCCATATATTGCGAATATTCCCTTAAAGTAGGCAGGAAGCCGGATTCCATTCTTTCTCTTTGAAGGCGGAGTAAAATAATAGCATCAGCCCAGTCAATGGCATCTTCAATCTTATCAATAATTTGAAAATCAGTTTGATTTTTATTGGGAATAAGAGTGCCGGGACCGCAAATAGCAACTTCGACCCCAAGTTTTTGCAGAACACTGAAATTAGCTCTTGCAACTCTACTGTGAAGAATATCCCCAGTAATACAGACTTTCATACCGTGTAGTTTGCCGAAATACTGATAAAGCGTAAAAGAATCAAGTAGTGCTTGGGTTGGATGGTCGTGCTTTCCATCGCCGGCATTAATTACAATACCGCTTGTATTTTGCTGTAAGAAAATCGGTACTCCAGAGCATTGATGCCGAACAATATAGATGTTTACACCCATAGCTTCGATAGTGCGGAGAGTATCAATAAGGGATTCGCCTTTAGACAAGCTGCTGCTTGCAGATTGGAAAGAAAATGTGTCGGCGGATAAGCGTTTGGCTGCTAATTCAAATGATAATTTAGTGCGTGTAGATGGCTCAAAGAAAGCTAATGCAACAGTAATACCTTCGAGGTCTTTAAACTTTTTTTCTTTTTTGTAGTTATCTAAAAAGAACTTAGCTCTGTCGAAGATAGCATAAATATCGCTTTCGAGCAAATCACTTGATTGTAGCAAACAGTTCAATGAGAATTTTTCATTATTTTCCATACAAAATTATATTTCATCATAAAAATTCTTGCAAAATTAAAAAAAAAAGCCGTTCAATAGAACGGCTTTTTTTTTACTTCTTAGCTTTTTTTACCGGAGCTGCTTTTTTCTTAGCAACAGTCTTGTTTACCATTTCTGCGAGTGTTTTGCCGGGTTTGAATTTAGCAACTTTCTTTGCTGGGATTTTAATTTCTTTGCCATTCTGTGGGTTCTTGCCCATTCTTTCTTTTCTTTCATAGACAGAGAAGGTTCCAAAGCCAACTAATGTTACATTCTCACCTTTTTCCAATTCTTTGGAAAGTGCATCAATTACGCTATTGACTGCTTTTTCTGATACAGTCTTCGGAATTCCAGCAGAAGCAGCTACTTCTGATACGAGCTGGGTTTTGTTTAAACTCATAAATACTCCCTAAAAGTGAATTAAAATGTTTAGTTAATCATAACGATTTTTATTAGGATTTTGAGAAAAAAAATCAATTTTTCGTTGTATTTATCTACAATTCTTATTACTAAAAATTAAATTAAAAAAAAAATAATTACAAAGCAAATTTTTTTTTACTAAACTGCATTTTTTTTTAATTATTTACAGATTTTCGTCCTTTTCTTTGAAAAAAATACTCAAAAGCGGTAATTATTGACAAAATTGTTATAAAAAACATAATCCAATAAGTTAGCTCAGAATATATCATTTCATTCAATATTTCTTTTACCGGAACACTTATGTAACTTGTGTTAATTAAAAAAAGTAAAAGTAAAATATAAATAATAAATACCATCTGAAAAAAAGTTTTCCCCTTTGCATATATACTTGTTTTTATTGTATGCTTACTTTTAGGGACATAAACTCTTATTAAAGTTGTCCAAATATCACGCAACATCACAATGATTACCATCCAAAGCGGTATTATGCTCATACAAACAAAACTAATAAATGCTGAACTTGTCAGAACTTTATCTGCAAGTGGGTCTAAAAATTTCCCGGCATTTGTTACTTCTAAATATTTTCTTGCATACCAACCATCGAAATAATCAGTCAATGCTGCACAGAGGAAAATAAAAAAAGACAGTTGAATTAATGTGCTATTACCTGATAGTAAAAATATTATGATTATTGGCGACAGCACTACCCTTGACAAGCTAAAAATATTCGGTAAAGTGAATTTCATATATTATTTTGATTATTGTATTTCGTTTGCTGTTTTAATTATTGATAAAAATACTTCACCTTTAAGTGATGCTCCTCCAATTAAGCCACCATTTACATCTTCAAGTTCTAAAATTAATTTTGCATTTTTGTCGTCAACGCTACCGCCATAAAGAATCAGATTCTGCATAATATCATTATATAATTCATTCAAATATTCTTTTATCTGATGATGTGTTTCCTGGATTTGCTCAGTCGTTGCTGCAATTCCAGTTCCTATTGCCCAAACCGGTTCATACGCAATTACTATTTTTTTTACCTGTTCTTTGCTAATATCTTTAAGCCCAATGCTTATTTGTTCCTGAAGGACATTAAAAGTATTTCCGCTTTGGCGCTCTTCTAAAGTTTCCCCAATACAGAAAATAGGTATAATACCTGCGGGCAAACAGGCAATGATTTTTTTATTTATTAATTCATTGCTTTCTTTAAATATCTTTCGTCTTTCGGAATGTCCGATTATTACATAGCTGCAATTAAGTCCTTTGAGCATTGGTAAAGATATTTCGCCAGTAAAAGCACCTTTATCTGCAAAATAGCAGTTTTGTGCTCCATATTTAATTGTGCTTCCTTCAAGAACTTCTGCTGCTGCAGGAATGTTAGTAAAAGGCGGACAGACTAATATATCAACAGTATTTTCTATTTGTTTTATTGAGTTTTTTAAAAATGAGCACAGCTCCTTTGTTTCTTTGGGAGTAGTGTTCATTTTCCAGTTTCCTGCTATTAAATATTTTTTCATTTATGAATTCCACTTACTTTAAAAATACGGTAATTACTTAAGTTTATATCTGATTCAAATCCCCAACCCTTAATATTTTCCTGTGGGGAAGTTATATTTACAAATTCGGTTGAATATAATTTTTGAGTTTTATTGTCCCAGTGCAAAATTGAAGTTTCAAGGCGGGTGTTATTACTATCTGAAACCACTACAACGTTTCCTTTTGCAAGCATATCTTTTGTATTGTCATCAACTTCTGCACTATCGGATGTTAGCCAACTTACGCGTTGTTTCGTTTTTTGTGAAAAGAAGTCTGCTTTAACGTTGCCTTCAAGATATGTTTTTTTCCGTTCATTAAAAACCTTAGCTTTATCTGCTTTTAACACTGCTTTCGTGTATGATGAATCAACAAAAGACACAGTTATATTTGTGCTGATAATGTCCGGCTGAATAATTCCTATATCCTCAAATTTCTTCTGTGGTAATACTTTTTCATCATTACATGAGATAAATGAAATTAAAATAATTAAAAATATTAAAACTTTAAAATAATTTGTAATAAATATTTTTTCCTTCATAGTGTTTTCTAAAAAAATTGTCTTTATAAAGATTTACTTCTTTAATTAATAAATATAAAGTATTTTTCTGAAATATGCAACTGCTCTTTGTTTAACGAATAAATAATTGCAATATTCTATGTTAGATACTAAATTTTATAGAAATTTGTAATAATATATTCAATAATTATCTTTTTATATTTAAAAATTTTTGACAAAATAAATAAGAAATTCATTTTTATTTCATTTTATTTATTAAATTCAAATACCAAAAACTGAAATTAATCAATAAAAATGAATATAAAAACTTTTTTTTCTTAATTTTTAAAATATTTATAAAAATTTAGAACTCCTGATGGCTCGAAGTTTGATATTTCGCAATTAATATAGTTCTGAAGCTAATAAGAATATAGCGATAAATACATATCTCCTAAATAAATTTAGGAGTTATTCTAATAATTAGATTAACTCCTAAATTTCAGAACTCTTGATGCCACATAGTTTGCTATTTCGCAGTCTTGTCATTTCGAACCTCCTGATAAAGGAAGACTTTTATTGAAATGGAGATGACATATTTAAACTTTTGCAAAGTTAAGAAACTTTACAAAAGTGAAATTCGTCTTACTTTGCGAAAGTTTCTTAACCTTTCGTAAAGTTTTGAAGTGTAAAAGTAGCGATGTCATTGGTAAACGAAGTGAGAAATCTCACGTCATTGCTAACACCGAGATTGAGATTCCTCACTTCGTTACCAATGACATCACATTTTTTCGGTCATTCTGAACGAAGTGAAGAATCCAGAGAGTAGTGGTTAAAAGAAATTTTTCTGGATTCTTCACTTCGTTCAGAATGACTGTGTTAAGTGATGTCATCTCCATTTAAATAAAGGGTTTGCTTTATCAGGGGGTTCGGAATGACACTTAAATTGTATCTTTGAAAGCAACTTGGTATGAAGTTAAAAAAAAGCCATACTATCAACTTGTTAATCGTATGGCTAAATAAGAGAAACTATTAAATTTCCTAATTCAATTTATTGCTTACTGAGGTATGCTCTTCCAAACCTCCGACATCTGGTGAATCCTTACCGATGATTTTATGTGCAATATCAGTTAAAGTAGTGTCATTCATATTGAAAAGTGAGTTTGAAACCACTTCAAAAGTTAGTTTGTCATTTTCAAAATCAATAAGAATTTCAGAACCGGGCAGAACGCTGTTCTTTAAAATTTCTTCAGCAAGCTGGTCTTCCAAATAGTTCGTTAATGCACGTCTTAGTGGTCTTGCACCAAATTTTTCATCAAATCCTTTTTCAACCAGAAAATCTTTTGCTTGGCTTGTTAGTTCAAAAGTAATATTGGAAGCAGAAAGACGCTGGCGGATATTCTTTAATTGGATTTCAATAATTGAGTAAATGCACTCTTTATTTAATTTTTTGAAAATAATGAAATCATCAATTCTATTGATAAATTCCGGATTAAACAGCCGTTTAATAGATTCTTCAATAGTGCTTTTTATGTGCTCATTTTCAGTTTCCGGTAAATCGTCAGTGAAACCGATTTTTCCACCAAGTTTGACGTCACGCGTTCCAACGTTTGAAGTCATAATAATGACAGTATTTTTAAAATCAATTCTTCTACCCAAACCATCAGTTAAAATACCATCGTCAAAAACCTGAAGAAGGATATTGAAAACGTCCGGATGTGCCTTTTCAATTTCATCAAGAAGAATAATGCTGTATGGTTTGCGTCTAACTTTTTCAGTAAGTTGACCGCCTTCTTCGTAGCCGACGTATCCCGGAGGCGCTCCTACAAAGCGGGAAACTGAGAATTTCTCCATATATTCGCTCATATCTATTCTAATTAGCGAATCTTCATTGTCGAACATAACGCGTGCTAATGCTTTTGCAAGTTCAGTTTTTCCAACTCCTGTAGGACCAAGAAACATAAACGAGCCGATTGGACGTTTGGGGTCTTTCAAACCAGCCCTTGCTCGTCTTATAGCACGGGCAAGATGAAGAATAGCTTCGTCCTGTCCAACAACAAGTTCTTTCAAACTTCCTTCCATATTGCTTAATTTATTGCTTTCGGTTTCTGCAATTTTATTAACTGGAATACCAGTCATCATTGCAACAACATCGGCAATATCTTCTTCTTTTACATCGTGAAAAGTTTTGTTAATATTATCGTCCCAGTCCTGCTTTAATTTATCTATTTCAGCAATAAGTTTTTTCTCTAAATCGCGAAGGTTGGCTGCTTCTTCAAAGTTTTGTGTTTTTACGACCTGATTTTTTTGAGTTCTGATAAACTCAATCTGCTCTTCTACTTCGATTATCCTTTTAGGAACTGTGATATTAGCGAGATGGACTCTGGCGCCAGCTTCATCAATCACATCAATAGCTTTATCCGGAAATTGCCTGTCGCTTATATATCTTTCAGAAAGCCGAATGCAGTTATCAATGGATTTATCTGTAAATCTAACGCGATGATGTTCTTCGTATTTAGATTTTATATTTTTCAGAATTTCTTTTGTTTCATCAGAAGTGGGTGGGTCAACGATAATTTTTTGGAAACGGCGGTCGAGAGCGCCGTCTTTTTCAACGTATTGGCGATATTCATTCAAAGTAGTAGCACCAATGCACTGGATTTCACCGCGTGAAAGAGCGGGCTTCAACATATTTGCTGCATCGAGAGAACCGGAAGCACCACCAGCTCCAACTAAAGTATGAAGTTCATCAATGAAAAGAATTACATCTTTTGCCTTTTCCAATTCATTCATAATTGCCTTCATTCGCTCTTCAAATTGGCCTCTGTATTTTGTTCCGGCAACTAAAAGTCCCAAGTCCAAAGCAACGATACGTTTATCGAAAAGAACGCGTGGCACACGTTTTTGAACAATTTTAAGAGCTAATCCCTCAACTATCGCAGTTTTTCCAACACCGGGCTCACCTATTAGAACTGGATTGTTTTTCTTGCGTCTGGTAATCACCTGTGAAAGGCGTTCAATTTCCTTTTCTCTGCCGACAACCGGGTCTAATCTGTCATCGGCAGCTAATTTGGTTAAATCGCGACTAAAATTATCTAAAACCGGTGTTTTTACTCTTTCTTTTTGCATAATTCTTTGTTTTGTTGCCTGAATTTGTGGGTTTGCGCCGGGACTTACTCTACCACTTAAAAAATTGTCTAATTCTCGCCGCACTATTTCATAATTTACTGAATATGGCTTGAGCGTTTGCGATGCTATATTGCTTTCGTCCCGAAGTAATGAAAGGAGAAGATGCTCGGTTCCGATAATGTCAGATTTATACAGGCGAGCTTCGAGGTAAGTTACCCGTAATGCGTTTTCAGCATGCTTTGTAAGTGGAATATTGGAAACAGTTGTATTGGCTACATTTGCCGGACGGATTGTATCTTCAATTTCTTTCTTTAACTTGAAAGTATCTATACTAAGATTCTTCAGAATTTTTACTGCTATTCCATCTCCTTCGCGTATCATTCCAAGCAAAATATGTTCTGTTCCTATGTAGTCGTGTCCCAATCGAATTGCTTCTTCACGGCTCAATTTTATTACTTCATTTACTCTATTTGAAAAACTAAGTTCCATACCTTATTTTATATTACTTAATAATCATATTTCATTTCTTTAAAATTTTAAGACGCAGTTTGTAATATTATATTTTATAGTATTAATTAAGTTCAATTATTGGGATTGTGGACTTGGGGGAATATAATGGTTAATGGTTAATGGTTAATGGTTAATGGTTAATGGTTAATGGTTAATGGTTAATGG
>CAZCLJ010000143.1:0-11729 GCA_964499465.1 uncultured Hyphomicrobiales bacterium
TTCGTTTCGGAATGACAGACAATCATATTTTATCTTTAAAAGCAACTTGGTATTACACAAAAGTTTTGCTTTTAATCCTCAATTATAAAAGTTCAACTTGTGAAGTAGTGCAACCAGAAAATCATTTAATCAGGTTAATCAATGTCCTGAAATAGAATTAAACTATCCCGCAAGGGATTGTATTATACCAACACATAATATAATCCCTATCGGGATAAGTACGGGGTTGACATTTGATTTCTACAATAATATAATCCCTATCGGGATAACAAGCAGAAAGTCATGCTATCAACTTGTTGATAGTATGACTGAAAATTAAATTTGCATATCAAAATTTTTTACTATTTTGCAATTATTGAAAATACAATGAAAATTATCAATTAATTAAAAAGGGATAAATGTGAAGAAAAATTATTTACAAAGCTTAAAACGTATTGTAAGGAATTCTTTGTCTTACATTTCGTTCATTCTTTTAATTTTTGCAACGATACAGTTGTATGCACAAAACCCGCAGTGCCAGTGGGCAGAAAAAATTACAGGAACACGCAATGAATATACAAATTCAATTAGTTCAGATGTGAATGGCAATGTGTTTTTAGCTAGTGCTTTTGTTTCTGATACACTAACATTTAACAACGGAATAATATTCTTAAACAGTGGTGGAAGTGATGGCTATATAGCAAAATATAATAGCAGTGGAATTTGCCAGTGGGCTGAAAAAATTGCCGGAACAGATGGTGATTATGCACGTTCAATAAGCACAGATGCTAATGGCAATGTTTATGTTGCTGGGGATTTTTGGTCTGATACACTTACATTTAACAACGAAATCACACTTTCAAAAAGTGATGGAATGGATGTCTATATAGCAAAATATAATAGCGAGGGAATATGCCAGTGGGCTGAAAAAATTGCTGGAACAGATTGGGATGACGCTCGTTCAATAATCACAGATGTTAATGGCAATGTGTATGTAGCTGGAAATTTTAGTTCTTATATACTAACATTTAACAATGGAATATCACTTTCAGGAAGTGTTTTTTCTGATGTCTATATAGCAAAATATAATAGCGATGGAGTATGCCAGTGGGCTGAAAAAATTGCAGGAGAAAGTAGTGTTTATGTATATTCAATAAGCACAGATGCTAATGGCAATATGTTTGTAGCTGGTAATTTTGGCTCTGATACACTAACATTTAACAACGGAATAACTCTTTCAAACAGTGGTGCAAATGTCTATATAGCAAAATATAATAGCGATGGAGTATGCCAGTGGGCCGAAAAAATTGACGCAAATGGTTTTTTAAGTGTAAATTCAATAAGCACAGATGCTCATTGCAATGTTTATGTTGCTGGGGATTTTAGTTCTTATTTACTAACATTTAACAATGGAATATCACTTTCTTGCAATTATGATGATGTCTATTTAGCAAAATATGATAGCGATGGAGTATGTCAGTGGGCAGAAAAAATTGCAGGAAATAGTAGAGAAACTGCTTCTTCAATAATCACAGTTCCTAATGGTAATGTGTATGTAGCTGGTGAGTATGATTCTGGTATAATAACATTCAACAACGGTATAACAATTTCAAAAAGTGGTTATTATAAAAATGTCTATATTACAAAATATAATAGCAACGGAATATGCCAATGGGCAGAAAAAATTGCCGGAATAGAACATAAGGATTTGGTATCTTCAATAAGCACAGATGCTAATGGCAATGTGTATGTTGCTGGTGATTTTTACTCTGCTACACTAATATTTAACAACGGTATAACACTTTCAAACACAAACAGTGGTGAAATGGATAGCTATATAGCAAAATATACTGAAAGTCCACAAGGTATCCCCTTTTTATCTTCTTCCACTAACAATGCGTTAAATCAGCCGCTCTTCCTTTTCCCAAACCCAGTTAACGAAAATTCCTTAAACATTGCATTTAATTTATTAACTCCAGAGCAAGTAACAATAGAAATAACAAATATGCTCGGAGAAGTAGTTTCAGTTGTCAAAGCAAATGAGTTCTTTCCTCAGGGCGAGCATTCTATAAGTGCAGATATTAGCAAATTCACTGCTGGAGCATACTTTTGCATTTTACGATACAAAGACAAAGTATATCAGCAACAATTTATAAGGTATTAAAAAGTATATTGCCTAAAAAATTCATCCGATAACTGTCAGTCATCGGATGAATATAAATCAGTCAAGATATAATATTTTACTCCTTCCCAAGTTGCACTTCGGAAGGCAACTTATACCAAGTTGCATTCAAAGATACATTTAAAGATGTCATTTCGAAACGAAGTGAGAAATCTCACAAGTCATTGCTACCACAGAGTTTGAGATTCCTCACTTAGTTTCGGAATGACAGACAATCATATTTTATCTTTAAAAGCAACTTGGTATTTCACAAGAGTTTTGCTTTTACTCTTCAATTATAAAAGTTTAAACTTGAGAAGGAGTGCAACCAGAAAATCATTTAATCAGGTTAATCAAGGTTCTGACAAAAAAATTAAATTATCCCGCCAGGGATTGTATTATTGTAGCTTTTTTTGAACAATGATTTACCAGATTTTTTTGATTAATATGATTTTTATTCTTAATCCTCTTCAACATATAAATCACAAAAATCACAGTTCAAAGACAAAAGAGGTAGAAGTTGAGCAAGTATAAAAAAAACTTACCCTAAGCGCGCTGTTCTTGTGGGAAGCGGGGCAAGTGTGTTAATACAAAATTAGTCAAATTTTTCAACTCATAAAAGTATTTTTTAAATTTTTAAAAAATTATGAGCAATCAAACAAATAAAATAAATTTTAATAAAGCTCCTAAAACAATTGAAGAACAAATAGAACTGCTTAAAAGCCGGGGTTTAATCATACAAGATGAAGCAAAAGCTAAGTACTTACTGCAACACATCAGTTATTACCGCTTATCAGGGTATTGGTTTGCTTTTTATAAAAATTTTGAAACAAAGCAATTCCAAGCAAACACAACTTTTGAATTGGTATTTCACTTATATTGTTTCGACCAAAAGTTAAGGAAGCTTCTTTTGTCAGAAATAGAAAAAATTGAAATATCTTTAAGGTCGCAAATTTCAAATTATATGATTAATAAGAAACAAGACCCTTTTTGGTTTTTGAATGTTTCATACTTTACCAATAAAGACAATTATGAACAATTTGTTGAAGTATTAAAAGTTGATTTTAAAAGAAGTGACGAACAATTTATCAATAGCTTTAAAAAGAAGTATTCAGATGAATTGCCACCAAGTTGGATAATTCTCGAAATAACTTCTTTTGGAACATTGTCGAAAATATTCAAGAACATCAATAATTATGATAAAAAGCAAATTTCTAATGTATATCAATTACCCGAAAAGGTATTCGAATCTTGGCTTCATAGTATAGTTTATATAAGGAATGTATGCGCCCATCATACAAGGTTGTGGAATAGAAATATTAGCATTAAACCAGAAAAGTTGAAAAAACCAAGATTAGATTGGGTTAATAATGAATACAACAATAAAAAAATTTATTCAATTGTATTAGTCATACAATATCTACTAAAAACAATTTATCCCCACTCAGATTTTTTTGAAAGATTGAAATCACTTTTAGAAAAATATCCTGATGTAGAACCTAAAAACATTGGTTTTATTAACGATTGGGAAAATGAGCCAATATGGCAAAAATAAATGAGGCGACCTCTACCGATTTACCAATTATTCAAAAGTTGGTAAAAGAATATGGTAAAAGAAGGATGAGCCACTCTTTTGAAGTGTGGCACATCTTCTACCCAAACATTTGCAAATTGCTGGCTCTCAAGTCATCGGTTGACTGCTTATTGAAGAAAACGAAAATCCCGCCAGGGATTATATGATTGTAGAAAAAATTTCATCATTACAAATACTATCCCGCCAGGGATTGTATTATACCATCACATAATTTAATCACTTGTGGGATAACAAGCAGAAAGTCATGCTATCAACTTGTTGATAGTATGACTGAGTAAAGATGCTATTGAAGCGAAGTGAAGAATCTCAAGCTTTGTGGTAGCAAGGACTTGTGAGATTCTTCACTTCGTATCGAAATGACAAGATTGCGCAATAACAAACTACGAGACATCAGGAGTTCTGAAATGATAAGTTCAAAAACACTAAAAGAAATACTTGTTTTAAAACATTTTTTTTCATAATTTAAACAAGTAAAATATTAAAGAAATGCAATGCAGTTATATCAAAAATATATAGAGATTAATCCAAAAGTCAGATTTGGCAAGCCAGTTATTCACGGAACAAGGATTTCAGTTTCAGATATATTGGAAATGCTTGCAAACGGAATGTCAATTAAAGAAATTATTGTAGATTTTCCCCAAATTAGCGAATCGCATATTTTAGCTTGTTTGAAATACGCATCTGATAAAGAACGAAAATTAGCTGTTGCTGTATGAAACTACTACTTGACGAAAATATTTCTTATAGAATTGTAAAGTTATTATCAGATTATTTTGAAGAAGTAATTCATATCAATAAACTTACTAACGAAAGACTGACTGATAAAGAAATATGGAATGAATCTCGAAAAAATGGTTATTCAATATTAACTTATGATTCTGATTTTAGCGACTTAGCTACATATTTTGGGCATCCTCCGAAAATAATTTGGTTGCGGTTTGGAAATCAAAAGATAGAATTTTTAGCTTCAAAAATAATTCAAAACATTAATACAATTAAAGAATTTGAAAATAATCCAGAACTTGCTATTTTAGAAATCTATTAGGAATTTTCTTAGAGACAAATCATACCTTGTCTCTACGTTTTTTTCCTGCACTCATACCAAACCGACAACAAATAGTGCAAAATCATTATATCATTCCATAACGAAGCGATGAATCTCAAACTCTGTAGTAGCAAGGAGTTGTGAGATTCTTCACTTCGTATCGGAATGACAAGATTGCGCAATAACAAACTACGAGACATCAGGAGTTCTGAAATTATTTTGATTAGAATTTATATGATATATTTGGACTTATAAAGGAACTTTCAAATGAAACAAACAACTTTCCTTATTATATTCTTTTTATTGTGTTCAAATTTCTTGAATGGACAAATAGAAGAGAAAAAAAATTATTTTCCAATTTGGACATTTCATCAAAAGAATATAAACATTCACGGATTATCAATTGGACTTGCTTCTTTGGGTGCGATAGATAAAGGACAGTATCAGACGAATACAAATGGTATTAAAATTGAACTAATAGGTTTAGGAATTCTTGGGGCATTAGGACCAAATCCAATTGCTAGAAATGACAGCAGTTTTAGTGAGTTGGCGAAAATTCCTTTTTCTGAAATAATTAATGGAATCAGTTTATCTGGAACAGGTACAGTTTGTCATAGTTTAACTAACGGTATAACTGCTGGATTAATATGCCAATTTAACTTCCAAGTTAATGGCATTTCTTTTTCAATAATAAATTATGCTCAAAAACATAATGGACTTCAAATAGCTTGGATTAATAATTGTTATTATATGAATGGGGTTCAATTTGGAATTTTAAACTACTCATCAAAAACCAACGGAATTCAAATAGGCGGATTTAATAATGGACTTCAAACAGTCGGATTACAAATTGGTCTTTTTAACGAATCCAATGACTTAAAAGGATTACAAATTGGTCTTTGGAATGTTAACCAAACGAGAAAATTGCCGTTGATAAATTGGAATTTCTAAAAATTTAATTTTGAATTTATTGTATATATTCAATACTAAACTAAAAATAAAAGATATATATAATATTGATACCAAGTTGCATTCAAAGATACATTTAAAGATGCCATTGGTAAACGAAGTGATGAATCTCAAATTTTCTGTTAGCAAGGAGTTGTGAGATTCTTCGCTGCGTTACCAATGACATCGTTGTCTGTCAATCTGACGGATGTCAGAATCCATCTTAAAAAATAGTTATTATAGGTCATTAGTTATTTGTTATTAGTCATTAGTATTTTTACTAACAACGAATTACCAATGACTAATGACTAAAAAGCACGATGGATTCTGGCATACGCCAGAATGACAAGTAAAGATGCAATTGGTAACTCCAAAATAAAGCTCTTCCTTTATCTTATGGCAGAATAACAAAAATTATCCTTTCTATCTATTCAAAAAATTATTATTTTTGAGTAGTTTGAAAAGTAAAATTAAATACTTATAAATGAAAACGATTTGCATTGTTAATGGATTATACTTTCCTCACACTGGTGGTGTGGAAAGTTATATTCATAACTTAGCAATTCATTTGAATAAATTAGGTTACAGAATTATCATTCTCACCTCCAACACAGAAAAAGTAGAAGAAATTGAGCATTTAGAACATTTCACCGTTTATCGCCTGCCAGTAATCAACCTTGTGGACAAGCGTTTCCCTGTAATTATACCTTCAAAAAAGACTTTTGATTTAATAAAAAAAATTAAATCGGAAAATATCGACTTTTTCCTTATTCAAATGCGCTTTTATACAACATCAATTCTCGGAGCGGTGCTTTCAAAGCAATTACAAAAGCCGGCTGTTGTCGTTGAGCATGTTACCGGATATATGACTATAAATAATAAGATTTTGAATTATTTAGGAAAAATATACGAAAACTGGGTTACCCGTTTTATGAAAAAGCGGGTAGCTGCTTTTTATGCAATTTCAAAAGCGTGTGCGAACTGGTTAAATAATTTCAATATTGAATCGCAGGGAATATTTTATAACGGCGTGGTTTTGGATTCTTTAAATATTGATGAAAGCAATGCTCTTATACCCAAAAGTAATGACGAAATTACATTTACTTTTGCAGGACGGCTAATTGAAAGCAAAGGAATTAAGCTATTGGTTGAAGTGTTTACAGATTTACAAAAGAAGCATAATAACATAAAATTAATAATTTGTGGTGTTGGCGAACTTTATGCCCAATTAAAAGAAAAAACTTCGGATAATCCCAATATTTTGATGACTGGGCAAATTGCTCATAGTGAAGTAATGAAATTACTTAGCAATTCAGATATAGTCGTAATTCCTTCTAACTATCCGGAGGGCTTGCCTACTTTGATTTTAGAAGCTGGGGCTTGCAGTGCTGCTGTGATTGCAACTAACGTCGGCGGTACAAATGAAGTCATTTCAAATGAAGAACTTGGAATTTTGATTGAACCTAACAACTTCAATGAGCTAAAAGATGCAATGGAGGAGCTAATTATTAACAAAGATTTAAGAGAAAAATTAGCAAAAAATTTGAATAAGAAAATTATGCAGGATTTTCTTTGGGAAAATAATGCAAGAATAGTAGCAAGTGAAATCGAAAAACATTTTTCATTCGTTAATTAAAAAACACACAATCACAAATCAATAAATCTTAATAATCAATAAATTAAATTACTATTCAAATAAAAAAAAATGAATAACGTCTTTCATTTTTAAAGAATTTAAGAATAATCTAACTGGCAATTTAAAACTTTATAAGGAGGTTACAAATGTCTCTCAAATTAGCTATAAATGGTTTTGGCCGAATAGGACGACTTGTATTTCGTGAAGCAGTGAAAAGACAAGGGCAGTTCGAATTTGTTGGTATTAACGATTTAACTAATGCCAATACTCTTGCTCATTTGTTAAAATATGATTCAGTACATGGAATTTTTCCGGGTGAAGTAGCTGTTGAAGACAACAATCTGGTTGTCAATGGTAAAAAAATATTAGTAACTGCGGAAAGACAAATAGAAGCATTGCCATGGAAAGATGTTGATTTAATTTTAGAGTCAACGGGCGTTTACAGAAAAAGAAGCGATTTAGAACGTCTGCTCGCACTCGGTGCTAAAAAAGTTGTCCTTTCTGCACCTGCAAAAGAAGAACTCGATGCCACAGTAGTTATGGGAGTTAATGACCATACTTTAACTGGCAAAGAAAAACTTCTATCGAATGCAAGCTGCACCACTAACTGCTTAGCTCCTATGGTTAAGGTTTTAAATGATAACATTGGCGTTGACAGGGGCTTAATGGTTACTGTCCATGCCTACACAAATGACCAAAATATTTTAGATTTACCCCATAGCGATTTGCGCCGCGCAAGGTCTGCTGCAATAAATTCAATTCCTACAACAACCGGCGCCGCTAAAGCCGTTGGACTTGTTATTCCCGAACTAAAAGGAAAACTAAATGGCTATTCAATCCGCGTCCCTGTTCCAGATGGCTCAATTACTGATTTATCTGTTATTTTAAAACGTGATACAAGCAAAGAAGAAGTAAATAATCTAATGAAGCAGGCAGCGGAAACCACAATGAAAGGTATTCTTCAGTATTGCACTGAGCCAATTGTTTCTTCTGACATTGTGGGCAATCCTTATTCCTGTATTTTCGATTCTGATTTAACGCAGGTAATTGGTAATTTTGTTAAAGTTGTCGGCTGGTATGATAACGAATACGGATATTCCTGCCGCATTGTGGATTTAATGCTAAAATTAGAAAATATGCTTTAGTAGAGTTTCAGTATGAAACAAATTCTTCGATAATTGAAGATGAAGTATGAATTAATTTAACGAAAGGTTTTTTAACAGATGTCCTACAGAGATGTAGGACATCTTTGTTCTTAGTATGGAAACCTCTTGTAAAAGAATTTGTGAGAATCCTTACTTCGTTTTTAAATGACAGAACGCTTTTCAAGTCATACTTTCAACAAGTTGATATTATAACAAAAATGTTATTAAAGTTACTAATCCTTCTATCAAATTTGCACTTGAGAATATTTTTTTTTCATATATTTCAATTTACAATAGAAAAAACAAGTTGTTATTTATTAAAAATTTAACTAATTTTGTTTGAATACTTATTATTGAGAAATTTGATAAATATGAAACTTTTTAAAAAAGTAATTAATATAATTAAACGAATTAATAAAGTTTTACAAATGTAAATAATATTTTTTATAAATAAGATTAAGAAAAAAATGAATAATAAAGATGATAATAAAATAGAAAAATTAGAATCAGAAATATCTTCAGAAAGAAAAAGACTAAATAGCGATAGAATGGATATTTCTTTTGGAGAACTTATTAATTTATATAAGAATAAAGAATTGATAATCAGACCAGAGTATCAGCGATTATATAGATGGAACCTTAATCAAAAAACAGCACTTATTGAATCAATATTGTTAGGAATTCCCATTCCACCAATATTTGTAGCTGAAGATTCTAACGGAATATGGGAATTAGTTGATGGGCTCCAACGTGTTTCATCTTTTATTAGTTTTTTTGGTGAACTAAGTGAAGATTTAACAAAATTACCTATTGACAATACCGATAATGAAATAGAAAATGAAGAAGATATAAGAATATTAAATAACTGGACGTTAGAAGCTGGAAGTTTAGTTCCTAGTCTAGAAGGTTTTAATATTGATTCTCTTCCTAATAATTATCGTATTAACCTAAAAAGAGCTGTTTGCCGGGTAGAAATACTAAAAGGTGAAAGTAATACTATGAAATATGAGTTGTTCAAACGTCTAAATTCTGGCGGTTCCAAATTAACACCTCAAGAGATTAGAAATGCAATTTATAGAGGTATCAATCCAATAGTAAATGAACTTCTTTTAGAATTATCTAATGAGCCAAATTTCGTTAATTTGACAAATTTAAGCATACAAAAGAAGCACGAATTATATGACCAGGAATTAGTATTGAGATTTGTTGCTTTATTGCATAATCATGAAAAAATTAATGATAACTTAGAGGATTATCTAAATCATTTTCTTGAAGATGCAGTTAAGCCCAATTCTTTTGATAAATCTTATTATTCTTCAATTTTCAAAGAAGTAATGAAACTAATATCTGAATTAGGTAATGAAAAAATTTTTAGGAATAAAAATAACTTGTTTATTCCATCATTGTTTGAAGGAATTTCAATTGGAGTTGCTCAAAATATTGAAAAATACAAGAATAATAAGGAAGTACTATTAGAAAAAATTAATAAAATAAAGCAAGACGACCAATTTAAAATTTATTCTGGAACTGGTTCAAATAGCAAATCAAGGATTAGAAAAAGACTAACAATAGCACAGGAAATTTTTGGATAAAACCATTATGACTGATTTTGAATCTAAATTAGAAGCTAATATTAGTGAAAGATTAGATATTCTTTTAGAAATTGAAAGAGTTCTTTTTACTAAAAGATATAATTTATCAAAAAAGCATTTTGAAATAATGGCTATTCAATCTATCTCTATGATATATTCTATTTGGGAAGGTTTTATTCAAACTGCATTTAATGCTTATATTGATGAGATAAATAAGCAAAATATTAATCCATATACTATTAAAGATGAAATATTTGTTTATCATATTGAAAATTCATTCAAGCAGTTTAAACAATTTCCTAAAGATTATTTAAAGAAATTAAACTTTTTAAATAAATTAAAGGAATTTTTTTCAAATGACTTAAAATTGAATCGTGGTATTAATACTCAAAGTAATGTTGGATTTGATATTTTAAACTCAATACTTCAATCGTTTAGTATAGAACCTTTCCCTAAACGGTGGGGTGAATATAATTACCCAAACCCTAATTTAGAAGAAATGTTAAAGAGTTTTTTAAGATATCGAAATAGTGTTGCTCACGGTGGTGATATAAGTTCTGAAGAAAAAGTTACCCAAGAAGTATATAATAAGTACAAAAAATTAGTATCTGATTTAATGTTTGAAATACAAATAAAACTAACAGATTCAATTTTTAATAAACAATTTTTAAAACAATAAATTCAGAACTCCTGACCCCATAACGAAAATAAAGGAGTTAGGAGATTTACCTCGTAAAGAACAATTGCGTAAATTACCCAGAAAAGGTGTCATTGGTAACGAAGTGAGAAATCTTAAAGTCTGTGTTAGCAAGGAGTTGTGAGATACTTCGCTGCGCTTCGAAATGACAGATTATTTTACCATTATTGTTAGCGGTTTGGTATAAAAATTCATTCTGACTGAAAAACGTAAATATGATTTTAAAATTTGTTAGGTTTTATGATTTTATATTTAGTTGGTATTAGCTGTGTAGGAAAAACTACAATAGGTAAAATGTTGGCTGAAAAAATTGGTTTTTCATTCTTTGATTTAGATGTAGAAATTCAGAATTATTATAATAAACCAATTGAAAGAATTCAAGATGAGTGTTTAACAATAAACGGATACAGAGAAAAAGCCAGTGTAGTTTTAGATTATCTATTTACAAAAAACATTGATTCTGTAGTTTCCGGGACACCATCAGGATTAAAGAATTCATATCTTCAAGTTTATAAAAAACATAAAGCAAACAAAGACCTATATTCAATTCTGATAAATGATTCGTGTGAGAATGTGCTGAATAGATTAAAATTCTACGATAAAGATTCAAATCCTATTACAGAAAAATTAAATGATTCAAAGAAAAAAAGATATTTGAAAGAGATTAAAGCTGATTATAACTTTTTTAGAGATTCGTATAAGCGTGCAGACTTTAAAATTGACATTAATAATATTAGCTTGATAGACTTACCAAATCTAATTATTATTGAATTACAAAAGGAAATAACAATCCGCCACTGCCCAAATTGTAAACATATTTTTTCTTCCCAAGTACAACTTCAGAACTCCTGATGCCTCGTAGTTTGGTATTTCGCAATCTTGTCATTCCGAACCCCCTTATAAAAGAAGACCTTTATTTTAATAGTGATGAC
>CAZCLJ010000144.1:0-11643 GCA_964499465.1 uncultured Hyphomicrobiales bacterium
AAATGGAAAAAATATGATTTCAATATGTCAGTATTTTAATGAAACGATATACTAGATATCCAACTTACAAAGAAGAACTTTTCAGATTGCTTACAAAAGAATACTGCAAAACAATTTTTTCAGAAACGCAAGAGTTGTTGAAATGGATAAAAGCACAGCTTTAAAACTTGCAAAAGAGTTTACAAAATTAGTAGTAATGGAATTCAATCCATCAAAGGTAATCCTTTATGGTTCTTATGCAAACGGCAATTGGCACAGCGAAAGCGATATTGACATTGCTGTAATTGTTGGTGAACTAAAACATAACTATTTGGAATCGCTGAACTTATTGTATAAGATGAGACGAAAAGTAGATTCGATAATTGAGCCGGTTTTAATAATAAAAGACAAAGACCCATCTGGTTTTATGGAATCCATTGAAAGTTATGGTGAAGTGCTTTATAACGAAGTTTAATGCTTGAAAGGGCAACGCCAAGCTACAGCAGCTAACGCTTCGGCTTTCGTTGGAATGGAGCGGGAGGGCGAAGTAAAAGAAAGTAAAACCAATTACTTCAAAGTTATGTTAGAAAATGATTGGTTTATTCTGTAACCAGAATCATTCATCCGATGACTGCGAGTCATCGGATGAATAAATTTAACAATGAAAAACAAAAGAACATCTTCCTCCTAAGTTGAACTTGGGAAAGAGATTACAAAATGTTATTTTTATTTTATGAATAAATAGGTTCAGAACTCCTGACCCCATAACGAAAATAAAGGAGTTAGGAGATTTGCCTCGTAAAGAACAATTGCGCAGTTAATCTCCCAAATAAATTTGGGAGTTACTCTAATTATTAGAATAACTCCTAAATTTATTTAGGAGTTATATGTTTGCAATTTTTTGAAATTACATTATTTTTAATATTAGAACTATATTAAATGCGCAATAACAAACTACGAGGCATCAGGAGTTCTGAGGTTATAAAATTATTTTGATTTGTTCTAATAATTTAATTATTTTGCAGAAAATTAAGGAAGGAATTATAATGCAAGCAGTTTTGAATAATTTAACAATTGATGAATTTAAACTGATTATTGCTGATACTGTAAAAGAATCAATGAACGAATGTTTTGAAGACATAATAGCATTGAGCAGTGAAAGCTATGTCAATTCCATTAAAGAAGCAAGAGAAGATTTTCAGAATAACAAAGTAAAATCTTTTGAGGAACTCTTTGATGTATAAAATAGTTTTTACTGAAAGAGCAATAAAAGATTTGGATAAACTTGATAAGCAATGTCAAATCAGAATTGCTCAAAAAATAAAAGAATATTCAATTTCACCTTTTGAACATTTAATAAAACTAACAAATCCTATTATCGGTACTTATCGTTTTCGCATTGGTGATTACCGTGTAATTTTTGATATAGTTGAAAATTCAATAGTTGTATTACGTTTAGGACACCGAAAAAGTATTTATTTGTAAATTTTCTACCGCTTCGGCTTTTGTCCATAAAGAGCAGAACGCCGAAGTAAAAGAAAGTAAAACCAATTACTTCAAAGTTATGTTAGAAAATGATTGGTTTATTCTGTAACCAGAATCATTCATCCGATGACTGCGAGTCATCGGATGAATAAATTTAACAATGAAAAACAAAAGAACATCTTCCTCCTAAGTTGAACTTGGGAAAGAGATTACAAAACCTAAAACAAGTAGTCCACCAATTCAACGAATCAACAATTCAACAAATCAACAATTCATCAAATCAACAATTCAACAATTCATCAAATCAACAAATCAACAATTCATCAAATCAACAATTCAACAAATCAACAAATCAACAATTCATCAAATCAACAATCCAACAATTCATCAAATCAACAAATCAACAATTCATCAAATCAACAAATCAACAATTCAACAAATCAACAATCCAACAATTCAACAATTCAACAATCCAACAAATCAACAATTCAACAAATCAACATAAATGCTATCTTTCAATAACAAATGGAACAGAATAGTTCTGATTTTTCAATGAATAATGCAAATAATAAATTCCGTTTGAAAAAACTTTTTGGTCTAATATATGGCGGATTTCTTTGTTTTGAGGAATTGAACTGAATCTTTCCAACTCTCTTCCGTAAATATCAAAAATAGAGAACTGCGTTTCTAAATTATTCGAGGTTTCTGGCAGGCGAATGTTGATATAATCATCTGCCGGATTCGGATAAATAAGTAAGTCATTGGAAATTTCAATTGAATTTGATTCTACTGAAGTTATTTCACCGCAAGTTATATCGCCGCTTATCGCATTAACAAAACAAGTTCTTTTAAAAGAATCACTACCAATAGTTAGCTGCCAATAAGGTTCACCAAAATTAAGCAAGGGATTATCTGTATTAATAGATAAAGAAACATCAGTTTGTTGATTATTATTCCCATAAAATTCCATAAAATCGTCATCAACTTTTAGTCTTTCAACTAGTGAATCACTACCAATCCAGTTAATAGAATCTAATTTAATCATTTCTGAAATATTTAACCTTGTAACATCGTATCCAACTATATTTGCATTAAAACCCTGAAGTGGATTACCAAGAAATTTTAAAACAGCAATAAATCTAATTTCTGTTGTATCTTTTGTATTAATAAAAGCATATATCCAGTATTCACATTTACCAGTATTAATGTCAAATTTAATCGGTAATGGTATTCCGTTAAGCTCCAGTTCACCATTTGAAGTCATAATCATTAAAAGTTTTAATTCATCATCTTCAGTAGTCTTTGCTTTATTTCTGGCTACTTCTATACCATCAATTGCACTATAACTAACAATATATTGTGCATAAGAGGAAAAACAGAATGTAACTGATAGAACAATGACTGATAATAATAATTTTTTCATTTTTGTAACTCATTTAGTTAATAATACACATCTAATAAGAAATGCTTCTATTAAAAAAGTTGCAATTTTTTGAAAAAATATATTTAAAAAGTCAATGCCTATCTACTTGTTATGAATCTTTTAACTAAATAACCTTCTGAAAATCTGACAATTATAAAATATATTCCATTTGAAAATTGAGTGGTATTGATTGTAAGAATTTTTTCTTCGTTCAGGAAGTTTTCATTAGAATAAAGTTCAAAACCTGTGTAATTTATAATTTTTATTTGAATAAAAGATGAATGGCAATATGAAAAATCAATATTCATATAATCATCTGCCGGATTTGGATAAACAGATATTTCTTCATTTGAAAAATCTTCAACGTAAGTATCATATAAAATTGCGAAAGGACCAACCATATCGAAAGTCATTTCAACATCGCCAAACCAGGTGGCTCGCAGCCAGCAGTAGTCATATTCGGTAGTCGGCGTAGTCCAGTTATAATAATTTGAAGATGCTTTCTGGTTATAAACAAGATTAGACCAAGTAGCTCCGTCATCAGTGGAAAATTCCAAATCGAATTCATCAACTGAGCTTGATACCCACTGTATTTTATATGATTTACCAGCTTTTACAATTTCATTTTCAATTGGCTTGCGAAACAATAACATTCCATTAAGTATTTTAAAAGAACCAGTCCTTGCAATTTCATTCCCTGTTTCGCTGTTGAGCATCCTTAAAACGCCATTCCTTGTTGTAACTTTTGGAATGACCCAAACTGTAGCTTGATTATCTGCATTAATATTTCCAGAAACATTAGACCAGTTCTCACCGCCATCACTTGAAAATTCAAATCGGACAATCCGATAAACCTGCGTAAACCATCGAATCGTATCCTTTGCACCACCAGTATAGTAGCTGTCCCCTGAAGCAGGGCTATAGATTTGGGCAAAACTCGACATTATCGAAAATGGATTTTTACTTCTGTCGAGTTCAACTAATGTTGCAGAATCTACAATTTTTATTAAACATTCTTCTGAATGAATGTTTGGTGCTGTCCAGCTATATGATTTGTCTTCAATTCTAATGGGAGTGTAAGTTATTCTGTTCCAAAGCATTCCGTTATCAGAAGAAAAATCAATATATGCAGAAGATTTTCCGTCAGTTGCCCAGGTTATATTATATTGTTCGTTTGCGGGAAGAACCTCGCTGCTTGTAGGTTTAGTGATTGATAAGCTATAAAGGACTATTGGACTAATCAAATTAAAAACGCCGCGTTCGGTAATGATTTCGCCGTCAGTTGAGTGCACCTCGCTGCTTTCGTGCCAGTCAAATGAAACTATTTCATCTCGCTTGAGTATTGAAAAACGTAGCGTTCCAATATATGTTTTTTGAAGAGTAAGCGGCTCGCCACCAAGATTTGTAAAATTATCATAATCTATTTCTATGGTTCGCACTCCATCTAACTTGTTTTTTGCTGTATCAAGCGGAGCACTCCAAACAGCTCGGTATCCTTTTGTTGCATCTTCAAAAATGATGTCCGATTTTTTTACAAAAGAATTGTATTTCAATACATTTTGATTGAAAGTAACAGCAAAAGTGCAGTTAGCAAGAGCAAATGAAGGTCCCTGATTTTGTATGTACATATCTAAATCAATGAAATCGCCGTTAATTGAACTTTCGCCAAATACCTGATAATTCACTAATTGCAATGTTTGGTCTTCTGGCTTTTGTATTTGATTTTGCTTGTTAGTAATAGTAGATTCTTCGCTTTGTTGACATTGACATCTTTTCTCAGTCATACTATCAACAAGTTGATAGCATGACTTATCTCTTGTCATGCTATCAGCTTGCTGATAGTATGACTGAAAACACTGTTTCGGAATGACACTTTTCCTTATGTCATTACCATTAAAATAAAGGTCTTCTTTTATCTGGGATTCAGCATTGCAGGAAGTATTTTCATTTTGGTTTGAAAAAATTTCTGGGGCAATACCTAAATCAAGTAAAGAGGAAGAATGTCCATAGTTTCGATAAACGATTGTTCTGTCGCTTGCGTTCACGAAGCCATCTCCAGTAACGTCAGAGCGGGCGTTTGTTGTTCCATTGTCTAATCTCGCCTGCAATCCATCTTTATCATCAATAATTCCATCGCGGATAATATCACCACCAATTAAAGCCGGCATAGGATTTAAATTGGTCCCGGCTTTTCCATCATTATATATTAAAGCTGTGGACAAAAATCCCTCTTCTGAAGATATACCGTTTGAATTTCCGAAAGCAGTGTAAAAATTGCCAGTCCAGGGATTTGCTGTAGAAGTGGGGAGGACGTTGTTACTAACTCCATTCCAACTTTCAAAGTCCCAGCCGGATTCAATATACCAGGTATTTTGGTCATCTCCTTCAAAAAGGAAAGGTGCGGGAAAGCGTGACATAACAGGGAGATGATTGATGTGTTCTATTACCAACCAGTAATAACCATTAGAAATCTTGGGAAAATAATACTGCACATTCGCAAAATTATTTGTTCCGCTATTGCGGTTAGAAGGATTGGTATTGTCGTATCCGAAAACTGAAACAGCAGAATCAAGCAGCATATCCGGCTGTCCAGCTACGTCAGTATATAATTTTATTTTCAAACCACCAGTTTCAAAAGTGCTCCCAAGATTATTTAGCAGGTTACCGGAGATTTTTCCTTTGTGGTAACCTTCGAGCATAACTCTTGTATTGAAATTTGAAAGTGGAGTAATAGTAAAAAGCTGACTTTCAGATTTCAAAAATTTCGATTCATTAAAAATATTATATTTAGCATTCAATCTAAAACGGGCATTAGAAATAGAAGCGGGCAAAGGTCCCTGGTCGTCAAAGCGTCCATCATTATTGGCGTCCGGGTCTGCTTTGGACACATCTAATTTTGCGGCAAAAATCATCTGTGGATTTGAATTTTTAAAGCGAAAATTAGTAGAGTCTGGAAAAACAAGGGAATTTATCTGAAAAGCCCCCCAGTATTTACTCCCAACATATTGGTAAGGTTGAGCTTCAACCCCTCCCCCACCTCTAATGGAAAATTCCAAAGAGGGTGGAGTATTTGAAAGTGAATCAGCACCAGCGTAAAATCCAAGCCCATAGTAATTAAAACCAACCCAACGCAAACGAAAATCCTTTGTGGTGCTGGCGATTGCTTGATTAAATATCGGCTCAACCAATTTAATATATGGAATTGCCGGAACGAATTTTACTTTATTTCCATAAATTCGCAGCAAACTTCCGCTTTTCTCTGATTTTTCGACAGCACGGGCAATTCCATTAATTACGAAGCTTCCTCCGTTGAATGAAAAGTAAGTATGCAAATTTTTCTTTGTAGTATCGTCAAGATTTGAAGCATTTGCAGATTGCAAACCCTGAATAAAATAAGTCAGTTCTGTTGGCTCTTCGCCAGAAATAGAAACATTTCCCGGAACTCCTTCCCAAAGACGCAGTTCCCGTAATTCTCCATAAAAACTTCTTGTATTTCCATTCGGACTGATTGAAGAATTTAAAGGAATGTAGCCAACGTAAGTGGGATACTTATTTTGTGAAAGAACAGCGAGAGTATCTCCGAGTTGAGTGGTTATACTGTCTGCTCTTTGCACTCTTCCGTCAATATAGAAGCGGATTTCTGGTTTATTGCTTTCGTTTTTTAAAATCAGTAAAACTCCGATGTGCGTCCAAATTATCTCGTCTGAATAAGAATTTGGCAGCACAAGTGGGTAGTTTATATCACTTTTTGCTTTGTGAATTGTGCCATTTGCATCGGAAATATCAAATTCGATTTGCCCTGTAGAGAGCAAACTCATTCCGTAATGCAATTTCTTAGAACTGCTGTCGCATTTATAAATAATCGGAAAAATTCCTTCGGCTTTAGTTGGAAATCTGTATGGGTTAATCCACGCTTCAAAGAAATAAATATTTTTGGTCAAATTCATTCCTTCATTTGCTTCAATATAAAGGATTTGATTTTCCATATTTCTTTGAACTGCGAAAAACGGGGCAACCGAAAAGAGCCCGGAATTATCTTCAATAGTTCCCTGATTGTTATTGCTATTTCCTTTGACGCGGAGCATTGCACTACGCGAAAATGGGTTTATGGTTCTTAAATTTGCAGCAGCATTATTGTTTTGGTATGGCTCCCAAACCGCAGTTCCCACTTCTACGTCAATATTAGTATTTCCGTTATGGTCTCTTGCACTGGGGTCGCGGGCAAAAAACCAGGTAGCACCGCTATCAATGCTATATTCAATAAAAACATCATTTGAACCCTTTGCAAACGGCTCGCCTAATCCATAAGAAATCCAGCGGATATCGTAAGTTTTGTCCTGCAGATTTTGAATACCAACTCCAATACTGGGTGAAGTTAGTTTTATATGCGGTAAATCAGGGCGAAACCTTGCGGTATCATTTTTAATTAAATTTGCCTGGTAAAGATTGATATTATCTGCTGCATTCTGATAAGTCGAATCGCTTGCCAAATCATTTAAAGTGCCATCGAAATAATAGTAAAGTTCAAGCCCGCGGCGGAAGTCACCGTAAGTGGAAGTATTTGCCGGGTTTTGTATTCCAACGGCTCTGCTCCTGATTTCATCTTGAGTTAAAGCCACGCGCCACACTTTCACTTCTTTTAAGCCGGCACGTAAGTAGCGCGTTGCTGTTATTTGTCCGTTGGGATTGATTCCTACCCAGATAGGATGTGCAGTAGTAAGCATACGAATATCCAAACTGCTGTCATTTTGAAAACGTGAAACGAGTTCGCCGTTTACGTAAAGGCAGGCAACGTTATTTTCGACTGTTGCAGCAATGTGCGTCCAGTTTTTAGCGTTTGCATTTGAAATAGGGGTGCCGTCTCCTGCTACTTTCAATGAATCGCAAATATCGGCGACAAGAGTGGCAAGGTAGCCGTTTTTTCCGCGTGCCAGAATTTCACGCACTCTAAAAGCCGGATATTTTCCATCTTTCAAATAAAGGAGCCAGGCGCCTTCATTAGAACCAAGGATAGGGCTTGCATTAGGCCCACCGCTTGAAGCAACGATTCCGGGTTCGGCACTTGCTGCGTAATTATAATTCAGATTCACCCAAGCTTCAACCGTTAATTGAGTAGAATTGCTGAAATTTCGGTTTGATTTTAAATATTGATTTGTTCCGTTTAATTGCAGGAAAAATGATTTTCCGAGAATGTATGTTCCTTTTGCTATAGAAGTATAGATATCGTCAGCCCGGGTTGTTAAATTAACGCCATACACTCCGGCAAGTTTTGTGATTTTCAATTTCATTTGCTCGGAACGTTCTGAAAAGTATTTATCTTTTGTCCAAATTACTCTAACGGGATTGCGATAATTTGTTTTTGTGATTCTTGCTCCGTTTTGGCTTGTAATAACGTAAGCAGCATAGTTGAATGGATTGAAGATTTGTCCGGTTCTGTAAAACGGATTATTTCCAATTTGTGAAGAAGGGCGGTCGGTTTCTGTTACTCTTCCCAACTCAAACCAGTTAGCTCCATTATCCTGAGAATATTGGAAGCGATATGCAAGGTCTTCGTCGAGTGCAGGTGCGGTTGCTAAAGGAATTGAATAAACTGCAGGGTCCACACTGCGTTCAAAGTAAATCGGGAAGCCACCACCATTATAATAACTTGTCAGGCAGGCATAATTCAAATCTTTATCAATAATCGTTTTATCTGTTTTTGGATAAATAATATCGAAACCAATTACGGTAAAATCGCCGGGGTCTTTCAAATTTGCAATATCTTTAATGCTGTTGCCATTTATATTATTAATCACTACTGCCGCAGGTTCGTTTCCTTTGCTCCATTTTATTTTAGTAAGAGATGCAGCGGTTGGGCTTCCTTTTATATTGAAAGCAACTTTTCCGATAAAACTGCCTTGACCTGTGCTATCGGGAGCAAGTCCGCCTTGTCCGAGAGTAGTTAAATTGATTTTTAATGAATAGTAATTTGGTGCAAAACTTTGAAAAGTAATAACACCATAGCCATAATTTGTTGAATTGTATTTTGTACTAATATCAACAATCGGGTTTGTTTGGTTAATATTATTCGAAATGCTGTCGGTGGAATTATACGTTTGAGTTGATGCCGGGGCAAGAAAAGTAGAGTCGTATTCCAAAGTAAGATACGATGAACCTAATTTAGGAGCTAAAGCAGAAAGGGATTTTGCCCATATTTCAACTACAATCTGGTCGTAAGCCCGCCTTTGCTTCAATGTAAATTCGAGCTGCTGGGCAGTAACATCGTTAAGCAGTATAAAAAGCAACAATATATATAATATTTTTTTCATAGTATTCTAATATACAAAAATATTCCATTCAAAATATTTTTAAGCAAATATTATGCCTTTTTGTTTAGAAGGGTTAGAAAGTCTCTTTTCCAAGTCATACTATCAACAAGTTGATAGCATGACATATAGCTGTATCAGCTTGCTGCTTGTATGACTGGAACAAAATGAATATTCGTTTGTCTTTGAACTGTGTTTTTTATGATTTGTATGATGAAGAAAGGAAAAATGGAAGAACTGCTAAAAGATGAAAATTTCAATAGCCACGAGCTTTAGCTCGTGGAATGGGAATAAATCCCCGGAATGTTTCTCTTAATTATTTTTTCCACGAACTTTAGCTCGTGGCTATTTATGAAAAGATATTCCATATTTAAGAAAATATGGAATATCTGCTAAGAAAATGTAGAGACAAGACATACCTTATCTCCTACTCTAATAAACATTACTTCTTGTATCAATTTCAGAAATAATAACGTTGTCATCTTCTTTGAAAAGTAGAATTCGATATCTACCAATTCTTATTCTATAGCAATTTTCAGTTGACTTAATTGGTTTTATATCAACAGGAATTCTATCTTAAAATTTCTTTAAAGTATTGTCAATAATTTGTTTATAATTTAAAGGTAAATTCAGATATTGTTTTGTTGCTGATTTGCTGAATTTTATCTTATATCTTCCCAATTTATTAACTCACCTTCCTCAAGTTCTTTCATTGAAATGTTTAGAGCATCTTTTTCTTCATTTGTTAATGCTGAATCATCAGAATAGACAAGTAAA
Source organism: uncultured Hyphomicrobiales bacterium (assembly GCA_964499465.1). GTDB lineage: Bacteria > Bacteroidota > Ignavibacteria > Kapaibacteriales > UBA2268 > JAAYJM01. The sequence continues at coordinate 9,970 of CAZCLJ010000144.1, forward strand.
TTTTCAAAAATATCCAATATTTGTTCTCTGGGAAGAGTATGCAAAAAATCAATTACTGCAGATTGTGGAATTTGTAAGTATGCTGTATTCATTTTATTATTATTTTAATAAATATAAATAATTTAAACTACAAAATATAATAAACAAATTATAATAAACAAATTAAACAATTTTATAATATAAGCAAAGCAGAAAGATTATATTTTAGAAAATCATTCAAAAGCTGCTGAACTTGGGAAAAAGCCGAAAGCCGTTAGCTTACAGCTACAAGCTAATTCCCAGGATACTAAAATTCAGTATTCTTTAAAAGGATTATAAGGTAGAAATACCAATTCGTTCAATGAAAGAATTTAACAGTTTATCCGCAGATATTCCTAAATCTATAATATTTTTATGTTTATATGCTGTTGCCAATTGAATTGAATCAAGAGTTCTTAATCCATCATGTCCAAATTCTTCTATCATCAGTAATGACAAATCTATTATATCTTTTTTAATTTCAATAAACCTATAATTTGAATAATCTTTTTTAAACATTTCAAGAAATTTATTGCCCTCTGAAATAGAAAATTCTTTCATTCTAATCTTTTTCCATACAATTGATTTAAATTCAATTTTTGATAATTCTGATAGAATAATATCATCTATTTCATTTTCTATAAAGAGTTTATCTAAAACATCTGTACCAATTTCGTATTGATATAATTTAAATAAAGATGAAGTGTCTAAAAAGATTATCATACTTCTTTTTGTCTTTCTTCAATAAGTTCATTGCTTAAACTTGAATTTAAAACTTTCGAAATATCCCTGGCTTTGTCAAAATGAAATTTCTCACGTTTCAAACTTTTTGAAGGTAAACAAATTTTTTCATCAATAAAAGTAATAATTACTTTTACTGGCTCTAAAGTGTCTATGATTTCAGATAATTCAACGTTACCATTATAATATGTTCCTTCAATAGCTATCATAATTTTCTTTACATAAAAAGTAAATAATAAATTAAACGAAACTGATTATTTAATATTTTAGAAGAGTTTTTTGACCTGCCATTCTGAAATGCTCTTTAGTAAAATAAAGAATCTAAAAAAATGTAGAGACACAGCATGCTGTGTCTCTACAAAAATATAATGCCGATGGCTGTTAGCTGACAGCCGTCAGCTATAAGCTAATTCCCCGGATACGTCAAAACCGCTGGCTCCGACATATAAATCCAGTATCCCTGTCCAACTTGCATATTGCCAATATTGTTAATGCCATAGCCCAAATGATAAATTTTACCCATTTTGTCTTTTGCAAAAAGCATACTCGCAGAAATACCTTGAAGGGCATCTGGGGCAAGCATATCACTATTTCTCAGATAAGAAATAAGATTCCACCCTTGATTTAGGTTTATTGGTGTTTCTAAAGGGTTGACTTCTATACCTGCAATTTGAAGAATTGAAGTGGCGGTCATATATACCCAGTAGCCATGATTAATATTCCAATTCCCGATTGTATTTATTCCGAAAGCAGGGTCATATATATTGCCAGCATGATTTTTTACAAGTTTTAAATTATTTACTTCTGAAAAAATTTCAATAATATTTGTATTTTCCGGCATTACATTGCTTGAAATTAAGCTCTAACTCTCCCAATTTTACGTAATATTATTTAATATATTTTCAAAAAATTAAA
>CAZCLJ010000145.1:0-11567 GCA_964499465.1 uncultured Hyphomicrobiales bacterium
CTTCGTTTCGGAATGACAAGAAATGTTTATCAGGTTTTCAATAAATAATTACACTGGTTCAGGATATCTGAATTAACTAAGTTTGAAAGTAAATGTAATAATGCCATACATTTCTTTTTGCTCTTTCAATTTATTGAATCTCCATTGTCTTAAGGCATCCATAGCCGCTTTTTCGAGCATTGGGTCACCTTTTTGGAGTGGAAGCATACTAATCACAGTGCCGTCATAAGATACTGTGAATTTTATTTTTATTTGTGCAGAAGTGTTTGCTCCACGAGGATAAGATGGAATTTTTTTCTGTAATACTGTTCTGTTTCCGCCACCGCCCCACTCTATATCACCGTAACCCAGACCGAGACCGGGACCAGAACCTTTTTCACCTAATCCTGTTCCGTCCGGGCTTCCATTCGGATTACCTAAATTTTTTGAACTGGAACCTTGATTATTTTCAGAATTTTTATTGCTGCTGCTTAAAACGTTAGTTGGAGTTAATTTTGAAGCAAATTCAGGGTCTTCAGAAATAGTTTTATCGGTGAATTTGGTTTTTGTTGCTTTGCTTGCATCTTCGAGTGGATTTGAAGGAGTTGGACCTTTTAAGGCAGCACCTTCTTCGCTTAAATTACCTTTACTAATCCCGGTGCCATCTCCATCGCCAAAACTTAACAATTCAATAGGAATTGTTTTTTTTCGTTCAAGTTTTGCAGTAGTTGGTATTGTAAAATAAACAAAAGTTGATATAAATATAAATAAAATATATAGAGACAGCGAAATAGCAAATCCCCAAGCAGTGTTGCTATCCCAAGGAATTTTAAAATTTATCTGTTTTTCATCACGATAAGGTTCATACATTTTATTATCCCCCCGGATATTTAAAATTTTTTCAAATATAAGCAATTTGAACTTTAAAACAAAAAATTTATTTTATTCTATCTATCCAAAAAGTAGAAAAACCTAAATTCCTTGCTTCAGCGGCAGCTTCCGATTTTGTTGGATATGCTCCGAACCGAACTTTATACAATAAGATATCTCTTATGTAGTGTTTAACAATATCTGTTTTTACTCCGCGCCGCTGTAATTTCTTTTGCCATTCTTCAGCATCTTCTTTAGACTGAGAAGAATAAATTTCTACAGAATAGATTGCATTTTCAATTGCTTCTGACGTCTTAATATCAGTTTTATTTTCTTTATTATCAGCAATTTCTTCATTTGTTTTTGGTTCTGGTATTACATTGTCAATCTTTTTCTTTTCTTTATTTGGAGTTTCTCTGTGAATTTTACCAGCAGTCTTTTTTTTCTTTATAAGATTCTTTGATACTAATGGCTCTTTATCTTTATCTGCATTTCCTGAAATAATAATATTTTTAACTTCAGATTTCTGCTTAGCTTGTTTCGGGACATCTTTAGTAATTGTTACTTGGGTTTTTAATTCGTTATTGGGCTTAATAGTGTCTTTTTTTATACTTACTGCTGTATCAACTTCCTTGCGCAAAGTATCAGTTTCTTTCTTTGCAATTTCATCTGTCGTATCTTTTATATGCCTGTTTGTTGTATCTAATCCAGTTTTATTAAGGGTATCAATATGAACAACTTCTGAAATTTTGCTTGTATCAGATGAAGTGAAATAGTTTTTTACGTCATCAACAATTCCTGGATTTATGTATATATATGAAGTGACTGCAGCAATTAGAACAGCAATTAGCAAGGGTAACCGGGTCTTTTTCCAAATTATTGCAAAAGGAATAGTTTTCTTTCGTTTTTCTTTTATTGGTTTTTCTTTTATCGGTTTTTCTTTTATTGGTTTCTCTTTTATTGGTTTTTCTTTTTTTTCTTTTTGTATTTTCTTTATTTCTTTTTGCTCTTCTTTAGTATATACATCTGTAAGTGAAAAATCTACTTTATTAGCAGCCGATGGGTATTCAGCTTCTATTTCTTCAAAATTAAACTGCTTAGACTTTGGTAAGTCGTCAATTGGTTGGAAATTTAAAACTTTATCTTTTATTTCATCATCAGTAAGTTCTTTATTATCAATTTCTTTTGTTTTATATGGTTTCTTTTTCTTTGTTCTGTTTAAATCTTGTTCGATTAGGTTTTTTAAATCCTCACTAAGCACATTAATACCAAATTCATCTAATTGTTCTATTTCGGGTTTCGCGATTAATTCTTCTTGAGTATCATTATTGTAACCATTTACATTTTCGAAAATTTTATCTTCTGTTTTGTTGTTTAAAATATTTTCTTCCAATGGTTTTTCTAAGTTGGCAGAAAAATCATTAGATAATGATTCTTGAGGTTTTTCCGGGATTGATGGGATTTGATTATTATTAACCAATTCGTCAAATTCATCTTGATAATTATAAGGTTTATAAGCAGTAATTTCTTCTTTTTCATCATTATCGAAAGAGAATGCTTCTGGCTTGGGAGGTAACAGCTCATCATTATCGAAAGAGAATGCTTCTGGCTTGGGAGGTATTTCTTCTGCTTCATCGAAAGAGAATGGCTCTGGCTTGGGAGGTAACAGCTCATCATTATCGAAAGAGAATGCTTCTGGCTTGGGAGGTAAAACCTCATCGCTATCAAAAGAAAATGGCTCTGGCTTAGGAGGTATTTCTTCTGCTTCATCGAAAGAGAATGCTTCTGGCTTAAGAGGTATTTGTTCTTCTTCGTTAAAAGCATTCCAAACAGAATTGGAATTAGTTTGAGGAGGAGTTTGAAAATTATCAACAATATTAGAAATATCTTCAGTACTAACAATATTTGTTGGAGCATCAGTAATGACAGGGAGAAACTCAGATAAATCACCGGGATATTTAATTCCTTGATTTAGCATGAAGCAATCGTTACTTTGGTCATCAACTTGAAATTTACCAACAAGTTCTTCTTGCTTTAAACTATTTGTTGGAAGATTTGCCATTTTAATATTTTAAAATTTATAAAAAACCCCAGCAGCTAAAAATAAATCTCTTTCCTTATAGTTTTCCCAAATGAAAACATTTGAGTTAAGTAAGTTATTTATTTTTGCATAAATGATGAAATTATTACTTAATTTATAATCAGCATAAGCATTTATGTTAAAAAATGATGAAAGCTTTCGCTCATTTAGCAAATCAGTATATCTTTCACTATAACCAATTATACCAAATTGCGTGCCAAATTTATCGGACCAGTTTCTTCTGTAATTAGCTGCAATTTGGTAAGACGGAACAAAAGGTATATATTTACCTGTACTTTTTAACTCTTTTCTTTGATATGTTATGTTTAAATTTACTAAATCGTTTTGAGTAAATGAAATATCAGCATCGCAGGATATTCCCCAGTTCTTTGCTTTGTCAAAATTAAGATTAAAACTGCCGGTGCTATCGTAAAGGAAATAAGGATGGTGTTCAGAACTTGATATGTTAGCCGAGATAGCTATGGAATATTTATCTGAAGGATGGAAAAGCAGTGATGATTTTAATTGAATCACATCAGGGATACCAATTTTTGAAGTATCTGTTATGTAAGGATTTATGCTATAAAAATCAGCAAAGCCAAGATTAAGATATTTAGATGTTAGATTATTTCGTAAAGTAAAGTATTTATTGATATTTATGTTTAAAATACCATCTAAATAAATTCTAACATCATTTGACAAGTAATCGCTTTTATTTTGAATACCAGCTTTTGCAGTTATTGTAAGAAAATCGTTTATATAACTTAAATAACCGTTTAGTTGAGTGAAAGTATTGTTAAAAGTTGTAATATTGTCAATTTCAAACTCAATATTTGCTCCAACTGTAAAATCGTCAATATCTTTTGTTAATAAAAGAAATGCATCAATTAGAGTTTCATTTTGCTTGTTAATGTCTTTTAAGGAAAATATTTCTAAATTTGCACCGGTTTCAAAAGAAAATCCCTCAAATTCACCAGTAGAATTTATATCGAAATCTAAAGTTAGAACATTCCTATCGTTTGGATTTTTTATTGCGTATAGTTTTAAGTTGTCGTTTTGAATTTTAAATGAAGTAACTGTTTTGCTCCCACCGAAAATAAAGTATTTTTTTGGAGCAATATATTGAGAGGATATTTGAGCATTAAATTTATTATAATCAGAATTTTCTACGTGTCCGTTACTTGCTTCAAAATTAGCATTGACAAATAATTTATAGTTATTAACATCAAATTCGTAGCCAACTTCAAGAAGTGGAGTAAAATATCTTCCAATTTCTCCTTTTAAAAATCCACTGTAAAATGTTTTTTCATAAATTTTGTTTGGAATAGTTTTCATCGGTAAAAGGAAAGACGGTTTCTTTTCTAACGAATTAATTGAGTCGAGTTCTTCTTTAGTTAAAGGAATTAATTTGTCTGGAAGCTGCTTCATACCAGCCCTAACATTAAGTTTATCTTTTCCTTCTATAAAAATATCAGGTAACTCGAATGGAGTAGAACTTGTTCCCTGTTGCGAATAAGTTTGATAACAGCTTAAAAATGTAAAAAATATTATAGTTTTGATGAAAATTTTCATAATATATCTTAAATCTCTATTTTATAATGACTAAAGGATTATTAACCACAGCGCTTGGTGTTTGTAACACAATTTGATATAGTCCATTGTTGAAAATATCAGTGTTAATTTGGAAGACGAATTGGTTACTCTTTTTAGTATTCAAAACGCTTTTTTCCCATAATTTTTTTCCTTCAATAGAATAAATATCCATTTTAAATGTGCCTTCTTCTTCAGCATTTAATGTCAGCGAAAAACAATTGGAATTACTTGAATAAATAGGATTTGGATTCACCTGAATACTTGAAGCTAATTTTAATCTAACTCCACGGAACGGAAAGACGCAGACATTTTGAACTTCAAGTGTGCTTTCCAGTCCGGTCCAGCATAAATCAAACTTTTCAGAAGTGAAATCTTCAATATTTACCTGTGATTTAATTGCTTCGGGCAGCATTACAGTTCCACATATCATTTCTAATGTTTGCTCATCAGCACTAATCACTACGTCATTTACAAGAATTTTTACTTTTACTTTATTTTCAGAGTATTCATAATCTAAATCCTTAGGAATAAATACGTTATTATTAAAAGATATTTCAATTGAATAATCTGAACTTTCCATATTGGAATTTTTTGCAACTGCTTTTGCCATAAGTGGAATGCAAAAATTATTATTTCCGATAAAAGTTAGAGTATCGGGTAACCAAACAAGAAAAGTTGGTTTAGTAGTGCCTTTGAGTGACATAGCAAATCTGCCAGGGCAGGGGTCTGTTACTACAATAATCACACTATCGGTAAATACATCAATTTCTTTAGGTGAAAACTCAATTTCTAATGTATATGCTTCATCTGGGCTTAGAGCTATATTTGATTTTTTAGAAAGAATTTTAAAATTCTCATTATTATCACGTAAATAAATAGTATCAATAGAAAAGTCATTGTTAGTAGCATTTCGCAGTTCAAATTGCTTAAGGTTATTATCTGAAATACAAACTGAATCGAAAACAAGAGATGTGATATTACTGAAATTTGCACTTCGGAACTTAATATATTTATTTGCACTTGCAGAGCAGCCATTAGAATCAGTAGCAAACAGTGAGTAAGCACCTTCTTGACTTACGGTTATGGTATCGCTTGTTTCGCCAGTTGACCAAAGATAGCTTGTAAATTTTTTATCAGCAGTAAGTTCTACGCTTGTTCCATCACAAATAATTAAAGTATCGCCTTCTGGCAAAATTTCCGCAGTTGGATTTGGATAAAAGGTAATTGTTTTTTCAACATATTGAGTGCAAAGCGATTCATTTGTTACAACGACACTATATGTTCCAGACTCAGTTGGCTGAATATTTGAGGTAGTGGCTCCATTTGACCAAAGATAGGAATTTGCTTCTTCATCTGGAATAATGCTTAATTCTGCTACATCTCCATCGCAGTATGATTCCTTATCTGAAGAAATAATTACATTTGGAGTTTCCAAAAAAGCTAATGTAATCGTATCTTTAGCGGTGCAACCGACTTCTGTTGTGATTTCAACCTGATAGAAGCCAGAGCGCGTAGCGTAATATCTTTGATTGCTGCTGTCTGGTATTTCTTCACCGTCTCTTGTCCAGTGGTAGCTAACCTCTTCGCTTGGATTTGCAATAATTGTAATTGTATCACCTTCGCATATAGGAAATTCTCCTTCTGTAGTTAAATATAGAGTAGGTTTTTCACGGACTTCAACGAAAATAGAATCGCGGGTAACGCAGCCACATTCATTTGTAACAGTAAGATAATACCATTTAGAAACAGGAGGGTTATCTCTTATTGAGTTTTTTCTATCGTAAACAGTAGTCCATTCATACTCGTAATTTTCGTCATAAGGAGTTGTCATTGTAATCCATTCACCCTTACAAATAATCGGAGGCCTATCGGTTGTAATGTCAGTAATTGGATAGGGGACAATAGTTAAATCAAATGTATCTAATGTAGTCTCGCAACCAAAGACGTAAGTCGTTACTTTATAAGTTCCGGGCAAAGGATTATTGAATGTAATAGTTGTATCTTTTGTATTTAAAATGAAACCACCGGGAGCTTCCCATTTGTATTCAGAGTTTGCGATTTTGTTTAAAGTGAAAGTAATTGATTCACCTTCACAGATGCAATTCTTTGCACCAGAAATAGTAACAGGAGCAGCAAAATAATTAGAAACGAAAGTAGGAAGCCCTAACTGAGAGAATCCCTTGGATAATGGTAAACCAGCAAATTCGTAATAGCAGGCAGTTCCTTTTAAATTTGGGTATCTAATAACTCCGAGGTAATTTTTGGTATCACCTGCTACATATATTTTGCCGTTAGGACCTATCTGCATTGCATAAAAAGATTCACTACTTAAAGGGTCATAAGCAATTCTAACCTTAGAATTATCTATTTCAGAATTATTTCCAGCGGAAAGGTCCCATTGGTAAATATATGATTCTCTATAAGGATTAGTAGTATTGGCACTTCCATAAAACTTTGAGCCATCTTGAGAAAATTCAATTCCATAAGTTAGCTGCAAAGGAGAAAGGGTTAAAGTAACCGGGTTGGTTATTGCGCCAGTGGTATTATTAAAGTCAAATATCTGGAAAGAATATTGATTTCGTATTGCAACTGCAATATGTCTGCTATCGGGAGCAACTTTTATTTGTCCCATATATGCGAGTAAGTTTCCACCGTGGTCCATTCCAACTCTGCTGTAAATAGGAGTTCTGATTACTCCGTTTTCAGTTACTCTGTATGTCCTAAATCTGTTATTTCCATATTCGTGGGTTACTATAAAAAAATCCTTGTTATTGCAATGCTTCACTGCTGCAATTTTTTCAGTTGAAGGAGCATATAAAAATACATTTTTTTGGACAACGTCCCCGGAATCACCACACATAGACATATCGACAATAGAATAATTAATTCCATTGTTTGGGGGATTGAAAAATGGTGATTCGTCAGCAGTAAAGATATAATATATACTTTTTGTGCTGTCATTTGGCTTTGGGATAATGACTGCTGAACAGGTTGATGATGGATGTCCAGCCAAGCCAGTTCCATTGGGCATTACCTTATGAAATCTATTCCAAACATAAACACCGTCGGTATAAAATAAAAGATTACCATCTTTATCTGAAATTGTGGCGCATCCTTCCCATGTATTAATTTTACTGTCAGCTTTTGAGCAAGGGGGCGCAACGCAAGCATCAGTCTTATTGAATGTTATTGCTGCATTATTTCCAAAATACCAGTTATAGCCCTCTTTTTGTGAAAATAATTGTAGTGGCAACAAAAGTATTAAAACTAATAAAGTAAAATTTTTCATTTTTGTTTTCTCTTGCTTAAACATATTTAAATATAACAAATAAAAGTGAAAAAAGTAACCAAAATTATTCTCCGATTGTTTCAATTGTTCTTTTTATTCTCCATAAAAATTCAACTGCTTCATCACGATTTTTTAACAATAAAGTAGCTGTAATTTTATTGTTATTTTCTAATATTTTCAAATTTTCGTAATTTACGAAAAATTCACTTAATTCCGGGAAAATAATTTTATAAAAATGTTCATTATCTGAAAAAGGAAATTCTACTATTAATTTATCTTCTTTCAAAATTAATTTCTTGATTCCGGTATCTAAAGCAGATATTCGCAATTTTACTGAAAAAACAAGCTCGTATGCTTCTTTTGGCAATTTCCCGTAACAATCTTTCATTTCATTGACTATTTGTTGTAAATCCGCATTGCTTCTTGTCTCGTAAAGTTTTTTATAAAGTAGAAATCTCTCAGAATTGTTGCTAATATAATAACCCGGTAAATATGCATCTGTATTGATTTCTATTGCTAAATCAGAATTATCAAGATAATTCGGTTTTTCATCTTTAAGTTCTTTGAATAATTCTGGAAATTCTTCTATTTTAATTTCTTTAACAGCTTCGTCTAAGATTTTTTGGTATAAATCGAAACCTATTTCATTTATAAAACCGCTTTGCTGAGGACCGAGTAAATCGCCGGCTCCTCGAATCTCCATATCTCTCATCGCAAGATTGAATCCACTTCCAAGCTCAGTAAATTCTTCTATTGCAAGCAGGCGTTTTAAGGTATTGCCACCGATTGTTTTGATTGGAGGAACTAACAGGTAGCAATATGCCTGAATATTGCTTCTGCCTACTCTGCCACGCAACTGGTAAAGCTCTGCCAGACCGAAGTGGTGCGCCCTGTTGATAAATATAGTATTTGCGTTTGGAATATCCAAGCCGGATTCAATAATTTTTGTAGCTAAAAGAACATCAATTTTTTTTGCAAGGAATTTTTCCATAACTTTTTCTAATTCACTTGTTTTTAACTGTCCGTGAGCAACACCAATCCTTAAAGTTGGCAGGAGTTGCTGCAAATCCATCGCAATTCTGTCAATATCATTTACTCTATCTGTAACAAAAAAGACCTGTCCGCCTCTTTCAATTTCCTGCTTTGTTGCTTCAATAATTGTCTTGTTGTTCCACTCAATAATTTCAGTAACTGTTGGTATTCTGTTTCTCGGTGGAGTTTCGATAACGCTTAAATCTCTTGCGCCGAGAAGTGAGAAATTAAGAGTTCGGGGAATAGGGGTAGCAGTTAAGGTCAATGTATCCACATTTGCTTTCATTGCTCTTAAACTTTCTTTTGCTCCGACCCCAAAGCGATGCTCCTCGTCAATGATTAATAATCCTAAATCTTTGAAAGCAATATCTTTACTTAATATTCTATGAGTGCCGATTAATATATCTACTTTCCCTTCCTTTAATTTTTTCACAATGTCCTGTTGTTCATTCTTGCTTTTAAATCTTGAAAGAGAATCAATAATAATTGGGTATTGCTTCATTCTGTCGGAAAAAGTAATAAAGTGCTGCTCGGCTAAAATAGTAGTCGGAACAAGAACAGCAACTTGTTTGCCTGCCTGAACTGCTTTGAAAGCAGCACGGATAGCAATTTCTGTTTTTCCGAAACCAACATCGCCACAAACTAACCTATCCATCGGGGTTTCGGATTCCATATCTTTTTTGACTGCATCTGTTGTTTCTGCCTGGTCTATTGTATCCTCATAAATAAAAGATGCTTCGAGTTCTTTCTGCCAGATATTATCAACCGGGTATGCAATTCCTTTTATTTCTTTGCGTTTTGCATAAAGCTTGATTAAATCGAATGCGAGTTCTCGTAATCTTTGCTTGGCTTTTGCTTTCTTTCGCTTCCACTCATTCGTTCCAAGACGGGAGAGCTTGGGGACCACACCATCGGCTGCATTGTATTTTTGGATTAAATGAAGATAATTCAAATTTACGTATAGTGTTCCGTCATCAGCAAAGATTAGTTTTATACAGTCCTGAAGTTTTCCAGCTACTTGTATTGTTTGGAATCCGTTGAATTTGCAAATCCCTTTTTCTTCGTGGACGAGATAATCGCCAATGTTAAGTTGCTTTACTTCTTTTAAAGATATGCTTTGTTTTTGCTTGTATTTTTTAGAACGGATAAGAACCTGTTTTCTGGAAAATATTTGATGTTCAGTAAAACAGGCAATTTTGTTTTGCTCTAATATGAAACCTTCGAAGAAATCTTTTTCTAACCAGATAATATTTTTTAAGTAATGTTCATTATAAGATTCTACTGCATTAATCTGGTTATTTTCATCATCTTTCATTTCAGCGAGTTCAATAGCGTTTTCAATAATTTCGCGAAAACGCTGCAAGTGGATTTTCCCTTCTGCCGAAATTATAATTTTAAAATTTTCATTGTTAAAGTGCTTTAAATCTTTAATGAAATCTTTTACAGTATGCTGATAAAACGGTTGGGGAGAGCTATGAACTGTGAAATCTGCTTTCCCAAAAGTATTTAGATACAACTTTTTAAATTCAGTGAATTGAGCGGTTTCCGGAGCATCTATATCAGCACTTTCGTTATAATCAACTACAATCAAAGTATCTTTTGGGATATAATCGAAAATGTCGCCTTGCTCAATTCCTTCAGTCGAATGGAAAATACTGGAAATGAACTCAACATTTTCAAAATTTCCAATACTACGTTGGGAAAGCGGTTCAAATTGACGGATAGATTCAATCGTATCGCCCCAAAATTCAATTCTCAATGGATTTTCCCAACCAATAGGGAAGAGGTCTAATATTCCACCACGAACAGCCATATCACCTTGGAATGAAACATAGTCTTTTTTCTCAAATCCATTTAAAGCAAGTTGATTAATTAAATCTGTGAAATCAATTTCAGAATTTTTTTCCAAACGGATAATAGAGCCAGATATACTTTCTGGCTTAGGTATTGCCTTTTGTAATACTGTTGGCGTAGTAATTGAAATTGAATACTCATTTTTTTGAATTGAGGAAAGTCCGTCAACCAACCAAATATTAGATTCATCTAAATTCTCTGTTTTCAACCTAACGGTGCTTGGAGCTTCAATCAGCAGTGCAATGCTTTCTGTTTCAATTAAAACTTCCAAATCGTTAAACCAGCCAGATGCCTTTGTATTGTCTTCAGTTAAAATTAAAATATTTCGCTTTTTTTTATTCCAAATACTTGCAATTAAGAAAGATTTAAGCGAGCCACTCAGCACTTTAACCCGAATGCTATCATTATCACTTTCCAATAACTTAATGATTTCCGGGGTAAAACTCAAATTAGAACTTATTTCATCTAACTGCTTAAGATATTTTGGTTTAACTTTTATTCCCGTTACTGCTGACATCTTTATTAATTGTTAATTGTTAATTGTTAATGAATGTTAAATCTTTGATATATTTGAGAATATAAATTAATATATTAACTTTTATAAATGTTTTAAAGAATTTAACAAAAATAAAAAAAAATGACTATTTTTGCTTAATAAATATTGATTTCTTTCATTTTTTATTTTAATTTGAAAAATAGTAGAAAAATAAATTATTGTTTCACTTTACGCATTCCCCTCTTGAGAGTAATGGCACGAAGATAATAAAATAATTATTATATACTATTGCATAATTTTTAATTAGCAGTCCATATTTGTAGCATCAGAATAAAATAATAAAGAATTATAGTGTATAAATCAAGTATAATACA
>CAZCLJ010000146.1:0-832 GCA_964499465.1 uncultured Hyphomicrobiales bacterium
TGTTGTAATTCGTTAAAAGACTTATTATATTGTGTCATTTCGAAACGAAGTGAGGAATCTCACAAGTCTTTGCTACTACGGAACTTGAGATTCCTCACTGCGTTTCGAAATGACAAGACTATGAAATATCAAAATACGTGGCAACAGGAGTTCTGAAGTTATTCATTTGAAAAAGTCATTAATATAAGTTTCTTTCTTTTAGAGTGGTAATATAAAGTTCAAGGGCTTCTTTTATATTATTGTATGCTTCATTATAGGTTTCACCTTCAGAAACGCAACCGGGTAGTTTGGGAACGTAAGCAGTATAGCCACCTTCTGCTTGCGGCTCAAATATTATTTTATAAAATTGTGTGTTCATAAGTATTCTATCTATTTTTTTAGAAATTTAATACATTTTTTAGAAATTAACAAATATTTTTCTCTTGAATAAACCACACAAATAGAAATATTCAACAACAAACCAAACAGGGATGCTCCCTCTACGAAAACATCCCTGTTTAACTTCTAATCATTGCTTTTTATTTATTAACAATTAATTTAATTTTGCCCACTCTTCGTCATCTTTATTGTCCCATAGTTCTTTCATTTTTTTAGATTGTAAACAGTTCATATCTTGAAAAAAAATACGTTCTGATAATAAATTATCAAGAAACTCATTGATATTCTCGTTCTTATTTTTAATGCTTTGCAATTGGAAATAAGTACTTTCTTTTATTGGAATATATACAATGTTTTCATTCATTTTTTTTCAAAATAAATATATGTTATAAATCATTTATCACTTATCATTAGATTTTACACAGACAATAATGTCTATGTTACTATCAATTAA
>CAZCLJ010000146.1:932-11559 GCA_964499465.1 uncultured Hyphomicrobiales bacterium
TCATTAATCACTAATCATTAATCACTAATCACTTATCACTAATCATTAATCACTAATCACTTATCACTAATCATTAATCACTAATCATTAATCACTAATCACTTATCACTAATCATTAATCACTATTTCAAAAACATTCCTACCGATTGCTCTGCCCAGTTCACTATTGGACTGAAATAAATACCAAAAAGTAAAGTTGGTATAGCAAGAGCTATCATTAATACAATGCTTGCAACTGAAAATTTATATGTTTCCTTTGCTTCGTCAACTTTTCTTAAATACATATTTCTAAACACTTTAACGTAGAATACGAGTGAAATAACACTATTTAACACACCAACGACTGCGAGCCAGATGAAATCCGGATTTTGCAAAAGTGCAGTAAATATATACAACTTTCCGATGAAACCAGCAGTTGGAGGCAATCCCGTTAATGATATAAGGAAAATCACCATACACACGCTTATTACGGGTGCTTTGTAGCCCAAACCCTGATAATCCTCAATATTCTCGCTGCCTGTTTTATTCGCAATAAGAAGCACAAAATAGAATGCTCCGAGGTTCATAAACAGATACATAAAGAAATAAATGAGAATAGCAGCAACACCGGCATCGTTCATTACGACAAGTCCCATTAGCATATAGCCGGCGTGGGCAATGCTTGAATAAGCAAGAAGCCGTTTAACGTTAGTCTGCCAAAGTGCTACAAGATTGCCAAGCGTCATCGTTAAAACCGAAAGCAGTGCGATAATATGCTGCCAATCCAAATGAAGAGTAGTCCAGTACTCTCCTCCGGCAGCACCATCAATAAATCCAATTTTTACAAATCTAATTAGCATAGCAAAACCGGCTGCTTTTGAAGCAACAGAAAGGAGAGCAGTAATTGTAACAGGCGCCCCTTCGTAAACGTCTGGAGTCCAGAAATGAAATGGAACTGCAGAAATTTTATAGCCAATACCAGCGATTATCATTAATGTTGGAATTAGCAAAGCCCATAAATTAACATCGTTGTTAGCAAGGAATGTGTTTATTTCGTATAGGTTTAGCGAGCCAGTCAAACCGAAAATAATGGAAATACCATAAATCATAATACCAGACGAAACAGCACCATAAATCACATATTTAAGTGATGCCTCGCTTGCACGTTTGATTTCTTTAGTATAGCCAGCTAAAACATAAGAACTTAAGCTCATAATTTCAATGGAAAGATACATCATAATTAAATTACTTGATGAGCTAAGCAAAAACATACCAAGCGTCATACCAACAATTAAACTATAGTACTCCCCGAGAGTTCGGCTTTCCGTATATAACTCTTTAGAAAAGAGGGACATAACCACAACAATTAAGCTTGCTAACAGAATAACGAATTTGAAGTAAGAGCCGAACGAATCAATAGCCACCATTTGAGCAAATCCGCCGAAGCTTACCTGCTCCGCAGTGCAAAGCAAAATCCCTGTAACGATGAATCCTGCTATAGCCACATATCCGGCAATGCTCCTTGTCTTTTTGAAAATAACATCAAACAAAAGAGCTATTGCAAATGTAACCAACAATGCCACTTCTGGTTGCATCAGTTGAACGCTTTCCTGCACATTACTAACAAACTTATTTATAATATCTTGTTCGAACATTTCAAGTTCTCTTGTCTTTATTAAAAAAATATTTTATTTAGAACAAGCCAGTACTAAATGTGGCGCTTGCATTAACAAATTCAATCAAATGATTAACGGAAGAGGTCATCATTCCAATAATCGGATTCGGATTAATACCCAAGAAAATAATTACAACTGCAAGTGGAACGAGAGCAGCAAGTTCAAGACCATTTATATCATCAGTTTTATATTTCTTTCCGGTTGGGTCCCAAGGTCCAGACCATTTTTCCGGCAGTTTCCCAAAGAATACTTTTTGCAAAGCCCAAAGCATATAGCCAGCACCAAGCACTATTCCCAATCCGGAAATCATTGTAAGAACCGGATACGTTTTGAAGGCGCCAAGGAACACAAGAGCTTCGCTAATAAAGCCACTTAATCCGGGCAAACCAATTGCTGCAAAAAATGCAATCGACATAATTCCAGTATAAACGGGCATCTTGTTTGCCAAGCCACCGAAATCATCAAGTCCTCTGGTATGTGAGCGGTCATAAATAACGCCCACAATCATAAATAGCATAGCAGTGATTGTTCCGTGATTAAACATTTGGAAAATAGCACCTGTTATACCTTCAGGACGCATTGAAGCCATACCGAGCATTACATAACCCATGTGGCTAACGCTTGAGTAGGCAATGAGTTTTTTAAAGTCCCTCTTCCCTACTCTGAACTGTCCCAAGGCACAAAGAGCGCCATAAACAATCGAAACCATTCCGATAAATGCAATCAGGTTCTGAAAATATGCAACTCCATCTGGAAACATAGGCCAGGAAATGCGAAGCATACCGTAAGTACCCATCTTCAAAAGCACACCAGCAAGAATGACGCTTATTGGTGTTGGTGCTTCAACGTGAGCGTCCGGTAGCCAGGTATGGAACGGAACAGTTGGCACTTTAATAGCAAATCCAACGAACAGCGCAATGAATGCAACAAGCCGCCAGGTTGTATCAAATCCGCCCAGAATTGAATTTGGGTCGAGTTTGGTTGGGTCCATCATATCCAGCATATTGAAAGAACCATAGCTGAAATAAAGTGCAATCATTACAAGCAGCATAAACACGCTACCGAACAAAGTATAAATAAAGAATTTAATTGCAGCATATTCTTTGCGTGGTCCGCCCCAAATACCGATTAAAAAGTACATTGGCAAAAGCATCAATTCCCAGAACACGTAGAACAGGAAGAAGTCTAAGGAAACGAAAACTCCCATCATTCCAGTATCAAGAAGTAAAAACATTGCAAAATACCCTTTTACAGCTTTTGTAATATTAAAAGATGGAAAAGTAGCAACAAAACAAACAAGTGCTGTTAAAAGCACCATAGTAACGCTTATTCCATCAATACCGACAAAGTATTCTATGTGAATATTTCCTACAGCAGGTAAAATAGCTTGAATCCAAGTGAATTTCTCAATGAATTGGAAGCCCTCAATTTTATTGATTCCGCTCAAGTCAGCATTGAAATTCAAAAAGATAACAACTGCTAAAATCAACTGAATAAAAGTAACGATTACTGTTGTCCATCTAAATAGATTTTTTGAAGCCGCTTTACTTTTTTCGTCCTTCCCTGATGGAATTAAAAGTAAGATTATCATTCCAAGAATTGGTAGAAATGTAATCCATGTTAAAATGGAGGAGCCAAAAGTAGTTGATATTGTGCCTCCCATTTATCCTCCCAGTGATTTATTATTTAATTTCATTTTTTCTAAAATATATATATTTACGCATAAACTGCATTTGGATTTTCCGGCATAATCGAAAAGCGATAGCCATAATCAGAGTGTATATCTGCTTCAAGTCCGGCAGAATAGAATCTTAATTCAATCTCTCTTTCTTCATCAATATCTGCATTTACATTTATTAATATATGCTTATGGTCATCTGGATTGACTTCCAAACCCTTATACTCAATCTCCGGATATTTTTCTTTTACTTTATTAAAGAGTTCTTTTATTAACTCTTCTTGTTTTAAATTTAGTCTCATATTACATTTCCTTTTCAATTTTTTCAAGAAAATCTTTTGCGTTTTGAAGTTGTGTTTTAGCTGTCTGTCGCTTTATCCCTAATTTGTAGTCAGCATCAATTCTAATATTGTGCAAATCATACAAAATTGTTTTATATTTTGATGGTAAAATTTTATTTCGATTTACAAAAGTATCTGCAAATAGCGATTGAACTGTCCTATGGTCTATAGCAGGTTTTAATCCTTTGTAAAATAGAGCTGCTATAGCTATTTGAAAAGCACTATTGTATGCTCGGCTTGCAGAAGCATTATATAATTCTTCATTAAATAATATTTCAGCTGCCTTTAAGTTTTCTTTTGCCCTATTTAGAAATAATTCTTTCATTCATTTGTTTAAAATGTCATTTCGAAACGAAGTGAGAAATCTCTCAAACTCTTATTATCACTTAGTTACTTTAAATGACTATATCTGTCATTTCGAAACGAAGTGAGAAATCTCTCAAACTCTTATTATCACTTTATTTTATATAAAATTAAAACCATTCATTACTTAAATCCAGCCATTGAGGATTTGTACCTTCAATAAGTTTAATTTTCTTTTCTCTTCTATATGCTTTAATTTGTTTCTCTCTTGCTATTGCAGAGTTCACGTCATTTGTTTGCTCAAAATAAACTAATTTTGTTACATTATACTTTTGTGTAAAACCTTCTAATAATTTATTTTTATGTTCATATACTCTTTTGATTAAGTTACTTGTTATTCCAACATATAAAGTCTTTGAATAATTTGACATTATATAAACATAATAATTTTTATCCATCATATCTACTTCATACTATCAAATTGTAAATAAATTAATCATTATTTTACTTATGAGATTTCTCACTGCGTTTCGAAATGATACTTCAACGTTTTTTGCATTACAAAACATTGGTGTCATAATTACTTGTGAGATTTCTCACTGCGTTTCGAAATGACACTGCTACGTTTTTTCATTTCAAAAATTTCGAGCTATAATTACTTGTGAGATTTCTCACTGCGTTTCGAAATGACACTGCTACGTTTTTTCATTTCAAAAATTTCGAGCTATAATTACTTGTGAGATTTCTCACTGCGTTTCGAAATGACAATTCAACGTTTTTTACATTACAAAACATTCGAGTTATAATTACTTGTGAGATTCCTCGCTACGCTCGAAATGACAATTTACTTTTTCTTACATTATCACATAAAACAGAACAAATATTCCTATTATTGCTAATATAATATATGTCTGCACACTTCCAGTCTGCACTTTTCTTAAAGTGGCGCCAAAAAAGCCAGTTATATTTGCTAATAAATTAACTATTCCGTCAACAACTATATTATCGAAATGACCGATGAAATAGCTAATTCCTCTTACAACTAAAGAAGTTAAATTTACTATTCCATCAATTACTTTATTATCGAAAAATGCCATTACTTTAGCAAGTCCAACAGTTCCATTTACAAAAGTTGCCTGATAGATTTCGTCAAAATACCATTTATTTAATGAGCCAGTATAAAGTTGACGGAACTGATTTGCAAGATTATCTGCATTAAGGATTTTAAATTGGTAAACACAGAAAGCAAAGAAAATACCAAGCCCTGCAATGATTAAAGAGAGTGCCATTGCAGTATAATGCTCGTGATGCATTGCTTCTTCAAAACCAGTTGCGTAGTGATGTCCGGCAGAATGTGCTTCAGCATTAGCTTCAGTAGAAACAGCAGTTTCATTGTGCATTAAAAAGTCCCACTGATGCTCTGAAGGAACAGCAGTATGTGGTTGAACTATTGCGTGATGGAACCAGCCACTTGACGCATCTATCGGATTTGGTGAATAGAAAATCCAAAATGATAGAGTTGCTAATATTATTAAAGGTAAAACAATATATTTATTATTTTCGTGTGTTTTAGTTGCAATTTCTGTTTTCGCTTCGCCGTGGAAAGCAATAATTGTTAGCCGGAACATATAGAAAGCAGTCATACCAGCAGCAGCAAAGCCAAGAATTGGAATGAGCCAGTTACCTGTCAAACTGCCGTAAGCAAGAGTTCCGGCAAGAATACCATCTTTACTTAAAAAGCCGGAGGTAAGCGGAACGCCTGCTATTGCTATTGTTGCAATTAAAAATGTGATATAAGTCCAGGGCATTGTTTTTCTTAAACCACCCATATTGTATATATTTTGTGGGTCGCTGTGGTGGTCGTTCAGTTTATGCATTGCGTGGTGCATTGCATGTATTACAGAACCGGAAGCAAGAAATAGAGCGGCTTTGAACCAAGCGTGAGTAACCAAGTGCATAAAGCCATTTGTAAAAGCACCAACTCCAAGTCCCATAACCATATAGCCAAGCTGACTAACAGTAGAGTATGCAAGTACTTTCTTGAAATCAATCTGTGTAATTGCTATTGTTGCTGCAATAAAGGCAGTAATTGCTCCGAAATACGCAATTATCATAAGTGCATTTGCAGTAAACATTGGAAATACGCGGGCAACAAGATAAACACCGGCGGCAACCATCGTTGCAGCATGAATTAATGCACTTACTGGAGTAGGACCTTCCATAGCATCTGGCAGCCAAACGTGTAATGGGAACTGGGCTGATTTTCCGATTGCGCCACAAAACACGAGGATACCAGTAGCTGTAAGCATTGAACCACTATCGAATGGCAAGGTGCCGGAACTTATGCTTGCGAATATTTCGTCATACATAAAAGTTCCATAAGTAAAAAAGATTATCATTATACCAATGAAAAATCCTAAATCACCTATTCTGTTTACTAAAAATGCTTTCTTTCCAGCGTTTGCAGCAGAATCCTTTTCATACCAAAAACCAATTAAAAGGTAAGAACTGATACCTACGAGTTCCCAAAATACATACATAAATAAAAAGTTGTTTGCTATTACAATGCCAAGCATTGAAAAAGAAAACAACCCTAAATACGCATAAAATCTAGAAAATCTCTTGTCATCTGCCATATATTCAAGTGAGAACAGATGCACCAGAAAGCTAATCAACGTAACGACAATTAGCATTATAGCAGCGAGATTATCAATTCCAATACCAACTTTCACGAAAAAGCTGTTACCAAGGTCTATCCAATTGAATTTTGTTTGAATTAATTGTATATCGGCAAAGGTAGTGAGCTTTGTAAATAAAACTAATATGGAAAGCAGCAAATCTAATCCAAGAATTGCAGTTCCAATGAAGCCAGAAGCTCTACCGAGTCGTTTCCCAAAAAATATCAACAGTGCAAATCCCAGCAAAGGTAAAAGCAGGATTGCCGTTGATATTAAAAGAATAGTATCTTGTGTCATAGCCAATATTTTATAATTTATAAATCTTTTTCTTTTTTATTTATTTACTTCCTGTCATTCTGAACCCCCTCATAAAAGAAGACTTTTATTTAAATGGAGATGACAAAATTTACCGTGTCATTTCGAAACGAAGTGAGAAATCTCACAAGTCATTAATACCACAAGGATTAAGATTCTTCACTATGCTTGCCAATGACATCTTTATTTATTAGTACCAAAACTTTACGAAAGTTAAGAAACTTTCGCAAAGTAAGAATAATTTCACTTTTGTAAAGTTTCTTAACTTTGCGAAAGTTAAATATTTATTTTTTTATGCTTCTGAACTTTGCAAAGATTCTCAAGTTCCGTGATAACAAATAATTGTGAGATTCTTCACTATGCTTGCCAATGACATCTTTATTTATTAGTACCAAAACTTTACGAAAGTTAAGAAACTTTCGCAAAGTAAGAATAATTTCACTTTTGTAAAGTTTCTTAACTTTGCGAAAGTTAAATATTTATTTTTTTATGCTTCTGAACTTTGCAAAGATTCTCAAGTTCCGTGATAACAAATAATTGTGAGATTCTTCGCTGCGCTTCAGAATGACAGTTAAAAAAACTCTTTCTTAACCACACATTCAGAATAAACAAAATAATTATCAATTGTCAATTATCAATTGTCAATTAATTTAGTCTTTCATTTTCACGATTTCATCGACGTTAATGTGCTTGAAGTTTTGATAAATATTAAGCACAATAGCAAGAGCAACAGCAGCTTCAGCGGCTGCAAGTATTATTACAAATAGTGCTGCAATATGACCATCTATATTCATTCCGCCATATTTCGCGAAAGCAATAAAGTTGATATTTGCAGAATTCAGCACGAGTTCTAATCCCATTAGAACCATAATAGCATTTTTGCGGGTTATTATTCCAAAAATGCCGAGCGAAAAAAGAATCGCACTTACAATTAAATATTCAGTTAATCCTATATTCATATATCACCTTCTTATTTTCTACGTGCAATTAGTGCTGCTCCGACTAATGCAATAAGCAAAAGCACAGAAGCAACTTCAAATGGTAATAAATATTCAGTCATCAAAGCATAACCAAGTCCTTCAATCGTAGTATTTGGTTGTGTAAATTCTTGACTTACCCATTCTACATTTGTAAATAGCATTATTAACGTTACTGCAATTATTGCAACGACTACGAACGAAGTGATTAGCTGCACTTTTCCGGTAGTTCCAGTTTTTATATCAACGCCAGTAATTTTTGTCGTAAGCATAACTCCGAAGATAATTAGCACCAGAATGCCACCTATATATACCATAATTTGAGTAAGTGCAACAAAATCAGCAAATAACAATACGTATAAACCTGCTATTCCAAAAAAAGTAAATAGCAATGAAAATGCAGAATACATAATATTCTTTGATAGCACAACTACCGATGCAGAACCAATTACAATTGCTGCAAATATGTAAAAAAGTAAATCTTCCATAATTTTATATTCAATTTTTTAAATTAAATTTCTGTTTTTTCTTTGTCTTTCTGAATGTAGTGAAGAATGACATTTTTACTTAAAACTTTACGAAAGTTAAGAAACTTTCGCAAAGTATAAAGATTTAATACTTTCGTAAAGTTTCTTAACTTTGCGAAAGTTTATATAATGTCATCTCCATTTAAATAAAACTCTTGCTTTCTCATAGATTTCAGAATGACAGTTAATAAAGTTCTTCCTTATACACTCAATTCATATTGAAAAAAACACTTAATCATTAACAATTAATAATTATTTCGCTTCTGCTTTTTTCTTTTCTGCCTGGAATTTATTCCACTTTTCATTTACTTCAACAATTTTCTCTGGTGTCATTGATTTATGAACTTTAACAAAATCATAGAGCAAATCTTTTCTATCGTAAGTAGAATATTCAAATTCAGTAGTCATAAAAATTGATTTTGTTGGGCATGCTTCGGTGCAAAGAGCGCAGAAACAGCATTTAGCAAAATCTATTTCGTATTTTGTTACCCATAAGCCGCGTTTTCCACCGGATTTCAAAGCAGGAACATCATCACCCGGAACAACTTTTACAGTTTCAACATTAATGCAGTTTACAGGGCAGGCGCGCATACAACTATTGCAGCCGTTGCAATCGTCCATATCGACATCAAGGCGATTCCTTGCATTGCCCGGCATATCACCCCAACCGGCTTTTTCTCTTGGATGAACGTTGGGATACTGAATAGTTACATTTTTTCTGAATAAATGGTCTAATGTAATTCTCATTCCAATTACAACAGTCCAAACTCCAAGCCATACATTTTTAAAATATTCTCTCATCTATATTACCATAAATATTTTCTAAATTGAGTTTTATTTTATTAAAACAAGTATTGACAAAGCTAAAAAGCAAACAAATGAAAATGGAAGTAAAACTTTCCAACTTACATACATTAACTGGTCAACTCTTAATCTGGGCAATGTCCAACGTAGCCATATTTGGAAGAATACAACCACAAATGCTTTCATTACAAACCAAAACACTCCCCAAATAGGTCCGCCCATAAAATCGCCGAAAGGTGAGTTCCAGCCACCAAAGAATATAATCGTCATAACTGCTGCAACTACAAACATATTGGCATATTCGGCAAAAAAGAACATTGCAAACTTCATTCCGCTATATTCAGTGTGATAGCCGGCTACGAGTTCGGATTCTCCTTCAGGTATGTCGAATGGCGTTCTGTTCGTTTCAGCAAGAGAAGCAATCATATAAATCAAGCACATAATAAAAGTAAAAGGCAGGAAAATAACTTTGACCCAGCCACCGCTACCTCCAAATACGAACCAGTTCCAGAACCAGCCGCTTTGCTGACGAATAATTTCCTGCATATCCAAACTACTCGCCATCACTGCTATTGTAAGTATTACCATTGCTGCAGGTATCTCATAGCTAACAATTTGAGCAACTGAACGAAGACCGCCAAGCAAAGAATACTTGTTGTTTGAAGCCCAGCCACCCATTAAGAGTCCGATTATAGCAAGCGAGCCCATAGCGAAAATAAAGAAAAGCCCTAAATTTATTCCAGATGGAACAAAATAGGAGCTAAACGGAATCACAGCAAAGCCAGCGTAAGAAGCTGCAAACATAATATATGGAGCTAAATTAAAAAGTGGTTTATTAGCAGAATCCGGAGTAATATCTTCTTTTTGAATTAATTTTACTACTTCGGCAACCGGCTGAATTATTCCCCAAGGTCCAGTTCTCATTGGACCCAATCGCTCTTGTATAAAAGCTGATATTTTTAGTTCACCCAGAATTGCAAGCAAAGCATAAGTCAATAGGAAAATCATTGGCAGCAAACTGACTATAGCAAATGCAACCCAGTTTTCCCCAATCATATTAAATACAAAATTTGCTTCTTCCATAATTTTATTCTATTTGTTTATGTTCTTTTTAAGTTTATGGTTTATGGTTTATAGTTTATAGTTAAACCTTATCATTATTTTTAATTTAATTGTTTTAATACTTCAATATTTTTTTCTTGTCATTCTGAAGCGCAGCGAAGAATCTCTATCTTCTTGTCATTCAGAACCCCACGATAAAAGAAAACATACATTTAAAAGGAGATGACATTACTTTACCCTGTCATTCTGAACGAAGTGAAGAATCTCACAAGTCATTACTACCACAG
>CAZCLJ010000147.1:0-11496 GCA_964499465.1 uncultured Hyphomicrobiales bacterium
TCCTGACATTGACGTACGACTTCGCTGCACGTCGGCAGCCATGAATCGTTATGCACAAGCGGAAAAAAAGACAACGACACAGCAAATTGACAATGAAAATGGAATATTAAACTTGGAATGAAAAACGAAACTGACAGACAAATAACCCGACACTCATTGCCGACCCGAATGTGTTTTAATTTTTTGACCCACCGCACAAAAATTTTGAAATTCTACTGCCAGCCCACAAATGGCACATTTGCTTTTGCCCCGACACACGAAGCCAACCCTTCGGCAAAATCAAAAGAGCCATTTTTTAGCCAACGCTCATCAAGAAAACGTACCTTAGAGGACTTGACTTTGGGAATTAAAAACAAGAAATAAAGTATGGCAAAAACAGTAATAGAAGCATATAATACATTCATGGCTGAAACGGTAAACCTTGACCCCGATAGAACGAAGAAGGCACGTGGAAGTCGTGAATGGCTAGTTGGACAAATAGAAACTTTTCCTGATAGCGACACAAAATTTCCAAGTATATATTCAGAAAAGAATATCTTTTTCGGTTCGTTCTCAAGACGTACTAAAAAGAGACCATTAGACGACATTGACATTATGATTTGTATGAAAGCAGACGGTTGCACATACAGTGAATTGACAGACAAAATTGAAATAACTGTACCCGACACTGCTACTCGCTTTAAGGAATATATAAACGAAGGAACGAGCATCCTTAATTCCAGAAAAGTTATAAATGCGTTTATTGCTAAACTGGTTGGAGTCCCACAGTACAAAAAAGCTGACATAAAAAGAAACTTGGAAGCAGCGACACTGAATCTCGAATCCTATGATTGGGTTTTTGATATAGTGCCTTGCTTTTTTACTACAGAAGATGCATATAAAAGAACTTATTATATCATTCCTGATGGTAAAGGTAATTGGAAGAAAACCGACCCGAGACTTGATAGTGAAAGAGTATCAAAATTGAATACAGCACACGAAGGCAATCTTTTAAATGTAATCAGAGCGATTAAATATTGGAACAATAGACCAACAATGCCTACAATGGGTTCTTATCTTTTGGAAAATATGATTCTTGACTATTATGGTGAACAAACAACTATTGCTTCCCAATATGTGGATATTGAAATTGAAAAAGTTCTTTTAGAAATTCACAGGAGGGTTTACAATTCTGTGGACGACCCAAAGGGTATTCAAGGAAACTTAAATAATCTCAGTGCAGAAGATAAAAAGAAAATATTTGATAGGGCTTATCAGGATTATGTAAAGGCTTTTGAGGCAAGGAAGTTGGAGAAAGAAAAGAACGATAAAGATTCAATAAGCAAATGGATTGAGATTTTCGGTGATAAATTCCCTAAATATGAGTGAGGTAGGTAAACATATAATACAAGAACAAGATTCTGATGCTAGTATAAGATACTTGGCGGCACAGAAGCAATTGTACATTAGCGGAAAATTAACCTTCGCTTTTCAGGTAATTATTGCGGTTCCTATTCCTATCATCATATCAATTGTAACACCACTTCTAAGCAAACCAGAACAAGGTATAATTTGGATTTTTGTTCTTTACAGCATCATTGCAACCTTTTTAGAATTTTTCTGTGAAGACAGAGCTATGAAATTGAAAAAAATGGCTGCTTCAATCCAAGAAAAATTTGATACAACTGTTTTAATGATTGGCTGGAACAAAACTCTTTTACCCAACAAACCCGAAGATGGATTGATTCTTCGCTATTACAACAAGTTCTTAAAAAAACACAAAGTTGATAAATTATATGGATGGTATTCAAATGAAGTACTGCCAGTTAATACAAATATTGCAACGCTTCTATGTCAGAGAACAAATTGTAGTTATGATTTTACATTAAGAAAACGATACACCAATACAATATTACTACTTGCTGCTTCTACCTTTTTCGTTTTATTAATTGTAGCAGGACAAAGCGGAATAACAGTGCCTACTTTCATTTCAAGTGTTTTATTTCCATCATTGCCAGTTTTTGTTTTAGCCTACAAACAAATTACAAGCAATAAAGAAGCAATCGAAAATTTAAAAGAGTTGAAAGAATTAATTGAAAATGAATTAGAAATAATCAAAATCTCTGATACTATTGACAGCCTTTTGATTAGACAAATACAAGACAAAATTTATCTGAAACGAATTAACAGTCCGCTTTTACCTGAATGGGCTTATAATTTTTTAAGGCAGAATCTGGAAAATGAAATGCATTTTTCAGTAAAAGAAAAAGTAAATGAACTAACGAAATAAAATAAATTTAATGGCTACAAATAAACTTTCACTTTCCCGTTTAGAAACATTCCTATTTGATGCTTGCGACATTCTCAGAGGAAATATGGATGCTTCTGAATATAAGGAATATATCATTTCAATGCTTTTTCTAAAACGTGTTAACGACCAATTTGAAGTTCATCGTGACAGAAGGAGAAAAAATCTAGTTGATGTTCGTGGTGTAAGCGACCCCGAAATGATTTACGGTGAGTTGGAAAGACAAAACGCACCAGAGTATGATTTTTTTGTTCCTCTTGCAGCTCGATGGAAACGATTGGAGGGCGACCCTGAATTTTATTTCGATGAAGAAGGAAAACAACAACGATACAACTTCATCAAAGATTTGACAGAGGAAATTGGCGACCACCTGAACAAAGCATTGGCAGCTTTGCAGGAAGCTAACCTTGACAAGCTGGACGGTGTATTTAATCAGGACAATATCAACTTCAATAAAACTTTTGGAAAGAACAGTAAGCAAATCAGTGATGAAGATTTACGCAAACTCATTCAGGAGTTTAACAAGAAAAATCTACGTGACGACAATTTAGAGTTCCCGGATTTGATGGGAGCTGCTTATGAATATTTGATAAAACATTTTGCTGACAGTGCCGGAAAAAAAGCCGGAGAATTCTACACTCCAAACGAAATTGTAAAACTTTTGGTGAACATTCTTGAACCCGGCAAAGATGCCGAAATCTACGACCCGACTGTTGGTAGTGGTGGTATGCTCATTGAATGTAAAAACTATGTGGAGAGCCGTTACGGTTCATCAAAAAATCTTTCACTTTACGGACAGGAGAAAAGCGGAACCGTTTGGGGCTTGTGCAAGATGAATATGTTGTTCCACAACATTTACGACAGCAAAATTCTGAATGGAGATACCCTGCTCACCCCTTTGCACTATGATAGCGAACGTACAGGCGAACTGAAAACATTTGACATTGTAATTGCCAATCCACCTTTCTCACAGGATTACAGCACCACTAATATGAAGTTTAAAGAACGCTTCAACTTTTGGATGCCGACAAAAGACAAAGCCGATTTCATGTTTGTGCAACACATGGTAGCTTCGCTGAACAATGCCGGACGAATGGCAGTGGTAATGCCTCACGGTGTGTTATATCGTGGTGGTGAAGAAAAAAAATTCCGTGAGTGGTTAATCTCAAGAGGATATTTAGAAGCCATCATCGGTTTGCCTTCTGCTTTGTTTTACGGAACAGGCATAGGTGCTTGCGTGCTTGTGATTAATAAAGCAGATGCACATAACAGAGACTATGTTCTTTTCATCAATGCAGACAGGGAATTCAAGGAAGGAAAAAATCAGAACAAACTAAGACCGGAAGACCTTGAAAAAATTGCTTTCACTTATCGCAACAAAAAGGAAACACTTAAATACAGCAAATTGGTAGCGAAGAACAAAGCGATTGATGAACTAAACAATTTAGAGAACGAGGATTTTAATTTTAATATTCGCAGGTTTGTGGACAATGCACCACCGCCTGAACCCCAAGATGTGCATGCACATTTGCAAGGTGGAATACCTGCAAACGAAGTGAAATCATTGCAAGATTATTTTAACTGCTACAAAGGGCTGAATGCAAAAGTATTTGAACCACTCAAAGAAGGCTATCAGAAATTCACAAATGCAATTTCGCAGAAAGAAGAAATCAAAAAACTGTTTGACGAAAGCGAAGAAATAAAAACGGCTCATGCTCAATACAGCATAGCAATTGGCGAATGGTGGGAACAACAAATACCAGTGATTGAAAAATTGCCTGAACAAACTATCAATGTGTTTGACTTGTATCGGCAGTTTTCGGGAACACTTACCGAAAAACTAAATACACTGAATATTCTTGACGAATTCAAAAGCCGTGGTTCATTTGCTACTTACTGGAATAGTATTACCAATGACATTAAAAGTGTAATTGCCAGCGGTTGGAACGCAGAATTAATACCTGATGATGAAATTTTAGAAAGTCAGTTCCCTGAAGTGTTGAAAGAGTTAAAAGATAACGAAGCAAGACGGGATGAAGTGCAGGCGAAGTTTGATGAAGTGAACGAACTGGAAGATGATGTTTGGAATGAAGAAGATTATGAAGTGTGGCGAAGCAAGGAATTGAAAGAACAAAAAGAAGCTATTAAATCATTGAAAGGCGAACGCAAAGAAGCCGATAAAGAATACAAACTTTTGCAGAAGCGAATAAAGGCAAATGAAAAAGCATTAAAGAAGCAACCTGAATTGGCTGATGAAATTGCAACGTTGAAAACCGAAGCAGAAAAATTTGCAACCGAAGTTCAACGCTACGATACAATTATTGAAACAGAAGAAGCACGTATTGCAAAACACACCGAATTAGAAGAAGAACTGAAAGTTTGCAAACGTAAAATCAAAGAAATAAAAGATAAGAAACAGGCATTAGTTGACCAAGCCCGTTTGCTTATTACACCCGAAGAAGCCAAAGAACTTATTTTGAAACGATGGCTGAGGACATTGCAACAAACAGTGAACGATTATTTGCAAACCCACCAACGCCAACTATTACAGTCAGTGGAAAATCTTTGGGACAAATACATTTCTACACTTCATAGCATATTGGATGACAGAGAAATTGAAAACAAAGCACTAAACAGTTTTTTAATTGAGTTGGGATATGAGTGATATGAAAGAGAAAATATTGTATGAACTTGGTTTCACTTATGCAGGACTATCCGGAAAAACTCAAAAAGATTTTGGAAGAGGTAAGCCATTCATTCCATTCATGAATATCATGTCAAATGGAAAAATTGACCCAAAGTTTTTGAATTATGTTGATGTTGCTTCAAATGAAAATCAGAATGCAGTTCAAATAGGTGATTTATTTTTCACAACATCATCTGAAACACCAGAAGAAGTTGGAATGACTTCCGTTTTGTTAGAAGATATTGGAGAGTGTTACTTGAATAGTTTCTGTTTCGGTTTTCGACTATACAATTTTGATGATTTACTTCCTGAATTTGCTCCTTACTTATTTCGTGGCAATGAAGTAAGAAAACAAATAATTAATTTAGGTCAGGGTTATACTCGTTTCAACCTGCCCAAAACGGAATTGCTAAAAAAATTAAAACTCAATCTTCCAAGTATTCTT
Organism: uncultured Hyphomicrobiales bacterium; assembly: GCA_964499465.1. GTDB lineage: Bacteria > Bacteroidota > Ignavibacteria > Kapaibacteriales > UBA2268 > JAAYJM01. Next base: position 5,419 of record CAZCLJ010000147.1, read on the forward strand.
GAGCAAAGAAAGATTTCCAAAATACTTACAACAGCCGATTCAGTAATTGAAAAAACCCAAGTCGCCATTGCTAAATACAAAGTGATTAAGCAAGGCATGTTGCAAGATTTATTTACAAGAGGCATTGACATTACCACCAACCAACTGCGACCACGATTTGAAGATGCACCGCACTTGTATAAAGAAAGTAAGTTGGGTATGATTCCGGTTGAGTGGGATGAAAAGGTGTTTGGAAAAGAAGTTGATTTAATACACGGACATCAATTCAGAGATTACGATTTCACCGAGTTTGGAATTCCAGTTGTAAAAATCGGACAAGTAAAACCTGAAAATGTTGATTTATCAAATTGCTCATTTGTTCGTGCAGGTAGAGAAGAAGAATTTCAAAATGAAATAATTCGAAACGGTGATGTGCTAATGGCTTTAACCGGTGCAACACTTGGTAAAGCCTGTTTAGTAAAAGGATTGAATGGAATTGTGCTACAAAACTACCGTGTCGGAAGGTTTGAACCCATTATCAAAGAAAATGACATTGACAAGGAATTCCTTTACTACCTTCTAATCGCAGGAGATTTATTGACACAAATATTCAACAAAGTAAACACAGGAGCACAAGGAAATATAGGGAAAGCTGATTTTGAAAAAGCAACATTTAAAAAACCGCCATTTGAAGAACAACAAGAGATTGCAAAAAGATTAAAATCGATTGACAATAAATTGGAAATTGAACAAACCTATTTACAGAAAATGCAGCTACTTAAAAAAGGTTTATTAGAAGATTTGTTGAGTGGTAAAAAGATTGTGAATGTGGATGGTGAATTATTAAATCAAAACAAAAATTAATATGGCAGAATACATCAACGTAGAAAAACCTTTTCTTGACAAGCTCCGCCTGTTAGGTTGGACAGTAATAAACCAAGGACAAGGAGTTCCTCAAGACCCCGAAAAAAGCTTAAGACAAAACTTTAAACAGGTTTTGTTGCCAAATATTTTTAAAGAAAGTATTAAAGCCATCAATAAAACTGCTGATGGCAGAGAGTGGCTAACCGATAAACAGTTAGATGAATTGCTTTTTGAAATTCAAAACTTCTCAGGAAAGAGTTTGCATGAAGCCAATAAAGAAATTCATCGTTTGCTTTTGAAAGGAACAACGGTAAACAAAAACGAATTGACAGGTGAACAAAACCCCACAGTTCGTTTGGTTGATTTTAAGAATTTCGATAAGAATAGTTTCGTTGCCATCAATCAGTTTCGTTTGCTAACTCCAGGTGCAAGTCGTGAAGGTATTATTCCCGATATTGTTTTATTCTTAAACGGGTTGCCAGTTATTGTAGTAGAGGCAAAAGATTTTGATGCAGCAGAACCATTAAGTGAAGCATATTTGCAGATAACCCGATACGCAAACACAAGAGAAGATGATTATGGAGTGAAAGAAGGCGAAGAAAAATTATTTCACTACAACATTTTCAGCATTATCACACGAGGCAAAGATGCAAGGGTTGGAACAATCAGTGCTGAGTTTGATTTCTACAACAACTGGGTTGACATTTTTCCCGAAGAATACAAAGTAGTTGAGTTTCCACCGGAAGAAGAACGACAGGAAGTAATGATTCACGGAATGTTAAACAAAGAAATTTTGATTGATATTCTGAAACACTTCACCTTGTTTATGGAAATTAAAAAAGGTGTGGAAGTAAAAGTAGTAGCACGATACAATCAATACAGAGCCGTTGGAAAAATTATACGTGGTTTACGAGAAGGAAATACGCCAATGGAAAAAGGAGGTGTGGTTTGGCACACACAGGGCAGCGGAAAAAGTTTAACAATGGTTTTTCTCATTCGCAAACTTCGCAGCCAAGACGATTTAAAAGACCTGAAAGTAATTTTCATAGTTGACCGCTTGGATTTGGAAGAACAACTTTCAGAAACAGCAGTGCTTGCAAACGAAACTTTAAATCTGATTGAAAGCAAAGTTGACTTGCATGAGTTGAACAACGATACAGGCGATATGAACATGGTGATGATTCATAAATTTTTAGCGGACAATAATGTCTCAGCTCAATCGCTTATTGATGCAGGCATTGTTCCAACTTTTGAAAAGTTTGAAATCATAAACAACAGCGACAGAATTCTTTTGTTGGTTGACGAAGCACACAGAACGCAAGGTGGCGATATGGGAGATAATTTATTCAACGCATTTCCTAAAGCAGTACGAATTGGTTTTACAGGAACACCATTATTAACTGAGCGACACGAAATAAAAACACATGAACGCTTTGGTGGAAGAATAGACGAGAACGGAGTACCGTGGATTGACTCTTACAAATTTGACAAAGCAGTTGCAGACAGAGCAACGGTTGAGATAAAATACATCGGCAAAGTTTCAAAAGACAAATTGGACGACAAAGAAGCGTTTGATGATGAATTTGAAAAAATGTTTGAAAGCAGAAGCAAGGAAGAAAGAGAAGAAATTCAAAGAAGATACGGTTCGTTTATCGCCTACTTAGAAAGCAAAGACCGAATTGCAGAAATTTCAAAAGACATTATTGAACATTACTACAACGATATTCTTGTAAATGGTTTTAAAGCACAAGTTGTTGCATCAAGTATTGTCGCAGCAGTGCGTTACAAGTATGAATTGGAAATAGCCATTCAAAATAAAATTGCAGAACTGAAAAAATTACCTGATGAAACAAGAGACGATAAACGAATTGAGCAGTTGGAGTTTTTGAAAGTTCAGGCAATTGTTTCAAGCATTGGAAACAATGAACCCGGCTACATTAGCAAAGCAAGACGGGAAGCATTAGATACCGATGCAAAAAATACTTTCAAAAAAGATTTTGATTATTCTAAAGAAGATGGAGGCCAATACAAAAAACCTGAATCGGGTATCGGTATCATTTGCGTGTGCGACCGCCTAATTACGGGCTATGATGCACCCATTGAGCAGGTTATGTATTTGGACAAAATAATGCGAGAGCATGATTTGTTTCAGGCAATAACAAGAGTAAACAGAACCAAGAAAGGAAAATCATTTGGTTTAATTGTGGACTATATCGGAGTTACAAAACACTTACAAGAAGCATTAGCTATTTTTACTGACAGGGATAAAGAAAAACTGAAAAGTTTTCTCGATGTTTTCCGTGACATCAATAAAGAAATTCCTGTTCTTGAATCACGATACAAACGCATACTGAATTTGTTTACTGAGAGCAAGTTAAATGAAATTGAAAACTTTTTGAATCAGAAATTTTCAGACAAGACAGCCGAATTTGAATTTGCAGAAAATTGTATTGAACAAGGAAAAATTATAAAGTTCAGAGCTGAACTACTAACTTATTCCAAAAGCTTCTTTGATAGTTTGGATTTACTTTTCAATACTCAAGCAGGTGGCGAATATTGGATTCGTGCAAAACGATTGGGTTATTTGCTTTGGAGAATTCAAGACCGCTATAAAGACGAATCAATGGATTTAAAATGGGCTTCACAAAAAGTCCGACAGCTAATTGACAAGCATCTTCTTTCATTAGGGATTGACACTAAGGTTCAGCAGGTTTCAATTCTTTCAGATGAATTCAAAAGCAAGGTTGACTATCTGAATAAAACACCAAAGTCAAAGGCATCCGAAATGGAACATGCCATTCGTTGGCACATCAAAGTGAATTTAGATAAAGACCCAACGCTTTATAACCGATTTAAAGACCGACTTGAAACAATACTGAATTCATACAAAGAAAATTGGGAAGAAATTGTAAAACAGTTGGGTGAATTGAGAGATGAAATGGGAAAAGGTAGAAAGCCTGAAACAGAAGGTATCTCAATAATTGAAGCACCGTTTTATGATTTGTTGAAAGTTAATTTGACAACTGAGAATGAAACTGAAATTAACAAGGCAAAAGAACTCACTCACACTTTGATTTTGATTTTAAAAGAAACAGCACAGATAAATAATTTCTGGTCAGACAAAAAAGCGGAACAAAAAAATATTGCTGGTAGAATTGAAGATGAAATTCGTTATTCAAGAATTGAAGGATTACCTGCAAGGGCAACAGAACTTACAACAGAGTTAATGAAACTTGCAAAAAATCGTGAGGATGATTTAAGATGAAGTTAGAGGGCATTGATATTATTATTGAGAAAACAGACCGCAGAAAAACGGTAAGTATTTTTATTGAACGTGATGGTTCAGTGAAAGTGCTTGCACCTATTACAGCCACAGATGAAATAATTGAATCAGCAATAAAATCAAAGGAGTATCAAATATTCACAAAGCTCGCAAAGTGGAAAGAATTAAATAAGGGAAAAGTAAATCGTGAATATGTAAATGGTCAATCATTCCTTTATCTTGGAAGAAATTATCGTTTGACGCTTACAGACAATCAGGAAATACCGTTGAAGATTAGCGGAAGGTTTTTTTATCTTGACCGAAAGCATATTAGCAAAGCCGACAAGCTGTTCAAAGATTTTTACAAAACTAAAGCGGAACAGAAAATCAAAGAGAGAATGAAACTGATTGAAGAAAAGTTTCAAAGCAAACCGACAGCGATAAAAGTTTTAGAACTTCAAAACCGTTGGGCATCATGGACACCAAAGAACGGATTGAACTTTCATTGGAAATGTATCATGGCTCCTGTTTCAGTCCTTGACTACATAATTACGCATGAAATGGTACATTTAAAATACCCGAATCATTCAGCAGAATTTTGGAATGAGTTAGACAAGAAAATGCCAAACTATCGTGAACAAGAAAATTGGTTAAAACAAAACGGAGTAAAAATGTCATTGTAAAATAAAATTTAAAATGGAGCATAATAATTTTGATACCGATAAACTGACTATTGATGAGCTGTTTAAACGCAGTCGTAAATATCAGAACAGTAGTGAATTCTTCCGTTTTTTCAATTTCATTGCAAGATTTAATCATTATTCTCGCTTCAATACAATGTTGGTTTATTTGCAAGATGAATCAGTTACATTTTTTGGAGGAGCAAATTTCTGGTTTAAAAAGTTTAACAGAACAATTAAAGAAGATGCAAGACCATACGTAATACTACAACCATTCTCACCTGTGATGTTAGCTTATGATGTTTTTCAAACTGAAGGTAAAGAAAGTCCGCAAGAATTTTTAGAAAAAGGATTAGGCACAAAACCTTTTGATGTTTCAGGCAAAATTAATCCACAAACATTAGAGGATGCTATTTTAATTGCGACTAGTTTAGGTATAAAAATCACCTTTAAACCACTTTCTTTTTTCAATGCTGGTTATGTGACTACTATTTTCAAAGGGAGTTTAGAAATAGCTTTGAAAGAAGGAATGAGTTATGAACAGAATTTGGCTGTTTTGATTCACGAACTTGGTCATTTGTTTTTAGGTCATACTGGTCATTTGGCTTTAAGGCAAATAACAAAAGAAGGCAAAGTAAAAGAAATTAAACTGATGCAAAGAAAAATGACCAGGACAGCCGAAGAATTAGAAGCAGAAACAATAAGTTTTTTAATTTGTAAGAAACTTGGACTTGAAACAAGAGCAGCGGAATATCTTGCAGGCTATATTTCAAGCGATAAAGATTTAGAACAGTTCAGCCATGAATTAGTAATAAAAATTGCTGACAAAATTGAAGAAATATTCTTAAAAAAATGGACAACAATATAAGCCAGCCCAATTTGCAAGCACATTTAAAAACCGCACCAGCCAACGCTAAAACCAAAGTTTTTAAAAGAGCTTGCAAAGCCAGCCCACGAGAAGAATTTCAAAATTTTTCTCCCACGCTTAAAAGAAAAAAAATAAAACACGCCAACACACGGGCGACACAGACAGAAAAGAAAAATGAAGTAGTAATTTGACAAGTTTAATATGAAAGTGCAATTTGACTCAAACACACGGACAGACAAGAACCGCCAGTGCATAACAGGCGGTATATTTTATTGCCGAGATAGTGGGTATTTGAGCGTTTCAGCATCTAATAAACTTTCGTGTAATTTGACAGGAAAGTGCTTCGAAATCGGCAACAAAAACATACCGCCAAACCGTTGAACTAAACCGCCCCTTTGCAGAGGCGGTAAAATGATGGTAAATTT
>CAZCLJ010000148.1:0-11410 GCA_964499465.1 uncultured Hyphomicrobiales bacterium
CCACAGAGTTTGAGATTCCTCACTTCGTTTCGGAATGACACCTTTTCTGTATAATATCAGAACTCCTGAAGCCGCGTAGTTTGTTGTTTCGCAGTCTTGTCATTTCGAAACGAAGTGAGAAATCTCACAAGTCATTGCTACCACAGAGTTTGAGATTCCTCACTTCGTTTCGGAATGACACCTTTTCTGTATAATATCAGAACTCCTGAAGCCGCGTAGTTTGTTGTTTCGCAGTCTTGTCATTTCGAAACGAAGTGAGAAATCTCACAAGTCATTGCTACCACAGAGTTTGAGATTCCTCACTTCGTTTCGGAATGACACCTTTTCTGTATAATTTGCGCAATTGTTTTTTACGAAGCAAATCTCCTAACTCCTTTATTTTCGTTATGGGGGCTGGAGTTCTGAATCTCAGATTGATAGCGAGTATAAATAAGAAGCGTAGGAAACTGCTATGGCTGTTTCCTACGCTTACTTATTTAAATTTCAGAACTTCTGATTTCTTGTATTTTGTTACTTTATATACTTGCTATTTTCACCGCGTTATTAATTTAATCTTACTTGTCAATACCAATAACATCTTTACTTTTACTCTGAAAAACTTCTTAAACCAGATGTCCCACATCTGCAAGATGTAGGACATCTTTATCTTTAAAATTCAAATACTTTGGTATAATGAACTTGTGAGATTCCTCACTTCGTTTCGGAATGACAGTTTTATTTTAAACTTTACGAAAGTTAAGTAACTTTTACAAAGTAAAAAGAGCTAAATACTTTCGTAAAGTTTCCCAACTTTGCGAAAGTTTAAAAAACTAAACTATCTAAACTATCTAAACTATCTAATCCTTAAGTTCCTGCATTATAATCATTTATATAATGGAGTTGTTCCGGAGTTAGAGTATCAATTTTTATTCCCATAGCTGCAAGTTTTGTATTTGCAATGAACTCATCTTGTTCAACTGGCAAATCAAGAACTTCGAGTGGAAGCTTGTTTCCTGCTTTATGATTTTCCACCAATCGTAAATGGGACATAAACTGATTTGCAAAAGACATATCCATTACTTCAGAAGGATGTCCTTCAGCAGCAGCGAGATTAACTAAACGACCCTGAGCGAGAAGGTATAATTTTTTCCCGTTTTTCAAATGATATTCTTCGCAGTTTGGACGAATGGTTCTTTTGCTTACAGAGACTTCATCTAATTCTGGAATTTTAATTTCAGCATCGTAATGCCCGGTATTACAAATAATAGCACCTTCCTTCATTGACTCGAAATGTCTTTTGCGGATTACGTCGCAAACGCCAGTAGCAGTAACGAATATATCGCCGACTTTAGCAGCTTCGTCCATAGTCATTACTTCGTGTCCTTCAAGAACGGCTTTAATAGCTGCAGTAGCTTTAACTTCGGTGCAAATAGTATTAGCGCCCATTCCTTTTGCACGTTTTGCAACACCGGAACCGCAATGTCCGTGTCCGCCAACAACAACATTTTTTCCGGCGAGCAAAACAGAAGTAGCTCTGATAATGCCATCAAGAGTGGATTGACCTGTTCCGTAAACGTTATCGAAATCCCATTTTGTTTCAGTGTCATTTACTGCATAAACTGGATAGTAAAGTTTATTGCTTGCAGCTCTTGCTCTTAATCTTTGAATACCAGTAGTGGTTTCTTCAGTTCCACCGACAATATGATTCTTAGCTAAATCGGGGTAGTTTTCATGAACGGTATTAATTAAATCGCAGCCATCGTCTAATGTGAGGTGGGGTGGATTATCAATAGTTCTTTCTATGCACCAGTAAAAATCGTCTTTATTGTCATACCATGCGAAAATAGAAATACCATCGTCAGCAAGAGCAGCAGCGACTGCATCATTTGTTGAAAGTGGATTGCATCCAGACCAGGAAACTTCTGCACCGGCATCTCTGAAAGTGCGGATAAGGACTGCTGTTTCTTTAGTTACGTGAAGACATCCTGCTATTCTATAACCTTTAAATGGCTTGGTTTTGCTAAATTCTTCCCTTAATTTGGCAAGCACTGGCATCCTTGATTCTGCCCAATCAATAAGTTTTCTGCCTTCTTCGGCTAATTTGAGCGACCTAACGCAGTATTTGCCCAGCACTTCGTCAAAGCTGCCCTGTGCTTTCTTTTGTGGATATTTTGTTTCCGACATTTTTTTCCCTTATTTATTTTTAAAATTTTACTTTATTATTTTATATTCTTATATTCTTATATTATTTCTAAATTAATTATCTCGCTTATTCCCCTCTTGAGAGGGGATTAAAGGGGTGTGTTCTTGTCTTTTATAATTAACACATTTTGTTAAGAACTGTTATTTTTGTGATAAGAAAATCAAACTAATACTTGTCCACATAAATTATATATAATAACCTTGTCATTCTGAACGAAGTGAAGAATCTCACAACTCATTGCTACCACACAACTTGAGATTTTTCACTTCGTTACCAATGACATCTTTGCTTTTACTCTTCAAAAACTTTACAAAAGTTAAGAAACTTTTGCAAAGTAAGAAGAATTTTACTTTCGTAAAGTTTCTTAACTTTGCGAAAGTTAAAAAAAATCTAAACTTTCTAAACCTTCTAATCTTTCTAAACCTTATGTCATCTCCATTTAAATATAGTACTTGCTTTATAAGGGGGTTCAGAATGACACATAAAAGTATACAATTTATTTGGTCAAGCACTAATCATATAAATCAAATATATTATCTCATTTCATAAGAGGAATGAGCAAAGTAATATTTATATGGTGTTCTTAAATGTTCATTAAGAAAATATTCTTCATCTTTATCATTCCAATTATTTGCATCCCAGACTGAATCTGCTTGTTCAATAGTTTTTTTCGCAAAATATTGAGATAATAATTGTTTTATTTCAATCAAATCATTTTCACTTACATTTCGTGAAAAGATTCTCAATAATTCGAGTTGTAATGTTGTAAATGGCTGCTTGGGTAATGTTTGCATATTATTTACCTATGTTGAAAATAGAATAATAAAACTTAATTACAAATTTAATTATCATTTAACTTTATTACGAATTTCCTTGACTTTCTAATATCAATAACTTGCCGTAATGAACTCTTTTTTTTAGTTCAAACGCAATTTCCTGCCTTTGTTCCGGAGTTAGTTTTGTTTTTTTTACAATTTGTTTTTCACAAGTAGATTTATTAGGTGAATAAACTGTTACTGTATATCCGCAGGCAAATTCTTTGTAATGCTTTCCCTGAATACCGTTTGAGAAATCATAATCAGATTCAATATCTTCTATTTCTTCAATATTATTGTTCATAGATTTTAGAAAGATTTTCCTCCTTCCCAAGTGCAACTTGGGAAGAAGTTGAAACTCAGTGAAGAGAGAAAAAAAACACATTTTGTTCTCTCTCAAGTGTTGAATTTGTAATTCGAACTAACAATTAACAATTAATAATTAACAATTAACAATTAACAATTAATCATTAATCATTATTCTCCAAACTTCTCTTTCAGCAAATCGACTAAATCTAATTTTTCCCATGGAAATTCAGCTCTGCCAAAATGTCCGTAAGCTGCTGTTTGTCTATAAATCGGAGTGCGCAGATTTAAGCGATATATAATTCCATTTGGTGTTAAATCTATATTTTTGAAAATAAAATCAGCTAATTCAGTATTTTTCACTTTTGATGAGCCGTGTGTGTCAATGTGAATAGAAACTGGTTTTGCTATACCAATAGCATAAGCAAGTTGAATTGTGCATTCTTTTGCGATATTTGCAGCAACGATATTTTTCGCAAGATGACGGGCAGCATAAGCAGCTGAACGGTCAACTTTTGAAGGGTCTTTGCCGGAGAAAGCACCACCACCGTGTGGAGCGCGTCCGCCATAGGTATCAACGATAATTTTTCTTCCAGTAAGTCCGGTATCTCCGTGTGGACCGCCAATAACGAATTTTCCAGTTGGATTTACAAAATATTTTGTATTGTCAAGATATTTTTCGGGAATAATTTCGTTAATAACATTTTTAATAACATCTTCAAAAATTTGCTCTTGTGTTGCTTCAGGGTCGTGTTGCACTGCCATTACGACAGTATCAACTCTAAGAATTTCTCCGTTTTCGTCATATTCAATTGTAACCTGAGATTTTGAATCAGGGCGAAGATATGGCATTAAAGTTTTATTGTTTTTTCTAATATCGGCTAATTTTTTTACTAATTTATGAGCATACATAATAGTTGCTGGCATCAGTTCTTCAGTTTCTTTACAGGCATAACCGAACATCATACCCTGGTCGCCGGCGCCACCAGTATCAACCCCTTGAGCAATGTCTGGTGATTGATGGTTGATTACGTTAATTACGCTACAAGAATGTGAATCGAAACGATAGCCGGCTTCTGTATATCCAATATCATAAATAACGCTACGGACTAAACTTTGCAAATCTATATATGTATTTGTTGTAATTTCGCCACCAACCAAAATAAGACCGGTAGAAGCAAAACATTCGCAGGCAACGCGACTTAATGGGTCGTCTTTTAGCATTGCATCAAGCACAGCATCGGACACCTGGTCGCATATTTTATCGGGATGCCCTTCCGATACCGATTCTGAAGTAAATAAATACGTGTTTTTCATACTCGTTGTTATCCTCATTTTTGTTTTTATATAACTTACAAATTTACCAAAATAATATATTACAAAAAAGCATTAAATAAATAGTAAAAAAATAGCTAATTTTGTAAAAAAAATTTTTTATTTTTTATATGAAAGGAAAAAAATGCCAGAATTCAAAAATTATATTAACGGGCAGTGGGTCCCAGCCAAAGCAGGCAAAACTTTTAAAAATATTAATCCTGCAAATATTGAAGATGTAGTCGGCGATTTTGCTTTTTCTGAGCAAGAAGATGTAAACGATGCTGTTGCAGCTGCAAAAGCTGCTTATAAAACTTGGAAGCTTGTTCCGGCACCAAAACGCGGCGACATCCTTCGTAAAGTTGGCGACATTTTCAATCGCAGAAAAGAAGAACTTGCCCGCATTATGACCCGTGAGATGGGTAAACCAGTTTTTGAAACCAAAGGCGATATTCAGGAAGCTATTGATACCGCATACTACGCTGCAACAGAAACACGCCGTCTTTTTGGGCATACAGCTCCAAGCGAAATGTCAAACAAGATGAACCTTTCTTTTAGAAATCCAGTTGGTGTCTGCGGTATTATTACTGCTTTTAATTTCCCAATAGCAGTTCCTTCCTGGAAAATTCTTCCAGCCCTTGCTGCTGGCAATACCGTAGTTTACAAACCATCAAAAGATACTCCACATTCAGGTGTAATTTTCGCAGAAATTCTTGAAGAAGCTGGTATTCCGGCAGGTGTATTCAATCTTTTGCTCGGAAAAGGAAGTATGGGCAATATGATGGTTGAACATCCTGATGTCAATTTAATTGCATTTACCGGCTCAACAAATATTGGCTTCAAACTCGGTGAAATCTGCGGACGCACTAATAAAAAATGCTCACTCGAAATGGGCGGAAAAAATGCTCAAATCGTTATGCCAGATGCAAATTTTGAACTCGCTGTGGAAGGTGCTTTATGGGGTGCTTTCGGAACTACCGGTCAACGCTGCACTGCTACTTCACGCTTAATCGTTCACAAAGATTGCTATGATGAATTTATTGGTTTGTTAAAAGATAAAGCATCTAAACTCCGCCTCGGAAATGGATTAGAACAAAACACTGACGTAGGACCAGTTATTCACGAGCAACAATTACAAACTTGCATTGATTATGTTAAAATTGGTAAAGAAGAAGGTGCAAAACTTATTCTTGGTGGCGAAAGAGCAACCGATGGCAATTTAGCAAAAGGTTATTTCTTCCAGCCAACCATTTTCATTGATGTAACAAAAGATATGCGTCTTTTCAAAGAAGAAATCTTCGGTCCCATCCTTTCAGTAGCAAAAGCCGATTCGTTAGAACACGCTATTGAATTGCAAAATACCTGCGATTTCGGACTTTCTTCATCAATTTACACAAGAAACGTAAATGCTGCTTTCCAGGCAATTCGCGATATTGAAGCTGGTATTACTTACGTAAACAGCCCGACAATCGGAGCAGAAGCTCACATGCCATTTGGAGGTGTTAAGGGAACTGGAAACGGACACCGCGAAGGTGGCTGGACAGTATTCGACATTTTCACAGAATGGAAAACTGTTTATATTGATTTTTCTGATAAACTTCAAAGAGCGCAAATAGATAATTATTAATTATTAGTGATTAGTGATTAATGATTAATGATTAATTTTTAATTTTTAATTGTTAATGATTAGTTGATATATTGTGTATTAATTCGTTAAAATACTTATTATCTTTTGTCATTTCAAACCCCACGATAAAGGAAGACCTTAATTTAAATGGAGATGAGATAACAATAGTGTCATTCTGACGGATGTCAGAATCCAACTTAAAATAGTTTTTATAAGTCATTAGTTTTAAGTCATTAGTTTTTTTACTAATAACTAATAACTAAAAAGCAAGATGGATTCTGGCATACGTCAGAATGACATGAAAAGATTTCATTGGTAATGCAAGGTAAAATCTCAAACACTGTGATATCAATGGTTTGTGAGAATCCTCGCACGCTTCTGTATGACAGAGGAAAATTAAATAATAATTTCATTATTAAAATTCAATTTAAATTTAAAGGTTAATGGGATATTTAGCAACACATTGATTTTTTAGTAAAATAATTCTTTATTAATAAGCGTTTAATAATAATATTAATTAAAAAATTTTAAACATTATGACAAATTTACTAGAATATAGAGATTTTTTAAAGAGATTATAAGTGAAGCAATACTTGATGTAATGAATGAGGAAAGAATGAACTTATAAAAAATTCTATTTCAACTTATGTATCTGAGGAAGATAATAAAGATATTGAAAATACTTTTGGTCCTCCTGCGAATTAAAAAAAAGAAGATTTTGTAGATATGACTGATTGGATTCTTAATGTTAGTTGATTTTCATAAATATCATTATTAACACTAACATATTCTAATATTTAATCTTATTGGGAAAAAAAATTAAATTTAAAGTTGATATGATTGATTTTCAGGAAATAGTTGATAAAGTTGATGAATTACCGATAGATAGCCAGTTAATTCTTTTCGATTTAATGAAAAAAAGAATTACTGAAAATCAAAGAGAGCTATTTATTAATGAAACAATAGATTCATACAATCAATATAAAAATAATGATTATACAGAAGGAAACTCCGAAGATTTATTCAGGGAACTTAATATATGAGTAAAATGATATGGACTCCTAAATTCAAGAAGAACCTTGAAAAATTTGTAAAAAGTTATCCTGAATTAGTTCCTTCTTTAAAATCTACAATAGAGCAATTAGAAAAAAATCCATTTCATCCCATATTAAGAACTCACAAATTAAAGGGAAATTTATACAAACTATATGCTTGTTCAATTAATTACAGGTTTAGGATTGTGTTTGATTTTTCTTCTGAAAATGACTGTTCTGAAGTAATTCTTCTAAATATTGGTTCACATGATGAAGTGTATTGAATTATTTTTAATTTTGGAAAGAAAATAAATATTAAATTATTAACAGAAATAATTTACAAATGGAACCTAATCCTTACAAATATATAAACCCTTTCACCGATTATGGCTTTAAAAGAATATTTGGCGAAGAACCAAATAAGGATTTACTGATTGATTTCCTTAATTCAGTTTTGTTCGATGAATTAGGTCAAATAACTGATTTGAAATATCTTTGCACAAAATTTACTGGGTACACCTATTCAGACCCGCGTTCTGTTTTGGATATCTTATGTGAAAACGAAAAAGGGGAAAAATTTATCGTTGAGCTTCAAAAGACTAAATTTAAGTTTTTCAAAGAAAAAGCACTTTATTTTACAAATTTACCAATATGGATGCAAGCCCAGAAAAATGATTGGAATTTTGAATTAAAAGCAGTCTTTGTTATTGCAATATTAGATTTTATATTAGATGAAAATAAAAATGATACTGTAAATTTTAGATATGATGTAAAGTTTAACCATATACAAACAATAGAGATTTTTCAAGACAAAGTTACAATTATCTATTTTGAGATGCCAAAGTTCAATAAGCAGCTTGAAGAATTAGCAAACAATTACGAAAAATGGCTTTACGTATTAAAGAACTTAGGTAAGTTAGAGAGATTTCCAGAAAAACTCAGAACAGAAATATTTGAAAAATTATTTAATGTTGCTGAAATAGCCAGATTTACTCCTGAACAGCTTTATTTTTACGAAGAAAGTTTGAATGCAGTCAGAGAGATGAAAAATGTATTAGATACTGCTATCGAAGAAAGTTTTGAAAAAGGTACAGAGAAAGGAATAGAGAAAGGAATAAAAAAAGTAGCAATTAATGCTCTTAATTGTGGTTTAAAGTTAGAAGAAATTGTAAATATAACTGGTTTATCAATAGATGAAATAGAAAAATTAAAGGAAAAATAAACATATAGAAAACTTTTTTTAAATAAATAATTCAATTTACTAATTAAAATAAATCAAAAAATATAAATATCAAATTTACTACCTATATGACATCACAAGAAATAAGACAATCGTTTTTAAATTATTTTGTAGAAAAAGGGCATAGCATTGTTGAAAGTGCGCCTGTAATCCCTTTTAATGACCCGACACTTCTTTTTACTAATGCCGGAATGAATCAGTTCAAAGATGTGTTCCTTGGGGTTGGAAACCGCAGCTATTCAAGAGCAGTTGATACTCAAAAGTGTATCCGCGTCAGTGGAAAGCATAATGATTTGGAAGAAGTTGGACGCGATACCTACCACCATACTTTCTTTGAAATGCTCGGGAACTGGAGCTTCGGCGATTACTATAAGCAAGAAGCTATAGAGTGGGCTTTCGAATTGCTTACTAATGTTTGGAAATTAGATGTGAATCGCCTCCACGCTACAGTTTACCGAACCGACGACGAAGCTTTAGAAATATGGAAGAAATATTTGCCACTCGAAAGAATTCATCGCTTTGATGAAAAAGACAATTTTTGGGAAATGGGAGAAACCGGTCCCTGCGGTCCTTGCAGTGAAATCCATTACGACAATACTGCTGATTTATCAGGTGCTTCGCTCGTTAATGCTGGCACACCGGCAGTAATCGAAATTTGGAATCTCGTTTTTATCCAGTATAATCGCAAACAAGACGGAACGCTCGAACCACTTGCTTCAAAACACGTTGATACTGGAATGGGCTTTGAACGCATTTGCGCCGTAATTCAAGGGAAATCTTCAAATTACGAAACAGATGTATTCACTCCACTAATTAATGAAATCGCTAAATTAAGCAAGAAAGAATACTCTCAGCAACTTGAACACACTGACAGCATAGCAATGCGAGTCATTGCCGACCACGTTCGCACCTTATCATTTGCTATTGCAGATGGCGCTCTTCCGAGCAATGAAGGACGTGGTTACGTTTTACGCCGTATTCTTCGTCGTGCATCTCGTTTTGCCAGAAATATTGGTTTCAGAGAACCATTCCTTTTTTCACTTGTTCATATACTTACTGATACTATGGGAGGGGTTTTTCCTGAACTGAGAAAAAATCAAAATACTATTGAAAGAGTAATCAGAGCTGAAGAAGAAAGTTTCCTGCAAACACTTGAACGTGGTTTAGACAAATTTGAGCAGATTTCCGAAATTGCAAAAAAAGAAAACAAAAATATAATATTCGGCTCTGATGCTTTCCTTCTTTACGATTCATTCGGCTTTCCTTTGGATTTGACTGAACTTATTGCCCGCGAAAACAACTTTTCTGTAGATATTAACGAATTTAACGAAAAAATGAAGGAGCAGAAAGAACGCTCCCGCAAGGCACGCAAGCAAATTTTTCAGGAAGTAGAGCAGTTCGACCAGCAGCTAAAAAGTGAGTTTATTGGTTATACTGAAATGTCCTGCGAGGCAAATGTTTTGTTTATTAAGGACAATCAAATTGTTTTCGACAAAACCCCGTTTTATGCTGAAAGTGGCGGACAGGTGGCTGATACCGGCAGTATTACCCTTGCTGGTGAAAAGTATGAAGTAACTGACGTAAAGAAAATTGGCGATGCAATAATTCATTTTTGCGATAGGGACATTGAGCAGCTTGTTGGTGCAAAGGCATTTCTGGAAGTGGATGAAAAGCGTAGAAAAGATATAATGCGGAACCACTCTGCTACTCACTTGCTTCACGAGGCACTATTCGAAGTGCTTGGCTCTCACATTAAGCAAGCTGGTTCGCTTGTGGCTCCTGATTATCTTCGTTTCGATTTTAACCACTTTGAAAAATGTTCTCCCGAGGAATTGAAAAAAGTAGAAAAAATTGTTAATGAAAAAATCCTTGACGGAATAAGCGTTCAAACAGAAGAAATGGATTTGGAAGAAGCAAAGAAGTATGATAAAATAAAAATGTTCTTTGGCGATAAATATGGCGATAGAGTGCGTGTAATCAAGATGGACCCTAAATTTTCAATGGAGCTTTGCGGTGGCACTCACGTAAAAAATACTGCTGATATTAGCTTTTTCAAAATTATTTCCGAATCTTCTATTGCTGCCGGCGTAAGAAGAATTGAAGCGATTACAGGGAAGCAAGTGCAGAATTATATTGCAGATTTGCATAACAAAATTGAACAAAAAGCAAACGAACATCAAGAGCTTTTAGAAAAAATCAAACAGCTTGAAAAAGAACTTAACTCTCTTAAAATGCAGGAAGTTGGTAAACAGCTTGAAAAGTTAATCGAAAATGCAAATAAATTTGGTGAAATACGCATAATTGCAACAGAAATTCTGGCAGAAGATTTAGACCAGATGAGAAATATTGCTGAAAACCTGCGTAATAGCTTATCTAAAAATGGAATAGCACTTCTTTCGACAATATTAAACGAGAAAGTTCAGCTTGTTTGCACTGTTACAGATGATTTAACGGGTAAGTATCCGGCTTCTAAATTAGTGCTTGCTGCTGCGAAACAGCTTGGTGGCGGTGGTGGTGGGAAACCCCATCTTGCAACTGCAGGTGGGAAAGATATTAGCAAATTACCAGATTTACTCAAGAATTTTGCTGATTTAGTGAAAGAGATGTAGCCATTTCGACTTCGCTCAATGAATAGTATTATCAGCTTCTTCCCAAGTGCAACTTGGGAAGGAGGATTCGTAATTTTTAAAAAATTTCCAAGCCATACTATCAACTTGTTGATAGTATGGCTTGCTTCTTATTTAGTTCATTTTCTTAAAAGTAAACGTCTTCGTTTATATTCGCCTCAGAATGACCGACAAAAATAGCGATGTCATTGGCAATCCCATTATAAAAGCAGACCTTTATTTAAATGGAGATGACATAAGTAAAAGTGTAATGCTGACGGATGTC
>CAZCLJ010000149.1:0-11367 GCA_964499465.1 uncultured Hyphomicrobiales bacterium
ACATCGTAGTTTGTCATTCTGACGGATGTCAGAATCCATCTTGGTTTTCCCTAAAAGAGAATGGACAAAGAAATATTTTAGTCATTAGTCATTGGTTATTAGTTGTTAGTAAAATACGAATGACTAATAACGAATGACTAATGACCTATAAAAACTATTTTTAAGATGGATTCTGACATCCGTCAGCATTACACTTTTACTTATGTCATCTCCATTTAAATAGAGGTCTTTCTTTATCAGGGGGTTCTGAATGGCAAGATTGCGAAAATGCAAAATAAGAGGGATAAGGAGTTCTAAATTTATTTTAGAGATAAAAAAGGAAATTGTTACCTACAAGGCGTATCTTCTTATACTTTTATTTTCGATAAAGAGACAAGAGTTTATAAATTTAAAACGAACAGTTACTACTTATCCTCGCTTAGTTTTCAATATTTTCAAACAAATTTACGCTTTATTCGTTTTATTATTTTTGAATATGAATATTTGGATTGTAAATAATGGATACATTTTCATTGGGATTTAGTGGCTCAACTTGGTTTATCTCATTTCTTCTGGTTATTGCTGTTATATTTGTCGTCATATACTATCTTCGGACAATTCCGCCTGTTCCAGCCGGCATAAAAGTGCTTTTAGGTGGAATCAGGGGACTTGCTATAGTATTACTCGTTCTTGTCCTTTTTGAACCGATTCTTTCAGTAATTCAATCTGGTGAGAAAAAACCAAAGCTCGCTGTTTTAATTGATAATTCTCTTTCAAACGGCTTCCGCGATGCTCTCGGAGACAGACAGCAAGCAGTTCGTAAAGCTATTGAAAATTCAAATATCCAATCTTTAAGCGATGATGAAATCCTTTACTATTCCTTCGATTCAGAGGTTAAACCTTTCGAGGTATTCAATTTCGATTCATTAAATTTTAAAGGACAAACCACAAATATTTCCAATTCAGTCAGTTTTATTGGAAATAAATTAAACGAAGATAATATCCGCTCCGTTCTTTTAATCACTGACGGCGAATTTAACGAAGGAACAAATCCAATTTATTTTGCTGAAAAATCTGCGCGAAATTACTATGCAATAGGCATTGGCGACTCACTCGAATCGAAAGACATTTCAATTACATCTATTATTACAAATGAAATAGCTTACGTAGATAATCCTGTGCCTGTAAATGTGCAAATAAAAACCAGTGGCTATAGTTCCGGAAATATTACCTGCACCCTAATGGAAAATAATTTCGTTATTGATAAAAAAGTTTTGCAAATTACTCCCCAAACTTCCACTTTGACTGCAATGTTTAATTTCACTCCCAAGAAAGAAGGAATTTCAAAAATCACTGCAAAAATTTCTTCTCTTGACGGTGAAATCACTGATAAAAATAATATCAAATCTGATTTTATAAAAGTATTGAAAAATAAGAGACGAATAAGCATTTTTTCTGGCAGTCCTAATCCAGATTTTTCCTTTTTATTAAGCACATTTTCAAATGAAAAGGGACTTGAAATCCGCACTTTCGTTCAAAAAAAAGGTGCAGAGTTTTACAATCCACAACCAACTAAGCAGGAAGTGCTTGAATCTGAAATGATAGTATTTGTCGGCTTTCCAATCAGTTCCACACCTGCAAACGTAATCGAAATGATAAAAGAAGCATTGCAAAAGGAAAAGCCACTGCTTTTCATAGCTTCCCAGCAAACCGATTATTCAAAGCTAAATCAATTTCAGGAATTTTTACCTTTTACTTTGCTTAGCACCAGAGCAAACGAATTCAGTGTTATTGCGGATTTAAAGCGAGAAGCTCTTGCCAATCCATTAATAAGAATTTACGGAACTGAAAAAGATTTACAAATTTGGAACAACCTCCCCCCTATTTTCCGCACTGAAACTTTCGTTAAGCCCAAACCGGAAAGTGAAGTGATTTCTACTTTTAAGGTAAATAACGTTCCAATGCAGGAACCACTAATACTTTCGCGTTCTTTCCAAAATAAAAAATCAATTGCCATAATGGGTTACGGGCTTTATCGCTGGAAACTGCTTGGCTACGCTGCTGATGTTTCAAAGAATAATCCCGAAGCTGTCGATGTTTACTCCATTTTCATAAACAATGCTATTAAATGGCTTTCTGTTGACCAAAACGAAAAGAATATCCGCATTAGGACTTCAAAGCAGCAATATATAACAAACGAGCCGGTCGAATTTATTGCTCAGGTCTATGATGCTGCCTTCACTCCAATAGATAATGCAAATGTGAATATAAAAATTTCAAGTGGGCAGACGAGCCGTGATGTTACTTTAAACAGCTTAGGCAATGGACGCTATACTGCAAAAGTTGAAGGACTTGCTGAAGGCGATTTCTTTTATCAGGGAAAAGTGGAAGTAAATCAAGCGCGGCTTGGTTCTGCTTCGGGAAGATTCAGTATTGGCGATATTGCTTTAGAATATATGAATTTGCAAATGAACGCTCCGTTGCTAAGAAACCTTGCAAGCAGAACAGGAGGGAAATTCTACACTCCAGAAACTGCAAATACATTTTTAGATGATTTAAAGAGTAATCCCAATTTCAAACCAGTTTCTTTTACCGACAAGTATGAATCTGCACTTTGGAATCTTCCATACATACTGGCAGCCGTGATACTGCTTTTTGCAATGGAATGGTTTTTAAGGAAAAAATTCGGAATGATTTAAAATATTTTCTTTCTTACTTTTTTAAGTCTTATGAGCAAAAAGCTGTTAGCATTACAGTATCCCTGTCATTCTGATACGAAGTGATGTACCTATCACATCGTTGTTACCACCTAAACTATCTCTCTTTCCAAAATTGTATTTTGGAAGGAAAGTTTATTCCCAAGTTGAACTTGGGAAAGAGAGGAAAAAATTATCCCTCCCATAAATTCAATTTTTTATAGAAAATATATCCCTAAATCAAATTTTTTTCCCGTTACGGGCAAAATAAATCAATTTTATTCAAAATTTTTTCACTTTTTTTAAAAATATTTTTATTAGCAACAACTCTTGACTGCACTTATTCAGAAAGCATTCTTATTTAAAAAAAGCAAAAAAAAATAAAAAATATTTTCAAATATTTTCAAAATGATTTCCAAACTCTGATTTTGCGCTTATATTATAGTAATGATTATTTTGATTTATTATTTGATAAAAAAATAAAAATAAATTAAAAAAATGTGGATTTTCATTCCCAAGTTCAACTTGATAATGAAAAACGTGCTTCAAATTTTCGCAAAGTTTATAGTAAAGCTGTCATTCTGACGGATGTCAGAATCCATCTTGGATTGTCATTCTGAACCACCTAATAAAGCAAATACTTTATTTAAATGGAGATGACATAAATTAACATAGTCATTCTGAACGAAGTGAAGAATCCAGAAAAATTTCTTTAAACCACTATCCTCTGGATTCTTCACTTCGTTCAGAATGACCGACAAACGAAAAGATGTCATTGGCAACGAAGTGAGAAATCTCAAACTCTGTGGTAGCAATGACTTGTGAGATTTCTCACTTCGTTTCGGAATGACAAGACTGCGAAACACTAAACTACGAGGCATCAGGAGTTCTGAATTATGTGCCTTTGAAATTTATTCCGTAGGAATTATATATTTGTAACATCAATAACCCTTGACTGTGCTTATCACGTAGGAATTATATATTAAAAACACTTATATATTTAATTCCTACGGAATAAAAAAGGAACTAAAAAAAATTGTTACAAATATTTTATCCCTACGGGATAAGTAGAATAGTAGCACGTTTTAACGATTTGTATAATGAATAGCTCAAGAGGAAAATTATACTTGAATCATTAAAAAATAGCGCATCTGTTTAACTTTTAAATTTTTATCTGGAATTCGAAATTACAAATAAACATAATTTATCAATTTTTAAGGGAATTTTTATGACAAACAAAAAATTAATCTTTACCGCACTTTTTGTCATTGCTGCAATTATTGTATTGATTCTGCTTATGCCAAAAACGGAGCAAGCTGAAACCACAAACGCAGAAATGAATATTAATACTTTTCCTTTGGTGGAGGGCGCTTACTGGATTTACAAAGGGCAGGTGCTTTGGATGAAACTCGGCGATACTACAGGCATAGTTAATAAAGATACTCTTACATGGAAAATGGAGGTTATGGAGGTAGTCAATCGTGGAAATGTTACTGGTGCTCTTATGAAAGGGCATCCAGATGATTTGAACTGGTATGACAAAGGGAGAGAGCGAATTTTTTATGTGATAATAAAAGTTGGCTCGAAATATTATTATGCCAATTTAAATAAGTGGAAGCGGCTTATTGATGAAGATGACAATTTGATAGATTTAGTTAAAGTATCAAATTTATTCCTTGATTTACCACTTTGGAAAGGAAAAAACTATGGCGAAGATGTGCAATTAACCCGACCTGATTCTTCGTATTGCTGGTTTGTAACAGAAGAAAAAGATGTTTTTTATAAAGAAATTGAGGGTGTTGAAGCTGATGTTAAAAGAAAGCAATTTTCCATAATGTATAGAACAAATCCAGAACACGAAATAATTGAATTTACACCGGATATAGGTATCACACGCTATATTTATCAGCATCACGGCAGCATTTCAGATGTAGATGTTAAACTTATTGAATATTATGTGCCTTATTAAAATTACTTATAAGTATTGCGAAAATATTTTTGTCTTCAAATGTCCGACACTTAAGAAAGTGTTGGACATTAAAGGAAATAGCAACGTAGTTACGGAAATTGTATGAACTGTGATTTATTTGATTTTTCTGATTAAGAGATGATTTTCTTTCTTCATCATCTTCATCATATAAATCACAAAAATCATAGTTCAATAATTTTGCTATTAAGTTCACAATCCCAACGGATTTGAAAACATCTTCCAGTCATACCATCAGCAAGTTGATAGCATGACATCTATCTCTTGTCATGCTATCATTTCCCAATGATAGTATGACTTTATTAAGTTCACAATCCTAAAGGATTTGGGCATTTCCTTGAACGTTCATTCTTGAAATATTTTTCTAAAAAATACAGGTGAAAAAATGCAAAGATTTTTAATTAACTGGTTAAAGCCACTTTTGAAAAAGGGCAAAAACCTTGTTTATTTTGCGTCTGGAACTAATGTAAATCCTGAATACAAAAAGTTAAATTACGCAAATGTTTTTCTTGTGGATAAAAGTTTTCGGCAAAGCACTTACGATGGTAAAAAAATCTTTTGTCTAAATCTCGAATGTATTGAAGCAGTAAATCTTTTTAAAGCATTGGATATTAAAATTCATTGTTTTGTTTGCTTAAACGAAGGTCTTGCGGAGGGAGGTGGCGAATATCCAATAAATTCAGATTTTTTCCTTGGATATTGTTTTCCTTTATTCGCAGCTAAACTTTTGCATATTGGATGCAAGGAGTATTATTCTGGAAGAGAATACCACCATTTAAGGCATCATTTTCTTGATTTACCTTTTAAGGAGAAAAATGTAATAAGCACCGATTCCGAAGATTATATTCCGCCGCAAATCTTTTCCTATTTGGGAAGCAGCGCCACCATAACAGAACTGAAAAGGAAGTTTAAACGCAAGCATAAAGTTCCTTCGGCTGCCCTTGCTGTTTATGTTGAGCATAATAGTATTTGGAATGTGGCAAATGAATTAGATGCAATCTTTTTGAGGTTTGATTCTGAATTTCAAAAAAGAATGATTGAAAAATTTCATCGCAACGTTTTTCCTATTAAGTATAAAAGATACGAATTATACGCTTGGTTTTACTGTATTTCTGGACCAAGCTACAAAACTTATGACACCGAAGAGATAATTGATTTGTGTAAAATGAACAACTATAAAAAGATTGGGCTTATTCCAAACGCAATGAATTACACAAAGCAAATCGAACTCTTTGAAAAGCAAGGGAATGGGTTTCTGTCTGAAATTCACTTCTTTCATTTAAATAAAGGCGATTTTGCAGAATTATATAATAAAAAAGGTTAGCAAAAAGATGGACTTCATCTTATATAGGTGGAGTCCATTTTTTATTTTGAAAGAATAGAATAATTTTGTAAATTAGTCTTATATTTATTGAGAGTTCGTAGATAAATAAGTTACTTGCTATGTTAAAAAAAACCGGCCGTACAAATTGACAACGACATAGTTTGACGGATTGACTATTTAACTTAGCAAAAAACGGAGAAGCCGAAAACCGATTTAGAGTAGGCAAAAATAAAAACAACAAATATTATGGCACTTTACAAACTAACAGCCCCAAAACAATTCGGTGATATGCCGAAAGGTTATACATTTCAAGTTCCTTCTGCTACAACCCCGACACCAAATGCTCAAGATGTTGAGAAAGAAATCATAAGGTTGGGATTTAACAAACAAGCTCAATCTTACAAAAGTCCTGGTAATTTTAAAGTAGAGAAAATTAGCTGATTGATAATATAATGAGTTATAAACTTGATTATATTTCAAGATTTTTGCAAAGAACAAGCAGTAAGCGCATTGAACATTATGTGATTTATCGTATTTGGCATTTACTTGACAATTACGATATTAAAATGACTCCACAACAATATGTTTCAAGAGAATTTTCTCAATAGTGCTCTTTCTTCTCCTAAAGTCAGAAGTTCCTTCTGACTGTGCTAATTAACTGAAAGAAAAAATTTAAACGTAGTAGCTTTCTTTGAACTCCGTAGGTGTGCTCTGTTTGTAGAAAAAATGTTAAAAAGAACGAAAAGCAACGTAGTTGCGACCTGCCTTTGCTTCAAAAAGGACACACCAACGGAGTTTTGCTAGCTCTAAATTCATTTTTCTACAAATAGATTGCAACTACGTTGCATCTTCTTCCCTCTTTGAGAAAGTTTATAGGCAGATGGACTCCAACTTCCCAGGTGGAATACATCTAAAAAAAAGCACAGCTTTAAAAGAAAAACTCCTTCCCAAGTTCAACTTGGGAAGGAGAAACAAAGGAATTGTAGCTGGCAATTGAGTGTAGCCGAAATGACAGCCGAAATTGAAATCTGTAAGGAAAGTTTCTTCCACTATATTAACTTGATAAGGCAATGAAAAGAAATTCCATATCTTTGAGATATGGAATTTCATAAAAAAATATAATAAATTTGCTTTGCATTATAAAAACAATTAATTTGAAAAAATAATAAATTCCATATCTTCAAGATATGGAATATCTTTTTATTTCAGATGGACACCACTTGGGAAAGTGGAGTCCATCTAGAAAAAAAGAAAATAATTTGCTTTTATATTTAAAAATAATTATGTTTGCAATGTATAAAGAAAATTAGATAAAATAAAATATAAAACGTATATTTTTAAAATTTTTATATTAATTTAATTAAATCAGTTATAATGTTATTTTAAAAAAATTAAAATATGATATTAACTGAATTATGCTATAAACTTTAATTAATTTGGGAAACTAATCTTTTATTAAATGATTAAAATATTTCTAATAATTTAAATTGTTTAATGCAAATAATACTGTTTTTTAAACGAATAATCCTGGTGGATATATGGAATATGAATTTTCTTCAGCAATAACAAGAGGTGGTAATGCATTTACACCTGAAAAGATTATTATTACTGATAGTTTAATTGTATGGAAAAAAAGAAATAAATTTTTAATTGGTTTTGATAGTATTTCAATACCTATAAGTAGCATTTCAAGTGTTGAAATTGACCAAAAAATTTGGGGTGCTGATATTACTATTTATAGTTTGGGTAGTGGAAAAATTGTTGCAAAGAATTTTACTGGAAGCGATGCTAAAAAGATTAAAGCACTTATAACAAACAAAAACGATTCATAACACAATTTTAAAAAACTGCCGGGTCAGTAGGTTATTCTATCTTTCTGCCCCTTTTAAACTTTGTGTAAATTGAAAGGAGATGACCGCATTTATAACAACATTTTATAATGCAAAACTATAAATACTAGCCTAGATTATTATGGATATTGAATGAAAAGTAAGAGTTGCACTCCACTTGAGAAAGTGAAGAATATCTTTGAAAAAATAATTATTTTTTAAATACTAACTTTTTTTCAGAATTTATAAAATGGGTAGTTAAAGAACTTATTGAAATAACTTTATTTAAAGTATATACTATAAAGAATATATTATTCGTAAATCTGTTGTTCAAAGAATTCAAATTAGAGAATTTTTGGAAGAAAGGTTAATTGGTTCTAATGCAAAATAATACATTAACTAACAGATTTGTTTAACAATTACAAATTTTAACGAAAGAAAAAAGAAATTTAAATTTATAACTTTGGGAAAGCCGAACCCCATTAACAGTAGGCATAATTATATTATTGGAGGTTATTTTTATGGCAAATTATTATTGTGAGTATTGCGGTCAAAAATACTCAAGTGTATCCAGTTTAACAAGTGGCTTTTGTCCTAAACACCCAGATGGTGCAAATAAAGGAAAACATAAACTTTATGAAGGGAGTGAAAAGAGCCAATATATTTGTAAATATTGTGGCGCTAAATACTCAAGCATTTCAAGCTTAACTAGTAGCTTTTGCCCAAAACATCCAAATGGCATAAACAAAGGTAAACATGCACCTGCACTTTAAAAAGACAAAAAGTTAGGGCATTCTGCCCTAACTTTTTAATAAGTAAATTTTTATTTTTATTCATAATATATTTAAATTATATGGGAGCATCAACAACAATTAATAAAATGCTACTTGGGAATAAAATTTTTGTTCCTAATTATCAAAGAGCATACTCATGGGAAACACCAACACAAGAAAATGATAAAAATTCGAAAACTCACACAGATGTATTTTATCAAGACTTATTAGATTGCTACAAGAGTTATCCAAACACAGATTATTATTTTGGTCATTTTCTATTTGAAGAAAAAGGAAATAACTTATTTGGTGTTATTGATGGTCAACAAAGATTGACTACAATTATAATTTTTCTTTCAGCTCTTTATAGCAAGTTGAAATCATTAAGACCACTTGAAAAACCTTTGGAAGAAGATGAAGAAGTTTATTACGAAAATATGATAAAAAGAAAGTCACAATATATCTTTTCTACTGTTAATTATGACAATCAATTGTTTAAAGATTATGTTATTGACCAAACAAAAAAAGACAAAAACAGTTTAGAAACTGAATCAGCTAAAAGAATTGTTAAAGCATTCGACTATTTTACAAATCAACTTTCAGATAAAGATGAAGAGTTCTTAACAAAAATGTTAAAAATAGTTAGCGAAGCAAGGTGTACAACCCACATTGTTAATAATGAATCTGAAGCGATTCAAATGTTTATTTTCCAAAATAATCGAGGAAAGAAACCATCTAATTTGGAAATTATAAAAGCACAATTTATGTTTAATGTTCATCTTTATGGAGGTGAAGAAAAAGAATCACTAATTGAAGAATTAAAAAATCGTTTTGAAAAAATTTATAAATCAATTTCCTCAATCGAATATAAAATTGATGAAGATGATATTTTAATTTACACTTTAAGAGTCTATTTTAATTCATTATGGGAAACAGACGCTATTGATAAAATCAATAAACTACTTTCAGAAAGCAATCGTATTCAATTTATTAAATCATTTACAGACTCACTTGCAAAAAGTTTTGAGGTTTTAACAACATTTTTTGGTAAAGACGAAATTGATAATACCGAAATACATTCGCTTGTTACTCTTGGTGGTTTTACTATTGCAATTCCATTTATTATTAAAGCATATTCTTTTGGTTTGCCAATAACTGATATATGCACAATTTGTTCATCTTTTGAGAAACTTGTATTACGTCATAGACTTATTGGCACAAGAGCAGACCTAACATCAAGAATTAATGATGTTTACCAAAATTTCTCTATAGAACAACGAGACATCAAATCAATTATTGATAGAATTGAATTGATTAGAAACGTACCCAATGACAATTGGTGGTGGGCATATTGGAACAAATCAGAACTTGAAAAATCCATTCAGGGCAATATTCACAATTCGACAGCAAAATTCATATTATGGAAATACGAAAATTACCTAATCAAAGAAGATAAGAATGGTTATCCTTGTATTAGATTTGATAAAATTGAAAGTCCTGAATTAGAACATATCGCACCACAGACACCTACAAATAATGAACCAGTTGCAGCTGGTTATTGTAAGTATGATGAAGAGTTTAAAAATCAATATATTAATTGTTTGGGTAATTATTTACTTATTTCTAAAAAGCATAATTGTTCGATTGGAAATAAACCATTTAAAGAAAAAATAAGTACTTATACACATCTTGCGCAACAAAGAGAAATTAAAAAAATGGCTGAGGAATCGAAAATTTGGAATAAGGAACAAATAAGAAAACGCAAAGAAAAAATAATGAGATTTGTACTTGAAAATTTTTAAGGAAAATCCACTTAACTTAAACACAATCTCTCTACAAAACGGATTTCAGTGCTTTTTCTTCTTATGAAGTTTAGCACTGAAATCCCCACTTTTGTAAAAAGTTTCCCCCCTTCCCACCCAACCAAAATCAAGGAGAAATAGTTTGAAAAATCAAGATATTGAAGTATTAAAGCATTTTTTGGAATATCCAATTTGGACTTCAAAACCAATATTTGACAAGTTTAAAACAATTCAAAATGCTATTTTCAGAGAACATAGTGAAAATGGCAAAGAACGATTCCTGTTCGTTAATGGAACAAAGGAGAGCAAAGTTGTTCTTGTAGCCCATGCCGATACAGTTTTTGATGTTTTTTATAATGAACCTATCCAAAAACACTCTGTTGAAATAGAAAACGATTCATTTATCGGCAAAAATGAAAATGGAAAAAGAATTGCATTAGGTGCTGACGATAGGGCTGGCTGTGCAATATTATGGGCATTAAAGGACGCAGGACATTCAATCCTTCTAACCGACGGCGAAGAACGCGGAAAAATAGGAAGCCATTGGTTAATGGAACAAAATCCAGATATTGCAAACATTATTAATCAACACCAGTTCATCGTTCAATTCGATAGGTGTAACCGCAATGATTTTAAATGCTACGATGTCGGAACAGACGAATTTAGAGCTTTTATTAAGGAAAAAACAAATTTCGTAGAGCCAAACAGAGAATCGTACACAGATATATGCACGCTTTGTAAAGATATATGCGGTGTAAATTTAAGCGTCGGCTACTATGACGAACATACAAGCTACGAACGAATGAACTTCAATGAATGGCTGCACACTTTGAATATTGCAAGAAAATTGTTAGATGAAGATTTGCCGAAGTTTGAAAGAGGTCATTTCGACTACGCTCAATGACTGGTGTGATAGAAATAAAAGATGTGCCACACTTTCTTAAGTGTGGCACATCTAAGTGATTAAAAGATGATTT
>CAZCLJ010000150.1:0-11347 GCA_964499465.1 uncultured Hyphomicrobiales bacterium
CACTTCGTTTCGAAATGACACAATATAATAAGTCTTTTAACGAATTACTACACTAATGACCAATAACTAATAGAATGATATTTGCTAATTGCGAAATCATTCTTTACGAGGTAAATATCCTAACTTCTTTATTTTAGTTATGGAGTCTGGAGTTCTGAACTTCAGAGCTCGCTTTTTAAACATCTTTATATTAGCATAATCAAGGACTACAATAGCTTTTTTATAAAAACATAGTAAAAAATATAGAAAAATAATCACTTAACTTATTGATAAATAAGAATATGAAATTCTATTGAAATGCTAATTTTTACAATATTTTTCTATTTTTTTTTAAAATAAATTATTTAATTTATGAATGAAGAAATTATGAAAATAATTTTCATAATTAGTAAATAATTCAAAATAAATAAACGCTGTTATCATACTGAATCTTAAGCTAAATTTAATTATTTTGTCTATTATTTATAAATATATTATAACTTGCTCTGATAACAATTGACCAACTAAGACGTAAGATTTATTGTTGTGTTATATAATATTTTTTAGCAATTATTGTATTTTTAAAAATCAAGTTTCCATTTATTCTAATCGAATAAACAGCATTTAATATAAATGTATTTTTTTTAACAAAAGGAGGTCTTATGATTAAGTTTTCACGATTATCATTAATATCATTAATATTTGTTCTG
Organism: uncultured Hyphomicrobiales bacterium; assembly: GCA_964499465.1. Lineage (GTDB taxonomy): Bacteria > Bacteroidota > Ignavibacteria > Kapaibacteriales > UBA2268 > JAAYJM01. The sequence continues at coordinate 690 of CAZCLJ010000150.1, forward strand.
TTCTTTAGTTTTAACGATGTTAAAGCTCAGGATTGGGAACTGCTTTGGTCGTATGATGTACAGTCACTTGCTGGCTATAACCAGTTTGGAACTGAAACAGATGGTACGTATTTATACACTACATTTCTAGATGAAAATGGATTCGCTAAATACGATTTTGATGGAAACTGGATTGAAACTTTTTCAATTCCCGGTGCGATGTATATTCATGATTTAGCTTATGACGGCACATATTTTTACGGAAGTACTGATAATTGGAACAATCCTATATGCATAATTGATTTTGCAACCCAAACATTAATAGGCACAATACCGGTAACATTAGATATTGGTATTAATCACATAGCTTATGATAGCGATAACGATGGATTTTGGGTAGGCGACTGGTACTCCAATTTATTTCTCGTTGGAAGAGATGGTATTACAATAAGCACAATACCACAGTCATCATTCAACGTAGAATCAGTAGCCGGCTCAGCTTATGATAACGTAAGCGAAGGTGGTCCATATCTTTGGTTACATAGCCAATACTATTCTGGTAGTCAGTGCGCTATCATTCAAATTAATATTGAAACCGGAATGCAAACAGGAATCTGGCACGATGCGATGAGCGATGCCGGCTTGGGTATGGATTATGGTTATGCCGGTGGTTTGTTTAATTCAACAGATATGGTGCCTGGCACTTTTGTAATCGGCGGATTAATCCAAGGAAGTCCATATAAAGTATATGCTTATTCAATGCTGCCTTATGGTAATCCTCCTCCAATACTTACAATGCCAGAAAACGGCTCTTACGGAATTGATGACCTTCCACTATTTCAATGGGAGGCAGTAGATTATGCAGTTTCGTATCAGATTCAGGTTTCAACTTTAAGTAATTTTTCTATTACTGATATTGACGTTGAAGGAATTGAAACTACTCAGCATCAGGCAGTAGTTAGTCTTGAGCCATTAAATAAGTATTACTGGAGAGTAAGAGCATTGGACATTGAAGGAGTCTATGGTGCATGGTCGAGAAAGTTCTCATTTTTCATAGAAGGCGAATTGCCTCAACCCACATTACTTGCTCCGGGAGATGGTACTGAAAACCTTATGCCAAATGATGAATTTTCATGGGAAGGAAATGCTGCAGCATTAAATTATTATCTTCAGATTTCTTCAACTGCTGACTTTTCTAGTTTAATAGTTGATAATCCGACATTAACGAGGACAAGGTATATTGCTGGAGGTTTCGAAATGAACACCCAGTACTGGTGGAGAGTTTCAATGACAAATCCAGCCAATACTGGCGACTGGTCAGAAGCGTGGACTTTTACTACCGGCTCTTATTTTCAAGTTGGAACTGGAACTAACTATAATTACCAGTGGGACTATCCAACTGGATATGGAAATGCAGCTGGTGGAGCAAAACAACAATTCCTTATTCGTCCTGAAGAAATCATCGAAGCAGGTGGCTCTCCCGGATTTTTAATGGCTTTAGGATTTAATGTTGCTCAAATTAACAGTGGCCTGGCACTTCAAAGTTATGAAATAAAACTAAAAAGTGTTAGCATTACTGAACTCGGCGAAGATTGGGATATGGAAGATTTTACTTCTGTCTATTATAACGATGCTTATGTGCCAACTTTAGGATGGAATATGCATGAATTTTCTACACCTTATTTTTGGGACGGAGTTTCAAGTTTATTGGTTGATGTTTGTTTCAACAATATGGAATATGCTCAAAATGAATCATGCTATATGACAAATTATCCATATTATGCTTCTCGTTTTTACCAAAGTGATTATAACGAAACAATTTGTTCAGAATACCCACAATGGACAAATTTGACAAGTAATAGACCAAATATGCAGTTTCAATTGGAGATACCGCCAGTTTTTCCTCCATTCCTTGAAAGTCCATTGCATAAATCAGTTTGTGCAAGTACCATACCTTTATTTGAATGGACTGACAGCGAAGGAGCTACAAATTACACATTACAGGTAGCAGAAGATATTGATTTCAATTCCCCCGTTTTTGAAACTTCAACAACTACTTCAAGCTATCAGGTAACTGAAGCAAACAGCTTAAATGAAGTTTCTCAATACTTTTGGCGTGTAAATGCAACTGATGGCGAAAATATCAGTTTCTGGTCAAGAACTTGGGGCTTTGTAACCGAAGGTGACTTACCTGCACCAGTTTTAATATCACCTGAAACAGGTGGATATGAATTAGACCCAGTCCAAACTTTTTATTGGGAATCATTGCTTGGAGCAACTTCTTATCAATTGCAAATTGCTACCGATGCCGAATTCAATAATATAACTCATGATGTTATTGTTCCTGAAACGCAAATAATGATACCAAGTTTACCATTGGGTTCTGAATTATTCTGGAGAGTAAAAGGGCAAAATGAATGTTCAGAAGGAGTATTTTCTGATGCCTGGACTTTTACAACAAGCAATATTCCATTTGCTTATGGATATAATATTTGGTGGACTGGTGATTTGAGACCAGGTCCGATGATGTTTTCACTTGCTAACCCGGAAAATATGTTCCAAATACAGAATCAACAGGATGACGAATACCTCGTTGCTGGAACTTGGGCTAATGATATGTGGTATGGTGTAGGTTCATGGAATTATAGTTTCGTTTCACTTGACCCTGCAACAGGAGACAGAACTTATATAGGCAATGTTGGTTTGCAGGTTACCGGTATTACTTATGATGTCCAATCTGAAACAATGTATGCAATTTGCTATGATTCAGGTAATTATTCTTTATATACTCTTGATATGGCAACTGGTACCCCTACACTGGTTGGGCCTATTGGGAATCAATTGTTCAGTAATTTAGCAGCTTCGGTTGACGGCGATTTGTATTCAGTCTGCACTACTGATGATGGCTTTTACTATATTGATAAATTTACTGGTGAGCCAACTCTAATTGGTCCAACCGGAGTAAGTGCTGATTATACTCAGGATATGGAATTTGAAAAAGTAACAAATACTTGCTATTGGGCTGGATATATTGATTATAATGGCACATTACTGACTGTAGATATAGAGACCGGAGCAGCCACTACAGTCGGAAATTTCCCAAATAACTTAGAATTATATGCCTTGGCAATTCCTTTTATACCTGCTTGCTTAGAATTTCCAGTACTAACAGAACCTGTTAACGCAAGTGTCTGTATTGAAACAACCCCGGTATTTGACTGGAATGATGTAGAAGGTGCATTAACATATACATTTCAAATAGCAAATGACCGTTCTTTTACTGATATTGTTTTATCTGCTGAAGAATTAGCTGCATCGACTTTCACTGTTCCAGAAGGCAGTCCTTTAACAGAACTAACACGTTACTTCTGGCGAGTAATTGCTTACGGTGAAGATAATTGTAATAGCTACTGGTCATCTAAATGGTCATTTGTGATTGAAGGTGATTTACCACCGGCAACTTTATTAAATCCTCCAAATGAAGTAACTAATTATTTTACATCTGCGAACTTCATTTGGGATGGAAGTATAGGAGCCGAATCATATTATTTACAGGTAGCAACAAATGCAGACTTTTCAGATATTGTATTTGACCAGCCAGGAATAACTGATACTGAATATATGCTACTCGGTTTGAATATGTCAACTCAATACTGGTGGCGAGTAAGAATGATAAGTACTTGCAGCGAAAGCAATTGGTCGGAAGTATGGACATTTACTACTGGTGCATTCATAAATATCGGCATTGGAACTGATTTTAATGACCAATATACCTATCCAGCTCCTTATGGAAACTGGTATGGCGGCTGTAAACATCAAATTTTACTTCGCGCTGAAGAACTTTATGAAGCAGGTGCTTTACCCGGGATGCTTACTTCTCTGGGATTTGAAGTTGCTCAAATAAACGTTGGTACTGTTCTGCAGGATTTTTATATTAGTATGAAATATACTGAAGCAACTGAAATTAATGATGTTTGGGACCTTGAAGAATGGACATTGGTTTACGGACCAGAAGATTATCAACCAATTGATGGTTGGAACTCACACTTGTTTACAGAAGGATTTTTCTGGGACGGTGCTTCAAATATTCTTCTTGATATTTGTTTTAATAATTTGAATTATACTTACAACGAAAGTATGTATTATACTCAAACAGAATATAATTCAGTTCGTTGGTGCAACAGAGATAATTATCCAGAACTATGTACCAATCCAGATTGGGCAAATATTTCACCCAACAGACCAAATATGATGTTTGGTATGGAAATATCCGGTTTATTACCACCAAACCTTACTGCTCCAGAAAATAATGCATATTGCGTTTCTACTACTCCATTATTGGATTGGGAGCCATCTGAGGGAGCTACAAGCTATAATGTTGTTGTTGCTTTAGATAAGAGATTTGAATTTATTGTGTTAGATGTTCCAAATATTTTAACAACAGAGTATCAGGTTCCGGCAGGAAGCACTTTAGAAGAAAATACTCAGTATTACTGGAGAGCAAATGCCAGTAATGAAACTGAAACAAGCTTCTGGTCGCGCCGCTCAGGATTTGTTACCAATGGTGATTTGCCTACGCCAACACTTTTTAATCCACCAAACGAAATAACGAACTACGTTACTACTGTCAATTTTAGCTGGGAAGGTTTCTTAGCAGCTACAAATTATCGAATTCAAATTGCGACTGATGATGAATTTGAAAATATAGTATATGAACAAGTAGATTTGACTACTACTAATTTACTATATACCGGATTAGAACTGACTACCCAATACTATTGGCGTGTAAAAATGATAAGTCCTTGCGACGAAGGTGATTGGTCTGATATTTGGACATTTACAACCGGTGCATTTATACAAATTGGAACAGGAACTAATATAATTGGACAATGGGATTTTCCAGCTCCTTACGGAAATAATTCACCAAGCGCCAAGCATCAGTTTCTAATCAGAGCTTCAGAATTAAGTGATGCCGGAATGTATCCCGGACTATTTACTTCGCTTTCTTTTGAAGTTATCAATCTTAACTCAGGTGCTACACTTCAAGATTATACAATTAGTTTAAAGCATACAACTGAAAATGAAATCGGTGAAACATGGGATTTATCAGATTGGACACAGGTATATGGACCAGTTGATTATAGTCCATTTCTCGGTTGGAATTCGCATATATTTGATAACATATTCATCTGGGATGGCGAATCTAATATACTCGTTGATATTTGCTTTAATGATTATCCAGAAAATATGTCCACATATAATGAAGGAACTACTTTTTCAATTACTGACTTTAATTCATCAAGATATTATACAGGTTGGGGATATCAATATACCTGTACTGCACCAGAATATACAAGCTGGACTAACGCAAGGCCTAATATGCTCTTCGGTGTTGATATTTCCGGAATTTTGCCTCCACTTTTAGCCTCACCAGCAAATAATACTTATGGAGTTCCAACTACACCGTTATTTGAATGGAACGCAACAGAAGGTGCAACTAATTACAATATCCAGGTAGCAACTGATGCAAACTTTTTAAATATAGTGATTGACCAAGCCGGTCTTGAAGCAACTTCATATCAGGTCCCTGCTGGCTCAGCATTGCTTGAATCAAATATTTACTACTGGAGAGTAAATGGTTCTGACTTAGAAGGAAATACAAGCTATTGGTCAAGAGTTTGGGGATTTTCAACTCCCGGACCACTGGCACCAGTTACACTCTTTACCCCAATTAATTTGTCAACTGGTGTAAGAGTTACTCCGACATTTACATGGCAGCCACTTATCGGAGCTGAAAGCTACGATATAGAAATTGCTTCTGATGCAACTTTCAATAATATCGTTGCTACTCAAGGAAGTATTCTCAATTCTTCATGGAGTCTTCCATATTCAAGTCCCTTAGAAAATAATACACCATATTACTGGCGTGTTCGAGGAATAAATTATGATAATATAGGTTTATGGTCGAATCCATTTAGCTTTACAACTCTAATTATGGTTAATGTTAATTCATACTTATTCACTGAAGAAACTGAAGACTATGTAGAGTTTACAGATGGAACTGCTACAAATGTGAGTGGCGATGATGTTGCAGCAAACTTTGATTTGCCATTTACTTTCTATTATGCAGGTGCTCCATATACACAGGTAAGGATTTGCACTAATGGCTGGGTGGCTCTTGGAACAAATACTAACGCTTCTTTAGATAATAATTTGGCATCAACCGAGACTGTAAGATTTTTAACTCCTTTATGGGATGATTTAAATGTTACATCAAGTACTTCTATTACATACAAAACTGAGGGCGAAGAACCGAATAGAGCTTTTGTTGTTCAATTCCAAAATATAAAAAGGTTGGGTAGCGATATGGATAATCTGAATTTCCAAATAAGGATTTACGAAACCACTGGAATTGTAACATTTAACTATGGAACAATGAGTTCTACTTCCGAGTATATATCAGCAAGTATTGGTATAAATGGATTGGTTGGTGGTGTAATGGACTTTATTAGTATTACTCCGGATGCAAGTGGCGGACCTTCTTCTGCCTCTTCCACAATTTCTGATAATAATATCATTGCTTCTCAGCTTGTGTCATTACCGGGTAAGAAGTTTATATTTGACCCAAATATAACTCCATTGCTCGAAACTCCATATTTAGTAAGTCCGGAAGACGGTAGCACTAATGTTAGTATAAATCCTGCATTAGCTTGCTCTTCTGTTCCAGATGCCGAACAATACGTGTTCCAGGTTTCTACTGAACCTACTTTCGGTAATATTGTTCTTGAAGAAACATCTGATAATACTTGGTATGATGTAGTAACAGATTTAGAAAATGAGATTCAGTATTGGTGGAGAGTAAAAGCTATAAATTCACTTCCAAATCATAGCAACTGGTCTGCTCCCTGGTCATTTACTACAGAACAAGCTATACCTTGGGAAGTTGTTATAACTGACAATAACTCTTCGGTTGTTGTTCCTTTCAATATTAATCCAATGATTGGAGAGCGTCCATTTGGAATTAGCGACGCTATTGGTTTATTCTTCCTTAATGATGATAATGAATGGCAATGTGCTGGTTTCGGTGTTTGGGACGGACAAAACCTTGGAATTATTGTTTATGGCGATAATCTGAATACACCGGAGAAAGATGGATATTCAATAAATGAGACATATACTATCAAAGTATGGGATGGCGTTTTAAGAACTGAATGGAATGCAACAGCTACCTATCAGGTTGGTAATGATTTTTATACAATAGGCGGATTCTCAATGCTTTCAGGTTTATTTGTTCAATTTACTACTGAAATGAATATCGGACTTGCTGCCGGTTGGAATATGATTTCAAGTTATGTTATTCCAGAAAACACTGATATTGAAGATATATATTCACCAGTTGTTAACAATTTAAAGATTGCTAAGAATGGTTATGCTCAGATGTATGCACCGGCATATAACATAAATACCATTGAAAATTGGAATATTTTAGATGGTTATTTGGTAAATATGCAGCAATCCGGTACACTTACTATTAATGGTTATCAGATTGTTCCTGAAGCAACTGTCATTCCTTTATCAGAAGGTTGGACTTTAGCTCCATACCTAAGAAATAATCCAATGTATGCTCCTACTGCATTTGCAAGTATTACTGATAATCTTGTTATAGCAAAAGATAACTTCGGTGGAGTTTATGTTCCTTTGTATGGTATCAATACTATTGGATATTTAGAGCCAACTTACGGGTATTATATTAACGTTAATAGTGAAAGCAATCTTGTATATCCTTCTAACTCAGCACAGAAAGGAACAACTATTGAAAGCATAACTCCAAATCCAAAGCATCTTGTTCCATCAGTGGGTAGAACTGGTAATTCTGCTTCTTTAATACTTCAAATTGATGCTCCTAATGGAATTGAAGTTGGTGTTTATAATAGTAATGACATTTTAATCGGAAGTGGTTATGTCCAAAATAATGTTGTGGCTGTTTGCCTGTGGGGCGATAACAGCATAACAGATATTACTGACGGTGCTTTAGAAAATGAAGAGCTAACAGCTAAAGTATTTAATCCAAAATCAAATACTTTAAGCAGTTTAACTCTGAATTCGATAAATGAAATTACAAGTGGAACAAATTCTAATGCTCTTGTTTATACTGAAAATGCTGTTTACTTTGCTAAAGGTGTAATAGTTGAAAAGGAACAAGCTAAATATAGTATTTCAGTTGTTCCTAATCCAGTAACAAGTTCTACAACCTTTGAATTTAATTTACCTGAAGAAGGTAATGCAGAAATTCAGATTTACACAAGTGCTGGTGAATTAGTATCAAGTATTGCTAATAATCACTATTCTGCCGGAACGCATAAAATCAGTTTTGATGTTGCTAACCTGGCTAACGGTGTTTATAATGTAGTATTAAGTTCTAATAACCAAAGAACATACACAATTATGATTGTGGGTAAATAGCTATCATTGCTTCTGATAGCTAATAAAAAGTCCAACTCTCAAAAAGAGTTGGACTTTTTTTATTATAATTTCATACCAAGTTCAGAACTCATGATGCCATAATAAAATAAAGGAGTTAGAAGAATTGCCTCGTTAAGAACAATTGCGCAAATTATAACAAAAAGTATGTCATTCTGAAACGAAGTGAAGAATCTCTAGTTTCGTGGTAGCAATGACTTGTGAGATTCTTCACTTCGTTTCAGAATGACAAGACTGCGAAATAGCAAACTACGAGGGGTCAGGAGTTCTGAAATTGAGAATCCAGTCCAGACTTAGTTGATTGATAACCGTTTTCAACGGTATGACACTTTTTAGGAGGTGATTATAAAATCTTAATTTTTTATTAAAATAAATCGAAAAGAATTATTTTATTGATTCGCTTACTATGAATGTTAAATTGCCAGATATTCGTGCTGGATTGTTAATTTTGCAGGGCGGTATGTTTAATAATTGCCACTTTAATGGCAAAGTCATTTTAGTGGGATTATCATTTTGGGCTATATCAATCGAAATTGCACCTTCAGTAGCAGCGGTTTTAGCAGAACAGTAAAGTATTTCCCAAGATAAATAACACTTATTAAGTTCTTCTATTGATGTTTTTAAAAGATAAGAGCCATTTTTCAAAAATTCAGATGTTAATTTAAACTCTTCTAATTTGGTTTTTGTATTTGAAGAATATAATAAAAAATCCCCACCAGCAAGCAATGGATTACTTACCAGTAATTTTATTCTTATACTGTCAATCTTCCTATTCAATATGCAAAACCTTGTTGTTTTAGTAGTTTCCATTTAACCTTCCAATTCATTAAAACACTGTTCAAATACAATTTGTAAGTTATTGGTTTAAATGAGCATTAACTATATTATTAGTAATGATACTATTTAAATCACACAAATATAAGAATATAATTGATAAATTACAAATTCTTATAATAAGAACGATTGCCCAGGGCTGATACCCCATAACGAAAATAAAAGAGTTAGGAGAATTGCCTTCTAAAGAATAATTGCGCAGTTAGCATAAATTCTTTTATTAGTTATTGGTCATTAGTCATTAGTCATTAGTTTGTAACTACGAATAACGAATAACGAATGACGAATGACGAATGACGAATGACGAATGACGAATGACGAATGACGAATGACCTATTAGAAATACTCATATAAAAAATCAACTTCTTATTATAAAACTTGCGAAATAACAAACTACGAGGCAACAGGAGTTCTGAAAGTATTCTTTACTAATCAAATCTTCCAACTCATTTACATTTGTTAATGGAATAAGATTTTTGGTTTTGATACTTCATATTAAAAATATTAATTGCATTATTTTGTCTAATGTATAATTTAGCTTAACTAATTGCAAAAAGAAAAATGAACCACATTTTTTTTATGAAGGAAGCATTGCGGGAAGCAGCAAAAGCAATTGAAAATGGAGATATACCAATAGGAGCTGTAATTGTGCATAAAAACGAAATAATTACTTCGAAGCATAACGAAGTTGAACTGCAACAAGATACGACAGCCCATGCTGAAATATTAGCGATTAAAGAAGCATCAAAAAAAATTGGTTATAAATTTTTGTTGGATTGCTCGCTTTACGTTACTTTAGAGCCCTGTTCAATGTGTGCCGGTGCTATTGTTCTTGCGCGAATACCAAATTTGTTTTATGCTGCCTCAGACCCAAAAGCTGGTGCTTGCCATTCTCTTTACTCAATTACAGACGACAAAAGATTAAATCACAGATGCAATGTAACAAAAGGACTATTAGAAGAAAATTCATCAGTTTTAATTAAACAATTTTTCAGGAATTTACGAGAAAAGAAATAAGGAATTTATAATAATTCATTTTTGTCTGTTATTCCTATAAAAACTGAGGAATCTCAATAATTATTTTTTGTTATTAGTCATTGAACGTAGTCAAAATGACCGATAGCCAACATAATTATCACTAATCTCTGAACTCCTGACCCCATAACGAAAATAAAGGAGTTAGAAGATTTGCATCGCAAAGAATAATTTTGCAATTAAATTTAATTAGTTATTAAGTTATTAGTTATTGGGTTATTGGGTTATTGGGTTATTGGGTTATTGGTTATTGGGTTATTGGGTTATTGGGTATTGGTTTATGGTTTATGGTTTATGGTTTATGGTTTATAGTTTATAGTTTATAGTTT
>CAZCLJ010000151.1:0-11267 GCA_964499465.1 uncultured Hyphomicrobiales bacterium
GACCAATGACTAATGACAAATAACTAATAAGATAATATTTGCTAACTGCGAAATTATTCTTTACGAGATAAATCTCCTAACTCCTTTATTTTCGTTATGGGGTCAGGAGTTCCATAATCAATAATTTTTTTATATGCAAGATAACATTTTTTCTTATTTTTGTTTGTAGCTTTTAGCTACGTTATGTCATCTCCATTTAACTAAAGTTTTTCTTTTATAAGGGGGGTGCCAATGACATCGTTATTTCCTACTCCCAAAACTTTACGAAAGTTAAGAAACATTCGCAAAGTAAGAAGAATTTCAATTTCGCAGAGTTTCTCAACTTTACGAAAGTTTAAAATCTAAGCTATCTAAACTATCTAATCTTTCTAATCTTTCTAAACTCAGAACTCCTGACCCCATAACGAAAATAAAGGAGCTATAAGATTTGCCTCGTAAATAATAATTGCGCAAATTATCCAGAAAAGAATCATTCCAATGAGAAGTGAGGAATCTCAAAGTCTGTGATAGCAATAACTTGTGAGATTTCTCACTTCGTTACCAATGACATCGCTACTTTTGTCCCACAAAACTTTACGAAAGGTTAAGAAACTTTCGCAAAGTGCAAGAAAAAGCAACGTAGTTGCTTCCTGTTTGTAGAAAAAGTATTTTAAGTTTGCAAAACTCCGTAGGAGTGTTCTGTTTGTAGTAAAGATAGGTCGCAACTACGTTGCTTTTCTTTCTTTTCATCATTATTTCTACAAACCGGACACTCCTACGGAGTTGAAATAAAAAAAATCTCTTTCTACAGTAAGTTCAAATGCTTTTAACTTATTTTAAACTTTCGTAAAGTAAGAAAAGTAAAACTTTTGTAAAGTTTCTTAACTTTGCAAAAGTTTAGAATATGTCATCACCACTAAAATAAAGCATTTACTTTATTAGGGGGTTCGAAATGACATGACTGCGCAATAACAAACTACGAGGCATCAGGAGTTCTAAACTATCTAAAATTTCTAAACTTTTTAAACTATATGTTATCTCCATTTAATTAAAGCATTTGCTTCATCTGGGGCAGAATGATATAAGATAATAAGTCTTTTAACGAATTATTAACCAATATAATGCGCTCCACGACTTACTCTGTCTTCAGAAGCGAATTGAAATACTGCCATTGCAGTTTGCACTCCATTACGTAACTCAATTATTTCACGCGTCATTTTAGATTTCTTATAAAACTGCTCAATTTCTGTATGTAAATGTCTTAAAGTAGTTTTTGCTCTGTGCAAACGTTGCTGATTACGCACTAAGCCCACATAATTCCACATAGTATTTTTCACAGTAAGCCAATCCTGAGCAATCCAAGCAGTATCAACAAACTCATTTTCTTCTTCCCATGGAAATATATCGGGAAAATATTCATCAAATTTTGAGAAATTACAGGCATCTTTTGTTGCTTCCCAAGCCCAAACAACGTTTTCAAGAAGCGAAGCAGAGGCGAGGCGGTTTGCACCGTGAACACCAGTGCAGGAAACTTCTCCTACAGCATAAAGCCGTCTCAAAGAAGTCTTTCCTTTTAAACTAACCCCAACTCCGCCACAGAAATAATGAGCTGCAGGGACTACGGGTATCATCTCTTTAGTTAAATCAACTCCTGCATCAAAGCAATGCTGATAAATCGTTGGAAATCTGTTTTTGAGCCATTCGCCGTCTTTAAAAGAAATATCAAGATAAACGCAGGGATGTTTTGATTCAAGCAAAGTGTGATGAATAGCACGCGCAACTATATCGCGGGGAGCAAGCGAACCAAGAGTATGGTATTTATTCATAAATTCTTTTCCGTCTTTGTCTTTTAATATAGCACCTTCGCCTCGTAAAGACTCTGAAATAAGAAATCGCTCTCTTTCACCGTAAAAAGTAGTTGGATGAAACTGAATATACTGAAGATTAAAACATCTAGCGCCTGCACGCCAGGCAGCAGCAATTCCATCTCCGGTTGCTTCTGGTGGATTCGTTGTATGTATGTAAATTTGCCCAAGTCCGCCAGTCGCCAGAATAGTTTTTGATGCAAAAACTGGAAATACTTTCCCTGTTTCATTATTTAGAACCATTGCACCGAAACAAGCTGGTTTCTCGTAAATATCCAAAGAATTTTTCGAGTGATGTGATAAAGTTAATAAGTCAACAAGAGTGTGATTCGTTAGGATTTCAATATTTTTATTTTGCTTAACTGCTTTAATCACAGAATTTTGAATTGTTCTGCCAGTCATATCTTTTGAATGAATAATTCGCGGTTGGGAATGCGCTCCTTCACTCGTCAAATCCAATTCAGAGTTTGCATCTTTATCGAAATCTACCTGGAGGCGGTCAATTAAAAGTTCTTTGACTAATTTGGGACCAAGCTTGCAAAGTTGGTCAACAGCTGGCTCCCAGCAATGCCCGGCGCCTGCTTCCATTATATCACTTTTAAGTTTTTCTGGAGAATCGTTGTCGCCTTTATAGATTATTCCGCCTTGAGCATACTTGGAACTTCCACTTAACAAATCATTTGTTTTTGTTATTATAGTTACTTGAAATCCTTTCTCCGCAGCGATTAATGCTGATAGTGCTCCTGCAAGTCCAGAACCGATTATTAATATTTGTGTTTTTTTCATTATTTGATTAATAATATACAAAATATAGTTTTAACTATTTTTTAATATTGCAAATTAATACTTTTTTTGCTTGCTTGTTACGCTTTATGCTGTATTATTCATAATTAAAAATAATTACTTTATTACTCCTTCCCAAGTTGCACTTGGGAAGGCAAATTTTACAACAGCAATGCTTTTACTTTTCATTAACAAAAAATGTAAAGCACAGCTTTAAGAGAAATCTTCCTTTCCAAGTGCAACTTGGGAAGGAGTTCAAACGTGCTGCTATTCTACTTATCCCGTCAGGGATAAAATATTTGTAACAATGATTATGTTTGTGTTTTTTTATTCCGTAGGAATTAAATATTTAAGTGCTTTATAAATATATAATCCCTAACGGGATAAGGACAGTCAAGAGTTATTTATGTTACAAATATATAATTCCTACGGAATAAATTCTTAGAACACCATACCTTTTTTTTCTCCCTTTTAAACAAATACTAATATTTGCTTATAATCGTTAGAGTTGCACTTGAGGAGGAGTTAAAGCAAAACCGAATAAAAGCTATAATTGTGCATTTCAAATAAAATTTAGAAAAAAACACATTAATTCGTAATTTTGTAATTATTTTATTAAAAAAAACTTGGTTAAAATGTATAAGTTAGAAACAATTATATCTCTTGCAAAACATCGTGGTTTTGTCTTTCAGTCATCAGAAATATATGGTGGTTTAAACGGTTGCTGGGATTTTGGTCCTTTAGGAGTAGAATTGCTCAGAAATATAAAAGAGGAGTGGTGGCGGGAAATGACTTTCCGCGATGAAATTGTTGGAGTTGATGCTGCTATTTTAATGCACCCTCGCACTTGGGAGGCAAGCGGACACATTGCTCAGTTTACTGACCCTATGATTGACAATAAAACGAGTAAACAACGATACCGCGCAGACAATCTTATCGAAGAGTTTATTGATAAGTTATTGAAAAAGAATAAAAAAGAAGAAGCTGAAAAAATTAGGTTGCAGCTCGAAAATGTTGAAACAAATGAAGATTATTTTAAAATAATTACTGAAAATGGTATTACTGACCCTGCTTGCGGTTCTACTGACTGGACCGAGGTCCGTAATTTCAATTTGATGTTCAAAACATTCGTTGGTCCTGTTGAAGATGTTAGCAATACTGTTTATCTTCGCCCTGAATCTGCTCAGGGCATTTTCGTTAATTTTAAAAATGTTATGGATTCAGCCCGTCAGAAAGTTCCGTTTGGCATTGCTCAAATTGGTAAAGCATTCAGAAACGAAATTAATACAAAAAATTTCCTTTTCCGCACCCGCGAATTTGAACAAATGGAAATGCAATTTTTTATAAAACCGGGAAGTGAAAAAGACTGGTTCGATTACTGGAGAAACGAGCGGATTAACTGGTATATTAATCTTGGGATTAGCAAAGATAAACTGAATTTTAAAGAGCATCAGAAATTAGCCCACTATGCAAATTTTGCTACTGATATCGAATTTGAATTTCCTTTCGGATTCGGCGAAATTGAAGGTATTCATTCGAGAACTGATTTCGATTTGAAGAGCCATCAGGAATTTTCAGGTAAAAAAATGGAATATGTTGATACTGTAAATCAAGATAGATTTGTTCCTTACGTAATAGAAACCTCCGGTGGAGTTACACGTTCATTTATGGCTTTCCTTTGCAATGCTTATTGTGAGGAAGATGTTAAGGGCGATAACGACAAATTAGAAAAAAGAACAATTTTGCGTTTCCATAAAAAACTTGCTCCGATTACTGCTGCTGTGTTTCCTTTAGTCAATAAAGACGGTATGCCAGAAGTTGCACATAAGATTTATAAAGATTTGCAAAAAGAATTTCGTGTCCAATACGATACTTCCGGAGCAGTTGGAAGACGCTATCGAAGACAAGATGAAATTGGTACCCCATATTGCATTACTATTGATGGACAAACCCTTCAAGATGACACTGTTACTATTAGAGAGCGTGATTCTATGGAGCAAATCCGCATTAGCAATTCCCAAGTTGCTGATTATATCAGCAAACAATTGAAAAATAATTGACAATTTTTGTTTGTCATTCTGACGAATGTCAGAATCCATCTTTATAATCAATCCACTGGTTAACCAGTGGATTGATTTGTAATTTTCATATGTCATATGCCATATGTCATATGCCATATGTCATTTGTCATTCGTTATTCGTTATTCGTTATTCGCATTTTTTCTAACAACAAATGACAAATGACTAATATCAGAACTCCTGATACCTCGTAGTTTGTTGTTTCGCATTTTTTATTATAAGAAGTTAAATTTGAATGTAAATATTTCCAATAGGTCATTCGTTATTCGTCATTCGTTATTAGTAGTTACAAACTAATGACCAATGACTAATGACAAATAACTAATAAGATAATATTTGCTAACTGCGCAATCATTCTTTACGAAGCAAATCTCCTAACTCCTTTATATTCTTTATGGGGTTAGGAGTTCTGAATTTTTAGCAACCGAATTATTTTATTTATAAGAATGCTTCTAAGAATTGCTTAAAACTAAGGATGTGATTGGTTTGCTCCATTCTGCTTTTTATTTCTGAAAAATAAGATAATTCCTGAATAGCTTTTGTATTTGTCTTGGAATAAGATAAATTCCTATACTTGTCATTGAGCATTGTTACGAGGTATTTATAAGCAAATTGAGAACGGTTTAGTTCAAGTTTTGGATAAGCTGGAAGTAATTCTGGGTCGCTTTGTGTTACATCAAAAAAGGATTTATATTCTTTTAATTTTTCACTTTTAGGATAAGTTGGTCCAGTTTTTCTATTTGCTAAAGCCAGGTTTCAAAACAAAAATGCTGAACTATTAAGTAGTGTTTAGCATAGCAGTTGCAGCTTTCAATGTATTCAGAAAATTCTTTTCTCTTTTCTTCAAAAGTTGATTCTTCGGAATCGACTGCAACAACAAATCTATCAATATTCCGTAATTCGTTGATTTCTTCTACTGAATTTTTTATAATTCTATCTTTTAAATCTGGAAAACCACCGCCACCTTTAATAAAGTAATTATTCTCCTTAATATCTTCAATCCGATAAACTGGATAAAGAGTTGGATTTAAATAATTTATCCATTTTTCGTAAACTTTGGAAGCTCCAATTTCACCTTCTACAACGACATAGATGTTCATTATAAAACCTCATTATAAAATGGGTCGTTTAGTAGATTTGTAAATTGGTCGTGCTTTGATTTGCCATATAGTTCTTTATTTTTTTCTCCAAACTTTGCTTCTATCTTTGTTCCTTTTCTATTTAGTATTATCCAGTTTTCTATCGGAATTTTATTGA
Source organism: uncultured Hyphomicrobiales bacterium (assembly GCA_964499465.1). Taxonomy (GTDB): domain Bacteria; phylum Bacteroidota; class Ignavibacteria; order Kapaibacteriales; family UBA2268; genus JAAYJM01. Next base: position 5,964 of record CAZCLJ010000151.1, read on the forward strand.
TTAAATAAGGGTGATGGCTTGTAATAAATATCTGGATATCATTATCAATTTTGTATAATAATTCTGGAAGAAAATGAATTGCGTTAACACCCAAAGAATTTTCATACTCATCAATTATATAGATACTTCCGTCCGGCATTGAGTATAAATCTGTTAAAATAAGAAGTACTTTAAACATACCAGTTGAAATCTCATTTATTGGGACCCACTTGTTATCCCCTTTTTCTTTAATTGCTGCAACAGGAATTTCTGATGAAATAAAGTTCTTGTTAAAATCACTTAACATTCTTATGTCAATTTCATTAACGAATGGAAAAATACTTTTAAAATCATTTGTTATATTATCGTAAATATCTTTAAAATTAATTTTTAATAAATTTAATTTTATATGAAAATTAGTAACCAACGGCAATTCACTTATTTTAGTAATTTTTAAATAATTTTTATCAATAGTCAGAATGGGGTGAGTATCTTTTTTTATAGCTTCTTCTCCAAAATCCCTTCTCATAATATTAGAAAAAAAGTTAAATATTTTACCTATCTCTTCTTCTTCCTTTAAAAGGAAAATGCCAGATTGATTATTAGGTAATTTTGGTAATTTTTCTAAATAAGTAAAATTAATGGAACTTCTTTTAAATACTGATTTATTATCTTGGCTTACATTAATAAGATGTTCATTTTTAATAATTAGCTGAGAATTCTCATTTTTTTCAATTATTAGCTCGTAATAATAAAGATTATTTTCAATTTCAAAATTTATAATCCAATTCCCAGATTTGATAACTTGATTTCTAACAACATTAGCACCTAAACTAAAAATGGTATTAATAAAGCGAGATTTCCCAGCACCGGAATTTCCGACAATTAAATTAATACGCCTGAAATCAATTTTAGGGAAAAACCAAGCTTGGTTATTTGGGTCAGAATACTGGTAATTAATTATCTTCATAGAAACACCTTTAATTAATGAAGATTTTTAGATTTGTCTTTTTACTTATGCAGTCTTTTTATTTTGATTAGCTCGAAAAACATACGAATAGAATCTTTAATTGGGTCAACTGTTGTGCGGTCGTCATTGAACCATTCAACTGCAACTTCTTCAATTTTATAGCCAAGCTTTCTTGCAAGGAAAAGGATTTCCACATCGAAGCTGAAGCCATCAAGGGTTGCGTTTGAAAAAATGTCAATCGCTGCTTTTTCTTTAAAACCCTTGAAACCGCACTGGGTATCTTTAATTCCTTTAAGCAAATAGAACTGAACTATTTGATTAAAGAATCGCCCCATAAATTCGCGGTAAAACGGCTGATGCTCTTTGATTAAAGAATTATCAATTCCTCTTGAGCCAATGCAGACATCAGTTGAATTTTGTAGAATATTTAGAAGTTTTTCTAATTCGTAAATTGGGGTTGAAAGGTCAGAATCGGTAAAAACGCGGTAGGTGCCGCTTGCTTCGAGCATTCCTCTACGCACTGCGGCACCTTTTCCGAGATTTCTGGGTTGTTTTATTATTTTCAAATCGTAATTCAATCGGCTTACTACTTCAACTGTTTTATCTTTTGAACCATCATCAACAACTATAACTTCAAAAGTATAGCTCTGTTTCGATAAGTATTCAAAAGCAGTTTCTAAAGATTTAGAAATCCTAAATTCTTCATTGTATGCCGGAAAAATCAACGATAAATATGGCTTCATTGCTTTGCTTCAGTAGTATCTTCTGTTTTTCCCTGCAACTGATTTAATTTTGATTCAATATGTATTGTCATAGAACCGAGATATGGGTCCGGACTCTTCTTGTATTCTTCTATCCTTGCTTTTGCAGCTTCTATTGCTTTTTCGTTTCCTGAAGTTTTTTGCAAATAATCAATTTCATCATAGTCAATATCTCTAAGCATACCCATAGTTTCGTAGATATTTCTTTCCACTTCCTTAAACTTCTGCTGGTCAGCACCGTTTTGAGTATAAGTGCGTATATAATTATAAAGTTGCATAAGCATATCGCGGGATTTTGCATAATCATTCAAAATCTTATAAGCATAAGCTGCTGATTTAAAAGTACCTTCACCGCTTCTTCCCGTTATTTCGTCGTAAAGTGAGTGTACTCTACCATTTCGTAATGCTTCCTTGCTATTAATCTCATTAACAGTATTTACACAAAGCTGGGCATATTCTTTAGCTTTTTCAATGTTTCCGGCATCGTAGTAAAGCCGTGCGATTTGCATTTCTTCGTCATACATCAGCGGGAACATAGAAGTTGAAATGTTTTCATTCAGTTTGTTGAGTAAAGCTACAGTTTTTGCTGTGTCTTTCTTTGTTTGAAGATTATATGTAGCAAAATTCAAATATGTTTGACGATAGCTGTCTAAATACCTGCGATGAACTTCATCATAATAAACATCTGGATTAGCAAGATTACGGAACTTGAAGCCGTAATGCGGTTCAGTATGATAATCATCTGTATTATCAACATTATTCAAGAGACAATCAGACATAATATCAACATCGAATCCCTGGTCTTTTTGAGCAGCCATATCAACAGGGCATACTCTTAATACCATTCCTTCATTTCTGATATAGCGTCCCAAACCATATTTATAGGCATCAGAGCCGGCAGTTATTGAGAAATAAACTGGTCTTTCAAATTTAGTTCCTTCAATTATTTCTTTTACCAATTTATGAGCTAAATGATATAAGTATTTATTTTCATCGCCCATCTTATCGCCGTAGAACATTATTTCAAATTTACCGCGACTTAATGTCAATGAATCGCTTGTATATTTTGCTAAAATATCTTGCGAAACAGGTATTGAAATTCTTAATGGGTCAGTGTAGTCGTAAGTTAAAGCGCGCGGGTCTTCTTCAGGTACTTCTAAGCTTTCGTTTGTAAAAGAAAGTGGTATTGGTTTAGCTCCCCAAGGCGAGCGATTTTTCAATTGATGTATATACCAACGTGTGCCACCGAGAGAAAGATTTACAACACGAACATCACGGCGGACTCCAAGCACATCCTGAATATTCCATAATGGGAATGTGTCGTTATCTCCTACTGTGAATAGTATTCCGTCTTTTTCGCAGCTTTGTAACAAATTATAAGCAAAATCGAAAGGTAAGTAACTTCCTGCACGGCTGTGGATTTTCCAGCCACCAACTGCCATATTCACTGGAACAAGTATTAATGATGCAAGTACGACTAATCCAACCAATGCAATATTCTTCTTTTTTGATAATTTTTCTTCGAGAAATTTTCCGATTGAATAGACTCCAATACCAATCCACATACAAAACACCATAAAGGAGCCGGTATAGAAATAATCTCTTTCTCTGGGCTGGCGCTCAAGCTGGTTTTGTGCTATAGCAGCAAGGACTCCCATAAGTAAAAACATTATTAAATAAATAAATGCCATTTTGCGGTCGCGTTTGAAATGATAGAAAAATCCAATCAATCCAAAAATAAGCGGTAAGGCAAAAAATTGTATTGGAAATTCATCGGAATACCCGTTTTTAAAGTTAATTATATCGGAATTTGATTTATCTATCCAAGTATAACCGGCATCTTGAACATCACTTGTTCTTCCAACGAAATTCCAAAGGAAATATCTAATATACATATGGTTAATTTGATATGTCCAAAGGTAATTAAGTTCACCAGCTGTGTTGATTTTATTGAACTCCAATGAATAACCTTCAGAACCATCTTTCTTTTCAACTCTTTGGTAATCAGGTGGATACCATTTTCCATATTTATCGTAGTAATATGTTTTCGATTCATCGCGTCCGTCAAATCTGCGGGGCCAATACTTTGATTCTCCATACTGGACTCTGCCGACATAATCCACAAATTTTTGTATAGTATTTGGCTCGTTTTCGTTTAGTGGAGGATTTGCATTTGAGCGAACGATAACGTGGAAATTAACAGTATAGCCAAGAATCATCATTAAAAATGCAAAAGACAATAATTTAGTTATTATTTGGTTGTTTTTCATTCCATAATAGAATAAAAATATAGCTGATCCTATTGCTAAAAATGGAATTAAAGCGACAGCAAAGCTATTATCAACTAAATATTCGCCCGCAGCATTTTTAAATGGTATGTGCCCAGCTAGCATTGTTGGTAGCCACATAACAACTACCTGGTATAAGAAGAAAAATACTACCAAAGAAACAATGCTTGTTACAATAAATCCCTTGACTGAAGGAGTATATTTTCTGAAATAAACCAAAAATACTACTGAATATATCGTTAGAATTGCGAGCAAGTGAATACCGGCAGAAAGAACCACTAGGTATGAAATTAGCAAAAGATACCGCTCATTCCCCGGCTCATCAGCAACTTCGTTCCAACGCATCATAAGATATACTACAAGTGCAGTAAAAACTGTTGTTGCAGCATAAACTTCAGATTCAACACCATTGAACCAAAGAGTATCGCTAAAGCAAAAAGCTAAAGCACCAACAAAAGATGAGCCATAAACAAGCAGAGCATCATACATCGTTTCTACTGGTTTAGTGCGATAGTTTTGAATTGCTTTAACTGTAATCAAATACAGGAAAAACACAGAGAAAGCCGTTGCGACAACTGAAACGAAATTAACCCGCCAGTTTAAATCACCGAAGGGAAAAATCAGTTGGAAAATCTTTCCAACCATTACGAAAAGTGCAGTGCCGGGAGGATGTGGAATTTGCTGCCAGGTTACAGCAGCAGTAAATTCACCGCAATCCCAGAAAGGGGTCGATGGCTGAATAGTAAGTAAATAAACTATCAGCGTTACTAAAAATGACAAAGCACCAAATAATTGATAAATTCTTTTAGTATTCATTTTAACTATTTATTATTTTAACATAATTTATCATTTTAAAATTTTGTAATTTAAAGAATTATAAAAATAAAAAATTATCTTTAAATATCATAAATTTTTTTGATTTATTATGCTTATGTTCAGAATACCTTATCCCTCGTAGTTTACTATTTCGCTTGCTTATCATTTCGAACCCCAAAATGAAGCAAGGACTTTATTTAAATGGAGATGACATTATTTAATAAGGACTTATGAAAATAGAAAGTCAAAATCCCCCCTACCCCCCTTTTTCAAAGGGGGGACAAGAATTTTCTTAATGATTCCCCCCTTTGAAAAAGGGGGGTAGGGGGGATTTCTTGGTGTTGTTCTATATTTCATCGGTTTTGCAGTAAAGATGTCATTGGCAACGAAGTGAAGAATCTCACAACTCATTGTTACCACAAAGTTTGAGATTCTTCACTTCGTTGCCAATGACATCACATTTTGGCGGTCATTCTGAACGAAGTGAAGA
>CAZCLJ010000152.1:0-11214 GCA_964499465.1 uncultured Hyphomicrobiales bacterium
AGTGGTTAAAAAAATTTTCTGGATTCTTCACTTCGTTCAGAATGACTGTGTTAAAGAATGTCATCTCCATTTATATAAAGCACTTTCTTTATCTTCAGAACTCTTGACTCCATAACCAAAATAAAGGAGTTAGGAGAATTGTTTCGTAAAGAACAAATTCGCAGTTAGCGATTAATATCTTATTAGTTATTTGTCATTAGTCATCGGTCATTAGTTTGTAACTACTAATAACGAATGACGAATAACGAATGACCTATTGGAAATATTTACATTCAAATTTAACTTCTTATAATAAAAAATGCGAAACAACAAACTACGAGGCATCAGGAGTTCTGATCTGGGGGTTCGAAATGACAAATAAACATATTTTATCATTAAAAGCAACTTGGTATTAGGATAAAAAAAAGCCCGATATTCTTGCGAATACCGGACTTATGTTATTAATCATCTATGATTATTTTTGAACCATCATCATAGTAGAAACGGAATTTGAGCCAGAACGTAATACAACGTTATAAGCACCGGTAGTAAAGTTGCTTGCATCGAAGCTAACTTTGTAAGTACCAGCAGTATAATATTTACTATCTATTCTTGCTATTTCTTCTGCTCTAATATTGTAGATAATGATTTCAGCATTATCGTCATTAACTAAAGTGAATTCAAAGTAAGTTAAACCAGAAACTGGATTAGGAGTATTGCGAATATTCATAACAGCAACTCCATTATCAGTAACAGTGGATTTTGCCATAAATACTGAATTTTCTGAATAAACAACATCATCAAGTTCAAGTCCGCTTATTGTTTCGGTAATTGAAGTTAAGTTCAGGTTTGTATAATTGTTTGTCTTTGGATTATACAATTTAACTGTTAAAACTTCGCCATTGCTTGCGCCTTCTAAAGTTTCAGTTTGATTATCATCACCCCAGATATTAGCAGCAACAACGCCATTTTGAACATAACCACTACCGATTATCTCACCATTAATGTTATAAACACCAACTTCGCAACCATCATTTGCACCTTCAATTTGAATTAATAAAGTAGCAGAGTTGCCAGTTCTGGTAACAGAAGGAATCAAATGTTTTGGATTTGGAGTTTCAAGCACTCCTGCTGAAGCTCTACCTGCACCATTAGCCGGATAAGTTAAGTTTGCAGTATTAGTTACATTGAAGTAGTAAGCTTCGCCGGGATTTAAATCACCGATTGTATTCAATCCCCAAGATGGAACATAAACACCACCTACATTATTTTTAGCAATCACAAGGTTGGTTCCTAATGATTCTAAAGCTGTAGCAGCATTCATTGAGTTGTTACGCAGATATGGTGATAAGTTCCAACCAGAAGTTAATGGAACTGGAGTTGATTCCGGAGCTACTGCAAAACCGCTGAATGTCAATTCAGAAGCTTGATTCATATTTGCAATATAGCCATCATATAAATTCCATTGTTCAATTTCATTAATGTTATAGGGAGGAGCATACATTTGACCTGCACCATTCTTCAAAATATTCAAGTTTGTTACTATTGGTGCAAACAAGTTTACTAAATTGTTATCATCTAAAGTAATATAACTTGAAATCATATTCCAGCCAGTAAGCATTGCAACATTTTGCATTTCAGGAACAATGACGTTAAGAGAGCCAACGATTGAGAAACCATTGATTGAATAGAAGTCATCGCCGAGTATGAAAGTAGCAGTTGCATTATATTCAATGAGTGCCTGTCCGTCCCAAACTCTGAATGTATATGGTTCATTAACTTCATAACCATCTTTAATTGCTGTCAGAGCATCATCACCCCAAACAGTAATTCCAACGTTATTTCCAGTCCAAATGCCATAACCAGCACAGTACCAATCATCTGGTGTTCTTTGGTAGAATAAACCAATCGCATCACCTTCCATAAACGGACGGTCGCCTATCATATAATTAGCATTTGCCTGAATAACAACAGTAGCATCATTTCCAGTTTGTTCAATAACTACCCAAGGAATATTTGGACGTGTTGTAAATGACCAGATTGCTGACCAAGGACCTTGTGTTCCTAAAGCTGTAACTGACCTTACTCTCCACCAGTATTCAGTTGAGAATTCTAAATTAGTGCCGACTAAGAAATTAGTTTCAGTTGTAAGTTCATTAACTAATAAATTATCGAAGGAAGAATTTGTTGATAATTGAACTCTGTAATTTGCTGCTTCTTCAACGCTTGTCCAAGTTAAAGATGGATTTAATATGATGCCGGTTGCTCCATCTTCAGGTATAGCTAAAGTTGGTGCTGGTGGTGGTGGTTCTGTTGGACCGCCGCTGAACATCATATTTGGTCTGTCCATTGATAAGGTAGCAGCGTTTGGAGCTGTACAAACTATTGCATTGTCATTCCTGACATAACGAACTGAATTGTATGTTGTAGTTGTATAATATGTACTTTGGTTATCAGTATATGAACTGTTATTAAAGCATATATCAATAAGAATGTTAGAAACGCCGTCCCATGGAAATGGAGTAGTAAATTGGTGTGTATTCCAACCAAGTATATTTGTGAGTGATGCATTTAGATAAACAGATGTAAAATTATCAACATCCCAAATATTATCTAATACAGTTGCTGTAGTTGTTTTTAATCTTATTTCAAAGTTAGTTAAAGCAGTGGCTGTGTTTAAAGTGGCAACATTAAATGATAATGACGTTAAATCGCCAGCCAAACCACCTGCAGCAAGAATTTCAGAAGCTAATACTAATATTTGATGCTTTGCACCCCAATACCAGTTACCATAAGGTGCCGGATATCCAGTGTTAGAATTAGCAGTAGTTCCATCGCCAACAACAAAGAATGAACCAGTTTGGAATGACCAGATTTCAGACCAGGGGCTTGTATATGCAAAATTAGAAGCACGAACTCTCCAGTAATAATATGAGTTCATATCTAATCCCCATGTTAATTCGGTTTCTGTGGTCATTTGGTCTAAGACTAAAGTATTGAAACCTAAGTCAGAGGCAACTTGAACCTGATAATCAGAAGCTGTTAAGACATCTGTCCATTCAAAATGAATTGTTGCTGGAATACCAGTTGAACCATTATCCGGAGCAATTAATGCTGGAGCATATAATGGACCGACAGTAGTAAATCTCCAAACTCCAGACCAATATGTCCATTCATCATCAATGAAAGCTCTTACTTTCCAGTAATGCATTGTTACTGGGTCAAGGTCTTCCAATTCAAAAGAAGTTCCAGTTAATGCATCATTGTCAACAATTGTAGTTAAGAAATCTGGAGAATCAGATACCATTAAATGATATGTTGTAGCTCCTTCTAAAGCTTCCCAAGTTAATGTTACATCTGGTTCAGTTAATGAATTATTATATGGTGATAATAAGGTAACATAATTACCCATTGGCATAAATGTATATTTCTTATTAGCTAAAGTAACAACAGTAGCAGCATTAATTGAATTGTTTGATTCAGTTGATGATACTGTTGCAGGTGTTCCGGGAGTAACGCTTATGAAATCCATAATTCCACCGGCTAAACCATTAATACCAGTTGAAACTGTCCAGCCAGTATAAGCAGCAGTCATTGGTCCATAATTAAATGTAATGAATCCGCTTGATTCGTATATTCTAACCTGGAAATTGCAAAGGTCAGTTGATGCACCCAAACGATATGTGTTTCTGTATTGAATGGCATACACTCTGTTTGGTTCAGCGCCTTCAACTCTGTATGTAATATCAGTTGAGTATAAGTCATCCCAAAGAGGAGCAAGCATTTTAATATCTGTTGTTGATGCAAGATTATTACCGAGTGAGTTTAATGTTCCACCGCCTAATCTAACCCAACCATTTGTGCAAATTCTTATAGTATTGAATTCGGCACCAGCATAAACAAAAGTAAACGGTAAATCGAAATTTGCACCTGCATCATCACCAGTTACATTTGTTGCAGTTCCGTCTGTGAATTCTGTGTAAAATTCATCTTCTTCAACAAATAGATAAGAAGTAGTATTAACCATTATCATTGTAGTAAATGACCAGATTTCTGACCATAAACCAATATTATCGCCTGTATAGCCGCGAACTCTCCAATAATATTGTGTATTATTTTCAAGTGCATAATCTGCTGGTAATGTTAAACTTGTATTAATCAAATCTGTAGTACTATAAATTATGCTTGTAAAATCTGGAGTATTAGACAATTCAAATTCATAATTTGCAGCTCCTATTAATGCCTGCCAGGTAAATGTTGGTAAAACAATTACTCCAGTAGCAACATTAGCCGGAGTTAATAAAGTAACTGGAGGAAGAGGACCGGTTGTAACAAATATCCAAACCTGTGACCAGTAGCTTTCGACTGAACCGTCAGAAGCATTTGCTCTCCAGTAATAAAGTGAAGATTCATCAAGTGCATCTGCTTCAGTAACCTGATATTGTGAGGTTTCTAATCCGGTTTCCTCAAGAACTATATTTGTAAAATCAGCAGTAGTTGATACCTGGAATGAATAAGATATTGCACCTAATACATCTTCCCAATCAAACAACGGAGTTACTGGATTTTCTAATGAATTATTAATTGGTTCTACTAACTGTGGTGGAAGTAAGCCAGATATATCCATTGTAAATCGCATATTGGGGCGATTGGGTGAAAATACTGGGGATATCGGATTATCAGTACAAAGATTTAGATTTGCATCCTGATTACGATATGCTACTGTATTAACTGGTGTGACTGTATAATAATGAGAAGCATTTTGAGTATAACCTCCATCTGTGACGAAACAGGTTTCAAGTAAAATATTTGAAGCGCCGTCCCATTCAAATGGAGTATCGAAAGTATGAGTGTTCCAGCCAACTATTGGTTGGTATGAAGGAGCTGCTACATAAACTGTAGTAAAGCCCTCATATTCAAAAGTTGTCATTGTGGTTTGGGTTGTTGTTTTAATTTTTATAGTAAAGTTTTCTAAAGCATCGCAATTATTGACTGCAAAAATATCAAACGACATTGCAGTGATTAAACCGGGTAAACCACCTGCTGCAAGATATTCTTCGGCAGTAATAAGGATTTGATGCCTTGCGCCCCAGTAAAATCTTCCATAAGGAGCTGGATAACCTGATGTTGAGTTATAAGTTTCTCCATTTCCAATTGTAACAATAGAACCAGTTGAGTAAGCCCAAATCTCTGACCATGGGCTAATATTAGTGCCGTTAGTTGCAGAAGCACGCCACCAGTAATCAGTTTGTAATGCTAACGTTGATGGAATATATACTGTTCCGGCTATATTTTCATCAACAATAATTTCAGTAAAATCTGCATTTGTTGAGATTTGAATATTATACATATCAGCACCGAATACTGCTTCCCAAACTAATGGATTATCCGGAGCAAGTCCTTCAGAACCATCAAATGGACTTACTAAAACAGGTGCTTCAAGAGGACCTTCAGTAATAAACTTCCAACCTTGAGACCAGTAACCAATTACGCCTTCAGCTTCGCCTTTGGCTCTCCAGTAAAACTGTGTTGTTGCGGCTAATTGGGTAGTTAATGTGTGGTTTGTAGTTGGAACTGAAAGGCCTACAACAATATTAGTAAATTCTGCGTCTGTTGCAACCTGTAAATAGTAAGAAGTTGCACCTTCAACAGCATTCCACTCAAATTGTGTTAATCTTTGAACGCCAAGTGAATTATTCAATGGTGAAATAAGCGACGGTGGTGGTAAATCATCACCTAAATCAGTTTCATAAGCACCTATTGTTGGAGGATTAATTCTTGGATTTCCTAAAATATCAAAAGGTAAACTTTCAATGAAGGTTCCAGCTCCAACAAGCGGTGAACTTGGATTAGGTGCTAAGTTATCGTCAGCAGTATAATCTGGCAATACATTTAATGAACTTAAATCCTGAAGAGTTGCTGCCTGCCACTCTTCAAAAGTTTGATACCAGGTCGCGCCTAATTTACCAATATAACCCGGATTTAACTCACCAATATAATAGTTGTTGTAATCAATATTAGTAAAAACTGTATTTGTTCCCGCATGATGAATACAAGTTGGAGTTGAACCTTCAAGACCAACTAATGTATTTGATAATGTATTATCGCGGATATCAAGTCCGGTTATGGCAGTAGATGTAGCAATAATACAGGCAGACAATGACCCGTTTGTATAGCCACCTGTTCCATCTTGCTGTGTTCCGTATAAGTGAATGCTATTATGCAAAATGCTTATATTTGTTCCACCAACAATTCTAATACCAAATGGATTATAAGCAGTATTTGTAGCATTATAATTTGTTGTTACCAAATCGTAAATTGCATTATTTGCAATTAGAATATTATCATTACCTGTTGAAGTTGTAATATTTATACCATGTGCACCGCCGTAAGTGTATGCAGTATGCCAAAGAGTATGAATTCTATTATTTGTAATGATTGAATTGCCATTGCCTGTTCCAATTTGGAAACCAATGCAATAATTTGAAACATTATATTGGCCCAGATTATGAACATGGTTTCCATCAATTAAAGCACCTGGGCAGTAATACATATTAATAGCGATTTCGCCAAGAGATTCGGCTAATTCATCATCACCGAACTCATTATTTAGTATTTGTAAGTTTTCATAAGTTCCGGCTGATGAAGCATAAGCATTAACTCCGCCATAATAAACTTTTTTAAACTTATTATTTTCGATTAAGCAGTTGTCGTGGTCGTAACCGGTTGGAGCAGTATCAAGTGGAAGACCACCCAGAACAATACCCATAGAAGTTGTAATAGTTCTATCGTATCCGACTATTTCGCAATTTCGGATAGTAACATCAGTACAACCTTCACCGGCTGCATTACCAATTAAGAACACTACACAGGAAGGTCCTGCAGTAGCAGTATTAATTATATGAAGGTTTCTTTCGCCTTCATTTAATTCGCCGTCGATTATTACTCGGTCAGCTCCGTTAAGGACAATGACTCCATTACCAGCAAATTCGCCTTGAATAGTGCGGTCAGTGCCTTCAGGTGTAATTGTTAAATAATATCCACCTCCACCAATTTCTGTCCAGGGATTAATCACAACAGGGGCTTCTTCATACAAATCGCTTATTATTTGAAGTGTTGTATTACCAGCTAAACCTAAAACATTTAAATCAGCAGCAAAAGTATTTAAATTTGGATAATCGCCTCCATCTCCAACTGTAATTTCACCACTTAAAGGACCTTTTATTTCTCTTCCTCCTTCAGGGGCAGTAGTTGTTGGTATTTCTTCAATACCGTTTATTGTGTATGAATTACACTCAGCATCAAGAAAATTACCAATGGTTGCATCAGTAGAAACATCATAACATAGCCAAAAATAATTGAAGCTACCTAATAATAATTGTTCGCCAGCAATTATAAACTCACCACTTGGTGAATTTACTGTATTGCCATATTGAGTGGTTGTAGCAAATTCTGGTGAATTACCTGTATAATACATTTTCGCATTTGAAATATCTGCTGGTAATGTAGTTCCTTCAGTATTCAATACAAACTGTGATAAATTCATTGGAGACAAAGAACCATACATTTCTACTCTAACTTGAATAATAACTTGGTCGATTGCTCCAACAACAACAGCATTTGTATTCTGAAATACTTCACCACCAACATATTCTTGGTCAACTAAAGAGTATCTATAAATTAAGCCATTGTCGGGTAAAGTAGCAGTTGTCAAAGCGCAGGTACTGGTATTTAAAACACCCGGTTCTGATGTTGACCAAAAGTTTGTTCCTTCTGTAACCATACGGTTATTGAAATCAGCATTACTTAAGCCACGAATACCTACTTGAGGGGTTCTATTTGTTTCGTTTTTTGTAAGAGAACCATATACTATTTCAATCGTATTTGTTGTTTCGTATAATTTTATCTGAAAGTTAAAGATATCACCTTCGCCAGTAGTTCCGTAACATTTATAATTTTGCCACTGAACTGTTAAAACTCTATCGGGAGCTTCACCTTCTGTCAGGGACATTAATTCACCTGTTGCCGAACCCTGTAGGTCCATTGATAGGACAGCAACAACGTTATTATATGTTGTTTGACTTATACCTGTATAGGAACTTCCAATAGTAGTTCCCATACATATCCAGCCATTTGTTTGTATGCTAATTGCATCGTAATCAGTTCCAAGCCAATTAAATGTAAATCCTATTGGAATATTTGGAAAACTTGTATCATCATTAGTAGCGACCCCATGAACTGTTCCACCGTAAATTGGTGTATAAGTTCCAAGTTCACTTGAAAAAGCATATTGGGTTACTTGTGCATTCGTTAGCAATGGCACTAACAAAAATAATGCACTTAGAATTAGAAAATTCGTTAGTTTTTTCATAAATAAGACTCCTTATGATTGTGAAATTTATACTAATTAAAAATATATGATTTATTTTTTCATTATTTTTTCATTTTGTAAGATATAAAAAAATTCTTAAAAAATCAAGAAAAAAAGAAAAAAAATTTATGATTATTTAATTAGAGATTTTTTAATTTTTGTATATATATTATCATTCAAATATTTCTATTTTAATAAAATAATAGCTTTTAGTACTATTTTTAATTTTCTGGATTAAAAATAATACTATGTCCATTAAATATTATGACTTAAAATCGTTTGAAAAGTTTCAAAATTATTTAAGATAGTTGAAATATTTTTCAAATAAAATGAATCACAGAATAGCAGTGATTTATTTATTTTATTTGCTATATTCAAATTCTATTATTTAAAATTTTATATTCTTTTTTATAAGAACTTTAAAAAATAATACCTTATTTTTTCATAAATTGCAATTTTTTTTTCAAATAACAAAGAAATTTATGAAAATTTTAAAAAAATTGGAAAACATTATAAAAGATATAAGAGAAACTTCAGAATTACTTTGCCAAAGGAACTGGGCTGAACGTAATGCTGGTAATATTTCTTATAATATAAGCGATTTTATTTCTTTCAGTCAATTAAAAGAATTGGAGTATAAAGAGTTTAATTTAAATAAAAATTATCCTTGCTTAAATAATGCAATTCTGTTAATAACTGCGACTGGCTCTAAGATGCGTGATTTAAGAAATAAGCCGGAAGAAAATTTGGTCGTTGTTGCTTTTAAAGAACAAACTGATTTATGCTATATATTCAATTTTAACAACAGTAATAACTCTCCAACTTCTGAACTTCCATCTCACCTTCTTATTCACAATTTCCTTATTCAAAATAATTCTAATTGCAATGCAATTCTTCATACCCACCCGACTGAAATTATTGCTTTTTCTAATTCACCTGAAATAGAAAACAGAAAGGATTTAAATGATATAATTTTCAAGATGCATCCTGAAGTTAGTATCTTAATACCAAAAGGGATTGGCTTTGTCCCATACAAAATTACCGGCTCAAGCGATTTAGCCGATGCAACTCTTAATGAACTCCGGCAGCACGATTGCGTTATTTGGGAAAAACACGGCTGCCTCGCTATCGGCGAGAGCGTAATTGATTGCTTCGATTCTATTGATATTTTAGCAAAGACGATAAATATTTACTTTTTATGCAAATCAGCAGGGTTCAATCCTACTGGACTAAGTGATTATCAATTACGTCAATTAAAATCCACTTTTAATCAAAAACAAACTGATAATTCTAATCTTTCAGATGATAAACATCAAATTATTGAACTTATTGAGAAATCAAGCAACATTATTATTTTAACCCATATAAATACTGATGGGGACGCTATTGGTTCCAGTCTGGCTTTAAATGAGTATTGTGAAATAAAAGGCAAGAAATCAACAATTTTCATTGATGGAAAAGTAAATGAAAACTACAACTTTTTAAATAATATATCTAAAGTTAATTCATTTAACAAAGAAAATCATTCTGAATTTTTTGAAAAAGCAGACTTAATAATTGTTCTTGATTTAAATGATAGTTCCCGACTCGGTATTATGGAGGATTATTTTATAAGTTCTAAAGCAAAAAAAATTGTAATTGACCACCATTTAGAGCCAAAAATCAAATCTGATTTATCCCTAATAAATATAAAAAGCAGTTCTACTGGCGAATTAATTTGGTCATTACTTAAATCCGATAGTAAATTTAAAATAAATAAGGATATCGCCGATTATCTTTATTTAGCAATAATGACAGATACAGGAAATTTCACTTTTAGCAATACAAGTGCAAATACTTTACTTTCCGCTTCAGAATTAGTTGCTCTTGGTGCAAATCCTACTTACCTTTATAATAGCTATTATAATTCAATCCCTGCAAAACAAATGAAATTATTTGGTAGGGCACTTTCTGAAGTTGAGTTTTATTTCGATAACCATCTTAGCATTTTAATTGTTACAAAAGAAATGCTTAAAGAAACTGATTCTACTTTAAGCGACACAGAAAATTTCATTGAAAGGTTAATGACTATTAAAAATATGAAAATAGCCATTCAAATTACTGAATTAGATAACAATGAATTGAAACTTTCTTTTCGTTCAAAGGAAGGAATTAACATAAGAAACATAGCTATAAAATATAATGGTGGTGGTCACAGCCAGGCATCAGGAGCGAAGGCAAAAGATATAAGTATTTTTGATTTGAAAAAAATACTTATTGAAGAATGTAGTATATTAGTTAATTGCTAATGTGTTACTGCTAATACCAAGTTGCTTTCATAAGTACAATTAAAGTGTCATTTCGAACCCCCTGATAAAGCAAACCCTTTATTTAAATGGAGATGACATCACTTAACACAGTCATTCTGAACCCCCTAATAAAGCAAGTGTTTTATTTAAATGGGAATGACATAAGTAAAAGTGTAATTCTGAAACAGTGCTTTTCAGTCATACTATCAGCAAGCTGATAGCATGACAAGAGATAAGTCATGCTATCAACTTGTTGATAGTATGACTGAGTAAAGATGTCATTGGTAATGTGTTACTGCTAATACCAAGTTACTTTCATAAGTACAATTAAAGTGTCATTTCGAACCCCCTGATAAAGCAAACCCTTTATTTAAATGGAGATGACATCACTTAACACAGTCATTCTGAACCCCCTAATAAAGCAAGTGTTTTATTTAAATGGGAATGACATAAGTAAAAGTGTAATTCTGAAACAGTGCTTTTCAGTCATACTATCAGCAAGCTGATAGCATGACAAGAGATAAGTCATGCTATCAACTTGTTGATAGTATGACTGAGTAAAGATGTCATTGGTAA
>CAZCLJ010000153.1:0-11070 GCA_964499465.1 uncultured Hyphomicrobiales bacterium
AATCTTTCTAAACCTTATGTCATCTCCATTTAAATAAAGGTCTTCCTTTATCAGGGGGTTCGAAATGACATCTTTTTTATAAAAACTAATGAAATACAGAACAGCACTAAGAAACCCCCGGACCCCTTTGAAAAAGGGGGTAAGACAAATCCCCCTTTTTCAAAGGGGGCAGGGGGTTTTCTTAAACTATATATTTCATAATGATCTTTTATACTTATGTCATCTTCATTTCAATAAAGGTCTTCCTTTATCTTGGGGTTCGAAATGACACTTAAATTGCATCAATGAATGTAACTTGTTATTAAACATAAAAAAAACTCCCAAATTTATTTGGGAGTTTTGTAATATAGTATTAATTTTTATTTACATTTTACTGTAAGCGAATCTTTTGTCCAATACTTAATTTATTTTCATTTAACTTCTTATTTTTACTTTTAATAGTATTTATGCTTACACCAAATTTGCTTGCAATTGAGGAAAGAGTATCGCCTTTTCTTACAGAATAATATTTAGGAAGATTTTTTACATTCTTTGAGTTTGAAGCAACACTACCTTTGGATTTATTATCTGTATAAATTTTAAGACGAGAGCCGGCATAAACAGTATTACCTGAGATGTTATCAGAATTCCAATTTTTAATTTGCTCTTCGGATACTTCATATCTTGCTGCAATAGTGCCAAGAGATTCACCTTTTTTGACTTTATGAACTACTAAATTGGAATTGCTTGGATTAGCTTTTTTTTCTCTTGATGGTTCAGAAGAACTGACTTGTATTTTTAAGGTTTGCCCTTTTTTTATTCTATTGCTTTTTATTTTATTTAATTTTTTAATATCATCAATAGAAACGTCATAGTCATCGGCAATTTTAGCTAAAGTTTCACCGCTTTTAACTTTATGAGAAATGGTTTTAGTTGTATTAATTTTTTTTATTGGAACTTGATTGCTTGAATTTTGTGCAATATTTTTTGACTTGACGTTTGGAACTTTGAGTCGAACTCCTTCAACAATATGCTCGGTTTCAGGGGCGATATCGTTGATTTGCTTTAAATCGTCAATGCTTATTCCGTAGTTATTAGCAATAGAAGCAAGTGTTTCGCCTTTTTGAACTGTATAGGATTTGAATTCATCCTTTTTCTCAGTACTTGTATTTTGCTGTAAGGGATTATTATTATTTTGAGTAATAGCCGATGAATTATCTTTTTCTGAGGGCTGTTTTTCTAAGGGAATTTGCAGTTTAGTTCCAGTTTTAATTTTAGATTTAGAGCTAATATTATTTGCAGCAGCTAAATCGTTAGTAGTAATACCATATTTGTTTGCAATAGATTTTAGAGATTCTCTTCTTTTAACAATATGAGTAATCCAAGGTTTTTTTTCTTCATCAGTAAGTTTAGAGAAATTTTCAGCAAAAACATTTAAACTGCCTTGAGGAATGCGAATAGTATATTCGGTAATGTCCGGAGGAGTAGTCATCTTGAGCAATTCAGTATTAAGCTGTTGAAATTCCTGAACAGTAGCGTTGCAGGAATTAGCAAGTGCTTCGATGCTGACTGGTTCATTTAAAGTATAAGTATCGTATTTAAATTCCTTTTGGAATTCCAATTCACTTAATTTAATACCATAAGTCGATGGGGAAGAGGCAATTTTTGCAGTTGCTATATAAAGAGGTACATAATTTCGTGTTTCCTTAGGAAGGTTTTTGTAAAGGTCCCAGAAAGTTGGTTTTTCGACTTTTGTTTTATTAATTGCTCTCTGGACGCAGCCGGCACCGCAATTGTAAGCAGCAAAAGCGATATACCAGTCGCCGAACATATAATACAGGTCCCGAAGATGCTTCATTGCAGCGGTTGTAGCTTTTATCGGGTCTCTTCTTTCGTCAATCCATGGTGAGCCATTTGCATTGAGTCCATACATTTCACCGGTAGAACGCATAAACTGCCACATTCCGACAGCTTGGGCGCGGGACACAATAGTAGGGTTCAAACCACTTTCAATCATTGCCAAATATACAATTTCTTCAGGAACATTTTCCTGATTAGCAATTCTTTTTATCATTGGGAACCAACGGGGAGTTCTCTCTAACCATTTTTTTAAAAATTTCTTTCCTCTCTCGCTTGTTAATAAAGAAAGATTTTTTTGAACATATTCGTTATCATCTAATGGAATATCAATATTTTTAGGAAAGAAAGTCGAGTTTTGCTTAAGTTTTTTTTCTGCAGCAGAATCTACAGTTTGCTTGGTTTCTTTTGCAACTTCAATAGTTTGAATTGGTGTTTTTTTAGGGTTTTGCAAATTCTCAAAATTTTGAGTAATTTTATCTAATATAATAAACTGTGGGGAATCAATATCTAAGTCCTCAACATTTTGAACGAAATGTTCGAAATCGAATCTGATTGACTTTGCTAAATAATAAAATTCTTTATATTTGTTGATTTGCGGAACAGAAGCTAACTTGTTAAGAATCTGAATGGCAGCATCGAAATAAAGCCGTGCATTTATTGTATCTTTTAAAGATATATTTTTTAAAGCTTTATTATAATAATCCTTGATAGTTCGTATTTCTCTGTTAATTGCTTCTTCATCCATTTCAATGTAATTAAAATCATCAAGCTCGTAATAATCATCTGCAAATTTTTTATTTGTTTGACTATTCAATGGCTGAGATTTTGCCTGAGAATACAAATCATTTGTAGAAAAAACAATTATAATAGAAAAGACGAACCACTGGAAAATAATTCTGTTTATCTTACTTAAGTTTTTTTTATGCATTTTTCTCCCCTTTTATTTTGCAATTAATATAAAAATAAAGAATGATTTAATTAAATTCAAATAATTTTTAATTAATTTTTTTTCATTAAAAGTTAATGGTATTGGTATATGTATTGTAAAATAATGAAATAAAAGAAGATACTTTAGTTAAAATTAAAATGAAATTAGTATGAAAAAAAAAAAAAATTAAAATTTCATTTTTTATTTGTAATTCTGCTATTTTTAAAATAAATTGTAAGACAAATAAGTATTAAAAATAAAATTTTGAAAATTTTGCTTATAAATTTCATATAGTTAATTAAAAAAAAATAAAAAAGGAATAATATTATGTCAAAAGGTGGAGGAGGCGCAGGTAAAGTTTACTTTGTTCTTTATCTCGCAGTAGTTCTTGAATTGTTGATTATCATTGTTGAACGCGACGAAGCAGAAGAAGGGCTCTTGCAAAAGCAAAAAGAGACTATGCAGATAGTTGAGAGTATCCTTTCTCAATTGCAATCCGGCGCAGGTACTGAGGGTATTAATACTCGTCCTCAAGATGAAATTACTATTCCACCAGCTGGAATTGACCTTAAACAGGTTATGGGGTCAGATATTAAATCTTTTAGAAAGTATATAGTAGAGGTTGGGGTTACCGATGTTTCAGCTGATTTAAAACGTAAAGAAGAGGCAGGTGAAAATCCAAACGATTATGTAAAGCGTTTGAAAAAACTTGTTGAGTTAAGTAACGTTGAAGAATTAGAATATCAGGTTTATTTCCATCCGAGTGAAGACCCTGCTAATCCGCCGGAATTTATTAGTGAGGCAGATATGCGGAAAGTTGATATTAAGAAATTAAATCCAGATGATGCTATTGATGATGTTACCGGTTGGAAATTTAAATCCTCACGTTTGCTCAAATTCGATTTGGAAAAAACTTATAACAGAATAATTGACCCGAATATTCTAAGCTCTCTTACATTAGAAGCTATTATTCCTCAGTATCCGCCTGAACTTATGCTTACCAAGGGTTCTTCTTTTGTCCCTAAAGGACTGTCTGAGGATAGCGTTTTCTTTTATTCTGATGATAAAACCCGAGAAAAAGCAAAGTTTGAATTAGAGGGACTAAAGAAAAGAAGTTTTGTCGTTAATTTCGAACCGCCATCTGTCAAAGGTTGGTATAAATTAAGATTTTCTTCAAAGACTAATAGAATTCTCGGTATTCGTGCCGACCAAAATTACTCTGAGTTAAAAGATGATGCTACAGTAAACATTGGTACTGTTCAGCTTACAGTCAGAGATTTAAGAAGGGTTCTGAAAGAATTGCAATCCCGTTTCAGCGGTGCTATTCAACTTCCTGATGCTGATATTATCTTTAAGGAAAACAATGTAGAACGTTTTGATTCAGAATTAAAAACTGCAATAGAGCAAGCTTCGAAGCAGGAAGATGCTGTTGAGATGACAAGTAAGATTCGTCTTTATAGCTATATCGTAAAATTATTGGCTCCGGGACTTTCGAGCGACTTCTCACAAAATAAAGGTGCTATTGAGTTTAACATTCGTGTTATTACTCCAACTCCTCAAAGAGCAGAGCCAACAATTTCTATGCCAGCAGGCGATTTAGCAAGTTTCGACGCTGCTAATCCAATCTTTGAATTCTCTATCAGTCCTTACCAGGGAACTTCAAATAACGTTACTGGTGAAGTTAAGGATTCCAGAGGTTCTATTGTTGCCAGAGTAATTCCTCAAGCCCGTGACCTTGTTCCCGGCTCAGGATTTCCTACTCCAACAATTGGACAAAAAAGAGAATATTTAGGTAGATTGGATAAACAGTTGCCTGAAGGTATGTACACTATTGAAATTAACCATAGTATCGGTGTAACTAAAGGTAAAACTGAAACTAAAGTATTAACAATATTTAAAACCGGCTTAGAAGAAACAAACAGGAATATTATTGATGGATTCTTCAAGAATTACTCTTATTACGGTAATTATTTAATTATGAATCCTATACCTAATTCCGGAAATAAAATAAAAGCTGACCAGTTTAGGATTGAGTTCTTAACTGATAAAGATAACCAAAGAAATCCTGTAAGGGGGCTTAATATCACCAGAGATGATAATTTCTTCTTTGATGCAAATGCAAACAGAGCGACCTTGAGAATTTACTGGCAGAATCCATATTCTGAAGAACAGGTCGATTTATATAAAAATTCAGTTGATATAAGACAGAAAGCTCCTACTATTAATACAATTAATATGCAGGAAACTCCTCCTTCGGGAACTGAAAAGCGTATTAGATTAAGAGTAAGAAATATAAAACTGTTAGACCCTGATATCGGTGGACAAGGCAAACCTACTATAAAAGTATATCTTGATAAGACTGCTAAATGTGCTGTCGAAGGGTATTCTGCCGGAGAACCACAGCTAATACAGGAAGGTGATTCTTATACCGTAGAATTGGAATTAAACGGAACACTGCCAAAAGATGAGACTAAAGTTAAAGGGACTGTTACCTTCAACATAAATGCTATAGCTACTAATCCAATTAATGGTAAGGTATCTAACCCAGAGTCTAAAGCAATTAACCTTAGGGTTAATTATGAACCAGAGAAAGAAAGCACACCCGGAAGAGGTGGAAGGCAAACTCAACCCAGTAGAAGAAGATAATTTTAAAATCAGCAAGGGGTAGAACTACCCCTTGTTGATAGATTTCTTAGCAGTATTGTGTTGCAAAAAAAAGTGTGAATAATGTATTATTTCGAACCATCAGAAGAAGTAAGAACAAATTTAAATTGTGAAGAATAAGCAAATTGTCATTTTGAATCCCATAATGAAGCATGCTTCATTATAATAGAGGTGATATAACTATACACTGTCATTCTGAACGAAGTGAAGAATCCAGTGTATAGTGATTAAAAGAAATTTTTCTGGATTCTTCACTTCGTTCAGAATGACATTATTAAATAATGTCATCTTTTAAATATAGTTTTTGCTTTATCTGGGGATTCTGAACTAAATATTTAAACTGCTATTTTAAATATTTATTTATATTGTTAAAGTAAATGAAAAAATTTCATAATAATTTCATTTAAAATTAATATATTTGCTTTTGGCATAAAGATTGATGTATTTATAAAAAGAAAAAAAGAGTATTATTAATTTAAATAATATTTTAAATAATGGATTTGAAAATAACTAATAAAGAATAAATAATAGGTGATTATCTAATGAAAAATACTATTTACAAGGTGCTAATAGTATCCTCTTTATTACTTGTGTTTGTGATACCTTCGGCGATAAAAGCTCAGGAACAAGGCGCGAGAGATAATATTGAAAATGTTTTACGTCAGTTCAAGAACTGGAGATTTGGTACAGTATCTTTATATGAAATCAGGAATCTTGCTGAAGTGCGTAGAGCTTTAAAATCGAAAGAAGAAGCTACTTCTACTAAAAAGTCAAGTGATTGTGTTGAAAAAGCGAACCCGGAAGTAAAACGAATTGTCGAAGAAGGCGTTGCTTCTGGTAAAAGCTATGATGACATTATTATGGACTTTTTAAACAAGGGACTTCCACCTCCAGATGACTTGCAATGTATTTATGATGTTATAAGAGGTAGTGGCGGTGCTGAAGAACAGCAAATTGAACGAGCTTATTTAGTAACAACCCGTTCGGAAAGAAATTCAGTTCCAAATACGATTATTGGTCTTATCGTTTCTTATGACGATTCAGAAAGTATTAAAAAGAATTTACGGTCAGTTCAAATTTCTAACATTTTTTCAGTTAGAGAATTAAAAGATGTAAAGTTAGATGAATCTTTCCGTTCCCGCACACTATACGATTTAATGATGAATGCCTTAATTCAGGGAAATGTTGATAATAAAACTCTAGAAGCACAGGGTATTGGTTCAGATATTTATTTTGCCCCAAGAGTATATGGAATAACATCATCATTAGCCGTAGATGAAAATGATTTATATCCACAGGATATCCAACAATATATTCGTATTTCAGAAGGGCAGCCAATTGATTACATTGGTACTTCAAACGAACTTATTGTAAGCCCGGATTTAATTAGCTGGAGAATGTATGAGCCACCATATCAAATTGACCGTGATGGAAACTATGTGGTCGACTCAAACGGAAATTATGCTATAGACCAATTTTTTGTAACCAACGACAATTTACCGAATTTTGGTTTAGAACTAAAGTATGGTTTAGAAGATATAAATTATCCTTCCATTTGGAGTGAGCGTCTTACTTTGAGTGCAATTATGAAAAATGTAAAGTTAGGTATTATATTACCTACTGGCTGGTTCGGAGATGAAAACAAAATTCTTTCTCAGGAAAGACGTTTAACTTATGCTGGAGTTGGTATTGCAGGAAGTATGGATTTCCCGGTTAAAATCATTCCTCAAAGCGGACTATTTAAATTTAGCTTCGGTTACGTTTTTGGTGATGCAGAAGAATCGAAGTATAAAAAAAGACATTTAGACCCGGATATTGTAGACCCTACTATCAATATTAATGATAACGATTATTTAATCAGAGCAAATGCTCAACTGCATTATACATTTGGTGTAAAAATAGATGAAGATTATTCCTTGAGATTTGGAGTCCTTGGTTCTGTTTATAACGTTGAAAAATGGTATAACAAAATCGTAGAGGATTCATTAACAGGAAACAGAAGTTTTAGTTTTACAAAATTGGATAATGAAGTAATTGGTGGTATTTCAGGTAAAATAGAATTTATGGCAACAAATGTTTCCTGGCCCTTCGGAGCAAGTGCTCAGTATTTCGATGAAGGTATAGGAGCTAATGCCTGGTTACACATACCACTTCCAATAATGGACAATAGAGTTGCTTTAAGATTAGATGCAAAAGCTTATTTTGCAGCATTTAAGTCAGAGCCCAGAGCTTGGGAATCAGAAAGTTTGTTTATTCCAATGGCTCGTTTAATCTTTAACTTTTAATTAATATTGATTATAAGAGTAGAATATATGAAAAGATATTTAGGATTTATTTTAGTAGCATTTGTTTTGTTCACTACATTGAAAGTGAACGCACAGGATACTGATAGTTTAGTTGATAGTTTAACTACTATTGATGAAAATATCAGAGGTTATTTTCCACGATGGAAGGTTTGCGAAACTGACCTCCAAATTCAAATCCACCAAGCATTTACGCTTTACGGATTTGATAAAGACAAGCTTAATATGCAGCAAATTGAGATTTTAGCTGCTCCAAGAAGTATAGACGAGGAATATAGCGATATTCTTACTATTTCCTGCGGCGAAGCTTATCTGAATTCAGTTGAAATTGAAGCATATATACCAGATAAGTTAGTTGATATTCTTGCAGGTAGAAGAGAATATCTCGGAAGGACTCCTTCTGGAAAAGATTACTGCTTTATTGATATTCCAGTTGAAATTCCTGTTACTTCTTCGCAGGCACAGGCGATTGTCAGCTATTTGGAACCAACTAATGTAACCCATGCAATTACTGTTTCTCTTTTTGAGCAGTCTTTAAAGATTGGTAATTCTGGTTTCTGGTTACTAAATAAAATTGGTAATGACCAAATTGGTTATCATTTCTGGGAAGCCGGTGAAGCAAAAGCTATGCTTAAAAGACCACTTTATGCAAACAAGGACCCAAAGACCAGAGGAAGAATTCCTTACCTCATTAATTTATATGTAGGTGCTGGTTATAGAATTGCAAGTGGTATTAATGACGAATCATCGGCATTAAACTGGATTACTGACAGGCATTTAAATGCTGGACCGGGTGGAAAATTAGTTGCAGGATTAGATATTAATATGCCTTTCAAACCAGAAGCCGGCTTGCATATTAATTTGGAATTGCCAATGAAAAGCACCCAAGATGAAGGTATTGATAAATACAAATACTGTATGCAAACTCCGGGCGAAAATGTTGAATTCACGCCAGATAATCCAAGAAATGGACAGTATAATATTTACGGTGTTGCTCCTCTTCTTCGTTCAACGGGACAGGTAACATTATTTTATAACTGGTGGCTTGACGAGAAAAATCCGGAAAACTATTTAAGATTTGACTTGGGTTTAGGTTATGCAGAAGTAAAAGAAATGGCTGTCTTTGATTCAACTGATGCTCTTAATCCAACTTATATCCATAGCACTGTTATTACTGCTGATGGAGTAAATGGTTTAAAAACATATAAACCAGATGAGTTCGGCGATTGGCTTTATTTTAAAGTTGAATACCGCAATCAGGCAACATGGCCCTTCGGTGCATCTATCCAATATTCCAACCAGATGTTCCTTGGTAGAATTTATTTCCCACTTTTAGGAAATTGGTTATATATTGAAGCTAAGTATTCAACACCACTTCGTGGAGTCAGACCTTACGAAATTAAGAATTTCTTTATGGTATCTCCAGTAATTAGGTTAACTATATAATTTTATATGAATTATTTAAAACCCTCTAACATAAAAAAATGAATATGTTAGAGGGTATTTTTGTTTTGTTTAATTTTTTAAAAAATAAAAATGAATAAAATCTATTTAAAATTACTTTTATTTTTATTGTTATTTTTAATAAATACAAAAATTTATTCCCAAATTGAAAAAGTAGAAATTAAAGATTCTGTCCAGAAAGCAAGAGAATTGCTACAAGAGGCAAGTGTTAAATCCGACAAGCAAGAAATTAAACTCACAATAAGAAACGTTGATATTACAAAGTTTCCTTTAATCAAAATTATTGTTGAAGCAAGTAACGTAATGGGAAATCCGGTTGATACATTATACGCTGACCAATTAACAGTCCTTGAAAATAGTATTGAGAGGAAAGTTCAATCTGTTGAAAAAATCAGCATAAACGAAAGAGTTCCGGTCGATTTTATGTTTCTTATTGATATTACCGGCTCAATGCAGCCAATGATTGACGGAGTAAAAAAGAATATTTCCAGATTCACTACTTCACTTATTAAAAGAGGCATTGATTACCAAATTGGTTTAATACTATTTTCTGATATTATAGACAGAGAATTTCCTTTGACTAGTGATGTTATGCAATTTCTTGAATGGATTAATCCAGTTAGAGCTTTCGGTGGGGGAGACGAAAAGGAAAATGCTCTTGATGCCTTGCTTAGAGCTTCAAAAGTAGATTATCGAGATGCTGCCAATAGGGTGGTTGTGCTTATTACTGATGCTCCATATCATCAGTTTGGTGAAAGTGGTGATGGCAAAACAAATTATACTACTAATAATATAATTAAAGTGCTTCAAGATAAAGATATTCGCTGTTTCACGATTGTTCCCAGCAATTTGCCAAACTATAAACTTATTTCTGAAAAAACACGTGGTATGTTTTATGACATTGATTTTCCTTTTGCATCAATTTTGGATAATTTCTCTAATCAGTTAACCAATCTATATGCTTTAACTTATAGAACTGGTGAGTTCACTATCCCTGACTCTATTGAAATAGCGATTTTAAGCGATAACAAAAGGACTCTTGTCAGAAAAACTATTCCTATTGTTGAACTTGGTAGAAAACTTATTTTGGAAAATCTGCTTTTCGATTCAAATTCTTATAATGTATCTGATTCTGTTGGGGAGTTGGACGTTTTATCAACTTTTATGAGAAGCAAACCCAATATTTCTATTTTGATTGAAGGTCATACTGATTATGTTGGCGGACACGCTCTTAATGATAAGCTTTCTTTGAGAAGAGCTGAAAGTGTGAAGCAATATCTTATTAGAAGAGGTATTCCAGCTCACAGAATTAGCACAAAGGGTTATGGGAAAAGAAGACCTATTGCAGATAACGCTACTGATTTTGGAAAACGACTCAACCGTAGAACTGAAATTGTGATTATCGCAAAATAATGTTGATAATTAATATCAAAATGTTTAATAGACAGATGTCCTACATCTTCGAGATGTAGGACATCTTCGTTTTATCAAATTACTTTTATAAAAAAAAATCTAACTAATAGTCAGAACTCCAGACCCCATAACGAAAATAAAGGAGTTATAAGATTTGCCTCGTAAATAAAAATTTCGCAAATTATCCTGAAAAGTTGTCATTCTGAACGAAGTGAAGAATCTCAAACTCTGTGGTAGCAATGACTTGTGAGATTCTTCACTTCGTTCAGAATGACAAGACTGCGAAATAGCAAACTACGAGGCATCTGGAGTTCTGATAGTGCAAAATCATAATATCATTCCGAAACGAAGTGAGGAATCTCAAAGTCTGTGTTAGCAAGGAGTTGTGATACCAAATTGCTATCATAAATATGATTAAAATGTCATTTCGATACGAAGTGAGAAATCTCAAAGTCTGTG
>CAZCLJ010000154.1:0-10923 GCA_964499465.1 uncultured Hyphomicrobiales bacterium
TAAAACATGCAGGATTTATTTTAATAAATAAATCATCAAAATAAACATACCAGTTCTGGACTATCCATCAAAAAAATTTGTTCTTTAGTTAAATCTTTATAAAACTGTGCTTTACCTGCTCCATATACTTTAAATTGAATTAGCAAGATTTGGAATTTCTTTTGAATTTGTCTGTCCCAAATTTGTCCTTCCAATTTTTTTAGAATAGATAGGAAACTTCTTATTCTTTCAGGGTTTCTTACTGTTGTTGATATGCTCCATGGTTTCATTGGTCATAATGTCATTTTTTTCAACAAACTAATTTATTACTTAATTGGAAATAAACTTAATGTCACTTTAAATGAGTAATATTTGAGTAAAAATAAATATTTATTGATTTATTATTATTTGTTCGAATTTGTTGCAAAAAGTGATTTGTAATTAGTTTTCTTAATTAACTTATTATAATATTTTTTCATTTTCATTCTTTTTTAATAAAAATGCAAATCTTTTCTTCACAATGTTTCATCAAACTTATACAAACTTATAAAATTATTCCACATCTTACAACTTTGTTTTAATCTTAAAAACGTAAATATAAAATATTCATACACTCTATATCGTTTAAAAATACATAAAAAATCATAACTATTTTTCTTATTTTTGTTAATAATTAAATTGGTTTATTTGATAACAATTTACTGAAAATATATGGAATCAACACCAAAATCACTACGCTTACAAATCGGCATATTTGGACGAACAAACGTAGGTAAATCCAGCTTTTTGAATATGATAGCAAATCAAGACGTTGCCGTTACTTCACATATTCCCGGCACTACAACCGACATTGTCGAAAAAGCAATGGAACTGCTTCCAGTCGGTCCCGTTACATTCCTTGATACCGCTGGCATTGATGACCTTTCTGAACTTTCCGAAAAACGCATTGCCAAAACGATTAAAGTCATTGATAGAAGCGATATTGCAATGCTTATTTTAGAACCAAACGTTTGGAATGACTATGAGGAAAATATATTTAATGAATTAACCAAGAAAAAGATACCTACAATTATTATTATAAATAAAATTGATACGACTCAGATTCTAGATTCTTTTTTGAATAAAATTAAAGAGTTAAATAAAAAAGTCATTCTTTCTTCAAGCATTGATAAGGAAATGCGTGAGAACTATATCAAGTCAGTAAAACAGGCAATTTTAGACATTCTGCCGGCAAGCTTCAGCAATCAGCCGCCTTTAATTTCTGATGTTATCAAAAAAGATGAATTAATCGTGCTTATTGTTCCAATTGATAATGAAGCACCAAAAGGAAGAATTATTTTGCCGCAGGTTCAGGTATTACGCGATGTCTTAGACAGCAATGCTGCTGCAATTGTAGTCCAGGATACTGAATACCCTGCAATCCTTGATAGGTTTAAAGAAAAAGTTGATTTGGTAATCTGCGATTCACAAGTTGTAGATAAAATGGTTGCAGGTACTCCGGAAAATGTGAATTGCACTACTTTTTCAATAGTTTTTTCACGATTTAAAGGCGATTTGATTGAAGAAGTCAGAGCAGTCAGAATGTTAGATAAAATTACTGCAAATGATAAAATATTGATTGCTGAAGCTTGCAGTCACCATCCAAACGAAGATGATATTGGTAGGGTGAAAATCCCACGCTGGCTTAAGAAACATCTCGGCTTTGATGCAAAAATTGATATTTACGCCGGAAGAGACTATCCCGATAATCTCAGCGATTATAAATTGATTATCCATTGCGGTGGCTGTATGATTACACGTAACGAAAAACTATCAAGAATGAGAAGAGCTGGCGAAGCAAATGTTCCCATAACTAATTACGGAATAATTATTTCATATATGCAGGGCGTTTTAGAGCGAGTTCTTTCTCCATTTCCAGATGCCTTGAAAGCATATTACGAGGGGTAAATTTTTGATATTTATTCAATTTAAACAGGTGTTTTATGGAATACTCAATATTAATTGATGAGTTACAACAGCTTCCAATAAAAGAAAAAATCCAAATTCGGAATCTTCTTAATCATTATGTTGTAGAGGAAAAAAGAGAAGAATACTTTAGAAATTATAAAAATGCTTTAAAAAAAGCAGAAAAAGGAGAATTGACTTTTTCAAGTGAAACCAAAGATTTACTAAAAATGTTGGAATAAAATGAAAGAAATTGCGTTTTACTCATCAAATAATAAAATAAATTGTTGTTGCTAAGAACTGTTTATCCCAAAAGTAAGTTTTAGATTTTTCATAAATTATTCAATTATTTTTTGTAATTTAAACATTATTTGCAATAGAAAACGAATTATTATGCTAAATTCATTATATATCAGAAATTATAGGTGCTTAAAAGATTTTAAAATAAATAGATTAAGCAGAATTAACCTATTAACCGGTAAAAACAACACAGGGAAATCTTCTATTCTCGAAGCAATTGCTATTTATGCAAGTAATGCAGGATCAAAAGTAATAAATAAAATTCTTGAGGAGCATAATGAAAATTTTTTTATTAAAGGGGAAAAAAGCGAAGAAAATTTTATAAAATCTTTTTCTTCTCTTTTTACAAACAGAATACCATACTTTAATGAAGAACATTCTATTTATATTGGGCATTCACCAAATAATTCACAAATAAATGATAAAGATAAATATATTCAAATTCAATTTGCTAATATTCTTGAGGAAACTTCAGTAGAAGGTGATTCAATATCTTTTAAATTCAATCCAAATTTAAATGATGATTCTATTACATTTGAAAAAGGTTATAGAGTATCTCTTATGGTAAAAATGGATAATCTAATGTTCTTTTTCTATGGTAGTGATTATAATGGAATCTATCCTCATGAAATACTTTATAAGATTGAAAATTTTCAACTAGTTCGCTCAAATAATGTCGATAGAAAAGATAATGCTAAACTATTTGATAGTATTGCAATTACAGATAAAGAGCAATATGTCATTGAAGCATTAAAAATAATTGAACCAGGCACTGAAAGAATTACTTTTATCGAATCTGATTCTTCGCTTGAAAGAATTCCAGTTATAAGACTTGCCGGTTTGAGCAATACTATTCAATTAAAAAGTATGGGCGATGGCATAAACAGAATACTTACAATTATTCTTGCAATGGTAAATGCAGAAAATGGCTATTTGCTAATTGACGAATTTGAAAACGGCTTGCACTACACTTCACAAATTAAACTCTGGGAAATTATTTTTAAATTAGCTGAAAAATTAAACGTTCAGGTTTTTGCAACGACTCATAGCGAAGATTGCATTTTCAGTTTTGAAAGAATTCTCAATAGCATTGGAAATAAAGAAGATGTATTATTAATTCGACTCGACAAAAAAGGTGATGAAATAAAATACACTGAATTTGATTCTGATGAACTAAGAATTGCTAATGAAAGAAATATTGAGATTAGGTGATGAGAATAGAGGAAAAGCATAAAAGTAAGTTATTAGTTGAAGGCAATGATGACCAGCATATTATTTGGGCATTATGCGAAATGTTCTCAATTCCTGAAAATTTCGATGTTATTGATTGTGAATGTTATAATAATGTAATTAAAGAAATACACCTTAGATTTAAACAATCTGATTTGGGACATTTAGGTATTATAGTAGATGCAGATTTTGAATTTTCAAGTCGTTGGGAATCAATTAAAAACTATTTACAAAAATTTGGTTACAGTATTCCTAAATCATTACCCAAAGAAGGATTAATAGTAAATAATGAAGAAAACAAGAAAATCGGCGTTTGGATTATGCCGAATAATAGTTTAGAGGGAAAAGTTGAAGATTTTGTAAAATACTTAATTCCCAATGAAGACAAGTTGTTGCCTTATGTTGAGGAACATCTTTCTGAAATTGAAGAAAAAATATTGAATCCATATAAAGAGAAAGACAGACCAAAAGCACTAATTCATTCTTGGCTTGCAATTCAGGAAATCCCCGGAAGTCCAATGGGTTCTGCTATAACTAAAAAATATTTATCAACTGACAATGAAATGTGCTTGCAGTTTGTTAACTGGTTAAAAAGGTTGTTTGAAGATGGTTAGTGTAGTAATTCGTTAAAAGCCTTATTATATTGTGTCATTTCGAAACGAAGTTAGAATTCTCACAAGTCATTGTTAATACTAAGATTTAGATGTCCTACATCTTGCAGATGTAGGACATCTGGTTCAAGAAGTTTTGCAGAGTAAAAGTAGCGATGTCATTCTGATGGATGTCAGAATCCATCTTGGTTTTCTCTAATACTAAACCGCTAACTAATAGTACAAAATCTTAATGTCATTTCGAAACGAAGTGAGAAATCTCAAAGTCTGTGGTGGCAAGAAGTTGTGAGATTCTTCGCTGCGCTTCAGAATGACAGATTATATTACCATTATTGTTAGCGGTTTGGTATAAAAAGATTGAACTAGATAATATTTCAGTCATTAGTCATTAGTTGTTAGTAAAAATACAAATGACGAATGACTAATGACCTATAAAAATTATTTTTAAGATGGATTCTAACATCCGTCAGAATGACAATATTTAGAGCAATTTTTATAATAAATAATTGAAAATAAGGAAAAAGCTATGAAAAGACCAAGTTGGGACGAATTATACATTACGATGTGCTATCTCGTAGGAATGAGGAGCAAAGACGAACACACTCACGTTGGTTCTGTGATTGTGGACAGCGATAACGTGCTTGTTGCGACTGGCTATAATTCTCTTCCTCGTTTTATCGAAAAAGATGAAGCAGGCAAGCGGCTTTCACGCGAAAAAGGTGAGAAGTATTTTTGGATTGAGCATGCCGAAAGAAATGCCATTTATAACGCTGCCCGCCGCGGCACTACTTTAAAAGGATGTAAACTTTATGTCCCCTGGCTACCTTGCTGCGACTGTGCCAGAGGAATAATTCAAACTGGTATTTCAGAGGTGATTTATCATAAAAACGGACAAGATTTCTACGATGCAAATACAAACGGGCAGTGGGTCGAATCCCATAAACGCACTACAGATATGTTTCGCGAAGCTGGTGTAAATTTGCGGAGCGTGGAATGTAATCTTGTAATACCACAGATTTACATGAATGGGATTGTTTATAATTCAGAACTCCTGACCCCATAACGAAAATAAAGGAGTTAGGAGATTTGCCTCGTAAAGAACAATTGCGCAGTTAATCTCCCAAATAAATTTGGGAGTTACTCTAATTATTAGAATAACTCCTAAATTTATTTAGGAGTTATATGTTTGCAATTTTTTGAAATTACATTATTTTTAATATCAGAACTATATTAATTGCGAAATACCAAACTACGAGGCATCAGGAGTTCTGTAATTCTGAATTGAAACAATAAATGAATTTCAATCAATTTTATCTTTATTAAGATTAAAGAAAAAAAATTATTTACTCACCTTACGCATTCCCCTCTTGAGAGGAGAATAAGAAAAGTGGATTAAAAAATGTTTCAACACTACACTTTTTCATTTCTCAAAAGAGGAATTGCGTAAGGTGAGTTATTTAATTAATTGCCTTTTATTGTAAATTTATTATCAAGAATATATCTGAAAAGCAATGATATGGAAACTAATATTGAAAGAATTTCAGTTTTTGAAAAAATAAGACAGGTTAATGAGTTTGGGCAAGAATGTTGGTCTGCAAGGGAATTATCTTCTTTGCTTGAATATCATAAATGGGATAAATTTCAAAATGTTATAAGAAAAGCATTAGAGGCCTGCAAAAATTCTAATCAACCTGTTGAAAACCATTTTCTCCAAACGGGGAAATTGGTCAAAATCGGTTCCAACACAGAAAGAACACTTTTGGATTATCAACTTTCGCGATATGCTTGTTATCTCATTGTCCAGAATGCAGACCCTTCAAAAGAAGTTGTAGCATTAGGACAAACTTATTTTGCTATCCAAACCAGAAAACAAGAAATTTCTGAAATGGAAGAGTACAAAAACTTAAAAACTAAGGAGGAAAAAAGGTTATTCCTCCGGCATGAAATGAAAAAAATAAATGTTCAATTAGCTTCTGCTGCTAAAGAAGTAGGAGTTATTGAAAATATTGATTACGCGATTTTCCAAGACCACGGCTATAAAGGTTTATATGGAGGTTTATCAAATAAAGATATTCATTTAAAAAAAGGTTTAAAACCAAGTCAAAAAATTCTTGACCACATGGGAAGTACTGAACTTGCAGCTAATCTTTTTAGAGCAACCCAAACAGAAGAAATACTTATATCAGAAAAGAATAGTATAAAATCAAAAAATGAAGCAAATCTTATTCATAATGAGATTGGAAAAAAAGTTAGGAAAGCAATACAAGATATTGGTGGAACTATGCCAGAGAATCTTCCAGCAGAAGAAAGTATTAAAAAAATTGAAACAAAAATAAAAAAAATAAAGAACAAAATAAATTGATAAAAAACTTTTTTAAATTGACTGTATTACTTGGTATTCCTGTAATATAATTTCAGAACTCCTGATGCCTCGTAGTTTGCAATTTCGCAATTATTATAGTTCTAATATTAAAAATAAAGTAATTTCACAAAATAGCAAACATATAACTCCTAAATAAATTTAGGAGTTATTCTAATAATTAGAGTAACTCCATAATTTATTATGGAGATTAACTGCGCAATTGTTCTTTACGAGGCAAATCTCCTAACTCCTTTATTTTCGTTATGGGGTCAGGAGTTCTGAATTTACTGAAGAAATAATAGTAATTTTGTTTTTTGATTGCAGCGTGGAATTTAAAGTTCTGTAGCAATAAGGAATGGAGAAATTTTTAACTTTGTTTCGCAGTAACATAAGACAAAAGTATATTTAACGAATATTATAATTGATGTTAAATGTTAAAAATTATTCCAGCAAACTTTATTTAAATTAAAAATTATTCCTAATATCCAATAATATTAATAGATTTATACACATTTTTACTTATTATGAAAGAAATAGAAGTAAATAAGTCAAATATAAATAAAATGAACAATTTCGTTGCAATAATAGTAGCTGGCGGAGTTGGAAAAAGATTTAATTCTGAACTCCCTAAACAGTTTATCGAATTACATTGCATTCCGATTATAATTCGCACTATTTCCATTTTTGAGCAGAATGAAAATATAAATTCAATTATTATTGCTATGAATGAAGATTGGATTTCTTATTTTCAGGAAATTTTAAAAAAATATAATTTCAAGAAAATTAAATCAATTGTAAAAGGTGGAGAACAGCGGCATAATTCTGTTTTAAATGCTTTAAACACAGAAATAGCAAGGAATTCAGATTATATTTTAATTCATGATGCTGTCCGTTGCTTTGCTTCTCAAAATTTAATTAATAATTTAATTAAAAATGCGGTTGAGTTTTGGGCAGTAATTCCAGGTATTAAACCAAAAGACACAGTAAAAAAAATTACACAAAATAATGTTATTGAAACTACTGTTGACAGAAATTCATTAGTATTAGTTCAAACTCCTCAGGTGTTTAAAAAAGAAATTATATTTGATTCATATCAAAAGATGAGTAATAATGTTCTTGCAACTGATGACAGCTATATTGTTGAGTTAGCCGGATATAAAGTTAAAGTAATTGAGGGCGAAGAACGAAACATAAAAATAACTACCCCTTTAGATTTGGAGATTGGTGAGTTTTTTGACGAATTAGAATAATTAAAGCAAAGCGAAGTTATAAATAGCAATTATTAGATTGATTAGATTTCTTATATTTGTAAAGTTTAATGTCTGTTTTTTTGTGTGTATATATACAAAATAAAATTGCTTAATAATTGTTGCTTAAAGAAATGTTTAATGTATTTTTATCGCTTGGAGTTATTGCTGGTATAGGCAGTGTTTTAAGGTATATTTTTCCGGAAATAGATATAGAAAGTTTTCGCCGCTCAATAAACAAATTGGTCCTATATATTATCCTTCCATCGCTTATTTTCAATATAGTATATAATACAAAAATTGGAGCAGAATTTTTCCAAATTCCTGTTGTAGCAATTGGTGGAATTAGTGCAGCACTAAGCTTAGCTGCATTTTTATTTGCATTTATTAAAATTGACAAGAAAACAAAAGGAGCTTTAATCCTCGCAAGTGCTTTTAGTAATGTAACATATTTGGGCTTACCTGTTTTGCAGGGCATTTTTTCAGATATACCTGAAAAAATTGCTGTTGTCTCTGTGCTTTATGAAGTATCTACTACTCCATTCCTTTTAACAATTGGTGCATCGATTGCCCTTTATTACGGAAACAAAACCAATTTGAAATTAAAAGATATGGCAAAGAGAGTTTTTCAACTTCCACCTCTTTGGGCTTTGGCTATATCAATTATTCTAAACATCTTAAATATTCCTTTACCGGATTTTGTTTTGCAGACTACTAAACTACTTGCAGCAACTACTTCAGGATTAATGATTCTTTCTCTTGGAATGGCTCTGAAATTTAAAAGAATTCATAATATAAAAAATATAGTTATAGTCGGGGCAATTCAACTATTTTTTATTCCAGTAGTAGCATTTTTCATTGGCAAATTCATTGGAATGCAGCAGCCCTTTTTTGAGGCATCTGTTATAGAAGCAGCTATGCCAACCCAACTGCTGACATTAGTAATAGCAGATGAATTTGATTTAGATACAGAAATTTTAGCAATGACAATTTTTGTTTTAACAGTCAGTTCAGTTCTTACAATCCCGTTTATCCGTTATTTATTGTTTTCTTAACTTTTCTAGTTGTAGTAAGTGTATAAAATAAGGAAGAATAAAAAAATGTATTTAGTGCAAAATAAAATATACAGCTCTCCTGTCCCACAGGGCTAATACGTTCTCTTATAGCCATACAAACAACTAATTGATAGTATGACTTATTTCTTAACAAATACTAAATATTCATAAATAAGATAAATTTATATGAAAATCATTTTAATTTTTTTACTTTTTGGAATAATTGCTTGTTCATCTGTAATTGAGCAAAAATCAGAAAAGCCAGTGATTACTGGCAAATTTTCCTGGAATGAATGGAAAAACCAAGCTAAATGGAAAAGCTATTCTGCTGACAACTATCTAATACCAAACGAAAAAATTGAGTTAATTCGTTCTTTTTTAGATTTACAAAATGAAAAGTTCTTAATTTTTTCTGGTTCCTGGTGTGGCGATTCCGAATCTGAAGTTCCTAAAATAATAAAAATATTCGATTCTGTAGGAATAAGTTCATTTAATTACAATTTATATGGAGTTGACAGAGCGAAAAGAGAACCTGAAGGAATAGCAGAGCAATATAAAATCGAAAAAGTTCCTACTTTAATTGTATTACGAAATGGTTCTGAAATTGGCAGAATAGTTGAATTTCCTGAAATCACTTGGGAAGATGACATTTTTTTAATCTTATCAAAAAAATAAAATGATTTTTTTAAATAAAAAAATATAACTAAATTTATATATATTTTATTTAAAAAAGAGGTAAAATGATATTAAAATTAGTAACAATAGATTTTTGGAATACATTATTTGATTCGAGTAATGGAACAAAACGTAACCAACTAAGAATGGAGAAATTAGTTAGTAGTATAAATTCTTATGGAAGAAAGATAGAATCGCAGGAATTTGAAAAAGCAATGCAAGCATCTTGGGGATTTTTCAATGAGATTTGGAAGAATGATATGCGAACACCATTGCCTGAAGAAACAGTTGGCTTCTTTTGGAATTATCTTGGCTTGCCAACTGACAATAATTGCATTGAAGAAGTAGCAAAGGGATTTGCATATAGCATACTCGACCACCCACCAAATCTTCTTCCC
This sequence comes from uncultured Hyphomicrobiales bacterium, assembly GCA_964499465.1. Lineage (GTDB taxonomy): Bacteria > Bacteroidota > Ignavibacteria > Kapaibacteriales > UBA2268 > JAAYJM01. The sequence goes on from CAZCLJ010000154.1 coordinate 9,802, forward strand.
GGAGTAAAAGAAGCATTGACCAAGCTATCAGAAAACTACAAATTGGCAATTGTTTCTGACACTGGCTTTTCACCCGGAAATGTATTGAGAGAATTGTTGAAGAATAATGAAATTATTAAGTATTTTGATGCTTTCAGTTTTAGTGATGAAACTTCTGTATCAAAACCGCACCCAAAGGCATTTTTAACTATTCTTGAGCAGTTTGAATTTAAGCCGGAAGAAGCTATTCATATTGGAGATATTGAGCAAACTGATATTGTTGGTGCTAAAGATATTGGTATGAAAGCCATACGTTTTAATGGCGACCCAACTGCTGTTTTGAATGCAAATAATCCTAAAGAATCAAAAGCTGATTTCTTAGCTTCATCGTGGGAGGAAATATTTGATTTTATTATGAATTATGATAGTTAAAGTTAATTTGTAAATAACATTCTTATTTCTTTCAACCAAAACTTTACGAAAGTTAAGAAACTTTCGCAAAGTAAGAGTTCTAAATACTTTCGTAAAGTTTCTTAACTTTGCGAAAGTTTAAATGATGTCATTCAACTTTAAATAAAACATTTGCTACATTTTGTGATTAAGGATGACAAGACTGCGAAATACCAAACTACGAGGCATCTGGAGTGCTGAATTCAATAATAATATGTATTAGTTATTATAGTAGTGAGTTAAAATTATTTAAGAGTATTTAAGGTTTATTCTGTAGGGATTATATGTTTGTAACAAGAATAACCCTTGACTGTGTTTATCCCATTAGGGATTATATGTTAAAAAGCTATTAAATATTTAATTCCTACGGAATAAAAGACACTAAAAAAAGCATTGTTACAAATATTTTATCCCTACGGGATAAGTTGAATATAAGCATATTTTAAAAATTGGTATTAAATAGTTAAAGATTGGAATTAGAAAAATGGATTTAAAAACGTAAAATTACTTCTCAATAGGGAAGGATATTTGCAGTTTAATATAATTTAGCTCATTAACTTGACTTGTTTAAATCTTAAACTGGAATTGCCTTGTGTAGTAATTTATTGGAAACCTGATTAACATTTCTTGTCATTCCGAACGAAGTGAGGAATCTCAAGTTTCGTGGTAGCAATGACTTGTGAGATTTCTCAC
>CAZCLJ010000155.1:0-10886 GCA_964499465.1 uncultured Hyphomicrobiales bacterium
TAAACGTCTTCGTTTATATTCGCCTCAGAATGACTGTGTTAAGTGATGTCATCTCAATTTAAATAAAGCACATGCTTTATCTGGGGGTTCGGAATGACACAAGATAGTAAGTCTTTTAACGAATTACTACACTATGAAAAGGAAAATTGCCACAACTTGTGGCAGAATTACAATCTGATGTAAATCAAGCAGTTGGAAATGAATCTGAAATCAAAGAAAAGAGTAATAGATTGAATATATTTATAATTATAAATTATTGGAATAAATTAAAATGAAATACTTTTTATTTGTATTTCTTTTATTATATAATATCCAAATATTATATAGTGAAAGTGATTATATTAGCAAATACAATATTACTAATTTGAATAGAATAAATATAAATGATACTATATTAAATATATATATTAACAGTTCAATATATTATTTTGATAATAATAGAGATTTTTATTACACAGTTAAGCATATTAACGAAGGAAATTATGCTGAAACAAGTACATTTGATGTTTATTACAAAAATAATTTATTATTGAGTAAAGTTATAAAATCTTCAAGTGGAGATTATCCATTATTAATAAAAGATTGTTGTATTTTTTTGGAATATATTAGTTCGATTGGAAAAGATTGCCTATCTGTTGGAAATTTAAAAAATAGAATTTTTTATGATTTTTATTTTTTAAATATTCGTTGGTTAGGTTATAATGATTATTCTTTTTATTTTCAAGTAATTGATACTACTTCAATTGAAAATAAAGTTTATAGATATTCTTTAGCTGATAGTATAAAAGAAATAAATCTACTTGACTCAAGTGTATTATTTTTAAATAATGAGAATACTATTTATAAGAATATTGAATTCTATAATGAAAATTTTCAATTTACAACAACAGCAGTATTAGAAAATGATAAAGTTAATGGTTATACAAACATTGTTACTAAAAATAAAAAATCAATATACTTAAATAAATTTGTAACAAAAAAAAATAATTGGATAATAAGCGATAGTTCAATAGTTTATTTAACAACAATCAATAATATGATAGAATCTGTTAGAAGAATTGATATTAATGGCTACGATGAAGAATTAATCAATTATTTTAAAATTTGTGAAAATGATGATTTCCATTTATTATTTATGCAATCTTCTACACTGAATTTATATGGTGATTTTTTATTAGTCTTATATAATGACTACGATTCTCCTAAACCTTTTGTTTATAATACAAAAACCAAAAAAATTGAAGATAGAAAAATTAATATAATTTGGGAAGAATAGCAGCTACCGCTTCGGCTACAAAGGAATGGAGCGGGACGATGAAGTGAATGAATTTTGCATTTTCTTTAGTTTCAAATTGTTTTTTTATGAATTATTTTGTATTTTAAATAAAATATTAATAGGTAAAACTGAAATGAATTCATACAGCGAATACATACAAATAACATCTGATAAATTAATAATTAATTTTCCAGCTGGATTCTACAAAGGTAAAGCACTGCTAGAAATTACTCCAATTCCAGATACAATTACTCAAATAGAAAAAGAAACTAACAGGCGAGAGCATTTCAAAAAACTTTTACTTCAAAGGCCTGGAAACTTAAATAAAGATGAAATTGATAACTTCCAAAAAATTTCAAAATGGTTCAAAGAATGGGTAGTGAAAGAATATTAATAGATACAAGCATTTTAATTGACTATTTTCGTAAGAAAAATATAGAAAAAACGCTTTTCTACCAACTTGCTGATAAATATGATTTTTCAATTTCAGTTATTACAGAATTTGAGTTTTTAATTGGTTTTTCCGATGACAAAGTTGCCTTTGCAAAAGAAATCATTAAAAATATGGAAATTATTGAAATAGACACAGGGATATCTGAAAAAGCCCGCCATTTATATTTTAAACTAAAAAAGATAAATAAGCTAATACCAATTGGAGATTTGTTTATTGCCGCTACAGCTTTATATTACAAAATTCCATTCGCTACTTTGAATAAAAAACATTTTGAAAATATAGAAGGTTTAGATTTATTATAATTACTAAAAATTAATTACATTCAGTTAAACCTATTAATATCAAATATTAAGAATATAAGGACAGCCAACGCATCGGCTTTCTCTGGAATGGAGCGGGACGATGAAGTAAAAGAATTAATCATTTTAGCCCTTAGTAAAATAGAAATTTAAATTTAGCTAAAATATAAACAAAGGAAACAAATATATAAATTAATATTAATTGTTTTTTCAAATCTATTGATTTTATTTTCTAATAACTGTCTTTTAAGTTATGAGAATAATAATTCAGGCTCTCAAGTTGATAACATTGGAATTATAATTAGCCGCTCTGGTTTTGACAGTTTAGTAGTAAAATACTTACAGAAAATAAAAAATAATGATGAGCTTTGTATAGATGAACATATTGATTTAGTTAGGATATACAATACCGAATATTATGAAAAAGATACGCTAACTTTAAATTATAATAATTATAAAGAATTAATGGATTTATATGACCAGAATATTTTAAAATTAGCTTGCAAAGTTTTACAAACAAAGCGCTGGAAAGGTGGCTGTCAGTATTCATCAAAATATAAAATATTTATTGATGGTCCACCAGATGATAATAGTCAATTTTTTATTTTAGAAGAATAATAATTGTTTTATTACTTTTATAAGACTACATTAAACTTAAATTTTTTATATTTGATTAAAGGAAAATTGATTTTGAATATGCTTTTTAAAATATGTTTCACTTCAATTTTGGTATTGATACTTTCTTGCTCAAGTAAAGAAAATAATATTAAAAACGAAAAAGTAGATACTCTAAAAGTTGTTTGCGATACAATAGAAAAAAGTGACAGTAATTGTATGAAAAATAAATTATTATATAATTCAACAGAAAACAATGATACACAAAAATTGATAGATGCATTACCAGACTATTTTGACTATGATGATACAACAATGAGGAATCGTATCAAAAAGCTCAAAGAATCTATTTTATTAGAAGAAATAGATACATTAAAAAAGTATTTTAAAAATATCCCATATAGCATTGGCGAAAAAGGTATTATTGAAAAGTATTATAAAAACTTTGACAAAGATGGAAAAATTCCTGTAGATAGGAATTATTCAAAAAAAATAAGAAATTTTTTAAGAGGTTATTTCCAAAAGAATTATAACATTCTATTAGATACTCAAAATGTTGATAAGCAATTAAATGATTCTTTAATAAAAAATAATTAATTTTATAAAACAATATTTTAAGATATTTCAAATAAATAATATGAATATTGAGAAAGAAATAAAGATAAATTTGTTTGCACAAGGGTTATGTGATATTAATCTAATGAAAGATGATTTTAATTTATTAGATGTTGATAAAAAAAGAAGCTATTTGCATGACCTTGTAATTCTGATAATCCAATCAAAACCAATAACTTCTGATATAGAAACTGCAATACTTGACAGCAAACTTAAACATACCTTTACGCCTTGTGTTATGTTAAAAAAAGGAATAGAGAGATTTAATTTACTTAAAATTACAGAATTGCCAATAAATGAATTAGAAAAATCTTTTATTCTTTTAATTCATTTATTTAAAACGGCTTATTTACGTAGATTTGAAAAAGAAAAGAATGTTCCAAATAAATGGTGGTATTGGGATTTCTCAGATGAAACAAACTATAATAGATTGGATTTATTACGTAAAGGTAGTATTCAATAGAGAGATGTCATCGAAAAACAATGTTGTTAAGCATTTTATAATCTTAGCTAAGAGTAGAAGTCAATAGAAAATGAAGCAATAAAACTTATTAGAATTTTAGTCTTATTTTTGCATTATATTTGAAAAAATATTTATAACAAATAACAAAAATTATGAAAAAACTTACAAAGAACCAATTAGCAAAAGCAATTTTCGATGTCTCATATTTAAGAGGAGAATTTTTATTACGTTCCGGCGTTATTAGCAACGAATATTTTGATAAATACCAGTTTGAAAGCAAGCCGATATTGCTTGCTGAAATAGCTGCTTGTTTTGCAGATATTATTCCAAGCGGAGTTGATGGCTTAGCAGGTTTAGAAATGGGCGGCATACCACTTGCTACTGCTTTATCGCTTGTTTCTGGGCTGCCACTTGTAATGGTTAGAAAAAAAGCTAAAGAGTATGGAACAAAGAAAATCGCAGAAGGTTTTGACGTCAAAGGAAAACACTTATTAATTGTTGAAGATGTGATTACAAGCGGCGGGCAGGTGATTATAAGCACAAATGAGCTTCGTCTGGCAGGTGCTATTATTGAAGATACTGTTTGCGTAATCGACAGAGAATCCGGTGGCAAAGAAAAACTATTGGAAGCCGGTATCAAACTTCATTCTCTTTTTACAATGACTGAACTTAAAGCAGCGGAATAGCTGTCGGCTTATGGCTGTCAGCTTCCGGTTTATAGCTGTCGGCTTATGGCTGTCAGCTTCCGGTTTATAGCTGTCGGCTTATGGCTGTCAGCTTCCGGTTTATAGCTGTCGGCTTATGGTTATTAGTCATTCGTCATTAGTATTCTTACCAATAACCAATGACGAATTTCTAATGACCAACAACCAATGACTAATGACGATAAACCAATCAACGCAAGGATGCTTATTCTACCAAAAACCATAAACCATAAACTATAAACCGATAACAATTAACAATTAACAATTATTTTAAATGTATCAATTTGTAAATGAATTGATTTTCATTTGTAGTTACTCTTAAAAAATATGCACCATCTGAATATTTTTGTGTATTTGAAGTGAAATTATAATCACCCTCCAAAAGAAGATTTGATTCAATTCTTTCTATTTTTTCACCGTTGTAATTCAAAATATCTAAAATAAAGTATGATGTTTTCTTAACTGACAATTTAACATTTAATATACTATTAAAAGGATTGGGAAAATATTCAATTGAAAAATAATCATTAACAATTTCTTCTTCAAAAATATAAGAATTTTCGCTTTCAAACTTTACTAAAAAAGCATCGCCAACCACTTCACCACCATCGCCAAGAGAGCTTTGATGTGAACCAGCAGTTGCGATTGAGTCGCTTGAAACGGTCGCACCAGCGAGATATACATAATCTGAGCCATCTGTTGCTACTGAAAAGCCATAATCAGAATTACTTCCCCCATAATAGGTTCCCCACTGGCGAACACCATTGCTATTGAATTTGACAAGAAAAGCGTCCATGTCAACATCACCAATAGAGCTTTTATGTGAACCGGCAGTTGCGATTGAGTCGCTTGACTCTGTAAAACCAGCCAGATAAACATTACCCAAGGCATCTGTTGCTACGGAATAGCCATTATCTTCATCACTCCCCCCATAATATGTTCCCCACTGGCGAACACCATTGCTATTGAATTTGACAAGAAAAGCGTCCCAGTTACAACCGCCAAAAGAGCTTTGATGCGAACTAGTGGATGCGATTGAGTCGCTTGACTGTGTTTCACCAGCGAGATAGACATAACCCAAGCCATCTGTGGCGACTGAACAGTTATTATAGTAACATTCTTCACCACTCCCACCATAATAGGTTCCCCACTCTCTAACACCATTGCTATTGAATTTGACAAGAAAAGCGTCTCCGGCACCACCAATAGAGCTTTGATGTGAACCAGCTGTTGCGATTGAGTCGCTTGACTCTGTCTTGCCAGCCAGATAGACATAACCCGAGACATCTGTTGCTACTGAATTGCCATAATCACCACTACTCCCCCCATAATATGTTCCCCACTGGCGAACACCATTGCTATTAAATTTGACTAGAAAAGCGTCATAGTTGCCACCAAAAGAGCTTTGATGTGAACCAGCAGTTGCAATTGCATTGCTTGAGGATGTTCCACCAGCGAGATAGACAAAACCTGAGCCATCTGTTGCTACTGAATTGCCTTCTTCATAATTACTCCCACCATAATATGTTCCCCACTCTCGAACACCATTGCTATTGAATTTGGCAAGAAAAGCGTCCCTGGTAAAACCATAAGAGCTTTGATGTGAACCAGCAGTTGCGATTGCATTTCTTGACTCTGTCTGACCAGCCAGATAAACATAACCCGAGTCATCTGTTGTTACTGAAGAGCCATATTCATCACCATCACCCCCATAATAAGTTCCCCACTGGCGAACACCATCGCTGTTGAATTTCACAAGAAAAGCGTCAGATGCACCACCCAAAGAGCTTTGATGTGAACCAGCAGTTGCGATTGCGTTGCTTGACTCTGTTTGACCAGCGAGATAGACATAATCAGAGTCATCAGTTGCTACTGAATAGCCCTTATCATTTCTACTCCCCCCATAATATGTTCCCCAGAGCCGTGTTGGTGGGTCTATAATCAAGGGTTTGCTTTGGTCGTAGTTTGTTATGTTGAAACTTATTGTGTTGTCGCTGTTTTTTGTGAAGTGAGTTTGGGGGCTGGGAACTGGGGATTGGGGGCTGTTGTTATATTCTCTTGAGTTTAAGTAATCATTTAAATCGTAGGGCTGGTAAGCAACAGGAGCTTTTTGCTCTATGCTTCCCAAAGGTGTTTCTACTTTTAAAGTGCCGTCTGCTGTAATTTCTACATCTTTTGCTCCCTCAAAAGCAAAATTGATTAAATTCGGATTTGCACCGGGCTTAACTACAAAGTCATACTGCACCAAACCATCGTTATTTGCATAAACAACAAAATCAATATTCGGATAAACATCAGAAAGTTTCACGGTTTTGAACTTTCTTACGTGAGTAATTCCGTCTGGACAATGAGCAAGATAATAATTATTATAATCTTCAGTTATTTCAAATTTTTCAATTTCTGGATTAAAATTTGAACCTTTGAGCCGCATATCCACTCGGTATATTTCTGTTGGAATTGCTACATCTTCAAATTCGCTTTGTTTGTCAAATTTTTCTTTTGAAAGCAATTTGTCTCTTTGTGCTTTCACTTTTTCTTGATTTCTTTTGATGAAAGAACAACTTATGCCATCGCGGCGAATAGTTACAGTTCCATAAGGCACTTCTGAAATAAAAAGGACATCGTAATTTACGTTGCCGTTTTGGTCGGCAATCTGCCCTTTATTTTCAATAAATTCAATACTTTTCATATTTAGCATTGATTGAGCTTCAGTAAGCGTAGTATTCTTTGCAAATAAACTGATTCCTACGCAAAGAAAAATTATTGCTGCGGTAAAGAGTATTTTCATATTTTCTCACCATTAAACAAAAATAAATATTTTACAATTTCAATAATTACAAATTAATAAAAATCTATTTATATGCAAGAAATTTCAAATATCTTTGTTTTTTATTTTTAATCTTACTTAAGTTCTTCAATATTTTTTTTATTAAAATGTCCAACATCTCCAAGATGTAGGACATCTCTCATTATGCAAACAACTTGTTGCTCGAATGACTGGTGAAATAAAGATGTCCAACACTTGGGAAAGTGTTGGACATCTTAAATTCTTTTATCCCGTAGGGATTTTATTATTGTAGAAAAATTATTTTGCGGAATTGATTTATCCCGACAGGGATTAGATTATGTGTGTTTGCAAAATACAATCCCTGGCGGGATAATGCTGGGAACGGAAAAAACTTACTACAATAATACAATCCCTTGCGGGATAATTTTTTCAAAAATTAAATTTGATTAAAGAAAAAACATCGTAGATGTACTATCGTAATAGCAAGGCAAAAAAAATAAACGAATGAACTCCGTAGGAGTGATATCATCTCTACGAGATTTTTTTCGATTGTGCGTTTTCATATCTATTACGATAACGCAACTACGTTGCTATTTTTCTTTAATGTCCTACACTTTCTTAAGTGTCGGACATTTGAAATCAATAATTTTCTTCCAGATGTCCAACACTTGGGAAAGTGTTGGACATCTTAAATTCTTTTATCCCGTAGGGATTTTATTATTGTAGAAAAATTATTTTGCGGAATTGATTTATCCCGACAGGGATTAGATTATTGTAGAAATATCAATCTACGAAACCTATTTATCCCGACAGGGATTAGATTATGTGTGTTTGCAAAATATAATCCCTGCGGGATAAAATTGGGAAAGGAAAACATTTCTACAATAATACAATCTCTTGCGGGATAATTTTTTCAAAAATTAAATTTGATTAAGGAAAAAACATCGTAGATGTGTTATCGTAATAGCAAAGTAAAACAATGAACGAATGAACAGCGTCGCTGCGATATCATCTCTACGAGATTTTTTGCGTGTGTGTTCGTATCTATTACGATAATGCAACTAAGTTGCTATTTTTCTTTAATGTCCTACACTTTCTTAAGTGTCGGACATTTGAAATCAATAATTTTCTTCCAGATGTCCAACACTTGGGATAGTGTTGGACATCTCTCATTTTGCGAACTTCTATTAATCCAAATTCTTTCTACTCATGCCTCAATGCAATTACAGGGTCAACTTTTGCTGCACGGTATGCCGGATATAAACCTGCTATAAGACTTATTGTTACAGAAAACAATATAGCTCCTGCAATCAGCCACAGCGGAAATGAAAATAATTCTGTTTGCGGTACGCCTTGTTTTGATAAATATGAATCTATTATTAATGAGGCAATTTCCGTTACAACCCACCCGAGTAGCAATCCGAAAGCACCTCCCATTATGCCAATAATTGATGATTCGACAAAATAAATTTTGCGTATATCTGACTCGCTGCCACCAATAGATTTCATTATACCGATTTCTTTTTTCCTTTCGAGAATGGACATAACCATCGTGTTGATTATCCCTAATGCAGCAACGAAAAGAGAAATTATTCCAATAGCAGCCAGAATCGAATCCATAACGAAGAATACCTGCCTGACTTCATCAAGCTGGTCGAGAAATGACATCACATTTAAATTCATTTCCTTAAATTTAGTTTTAACTGCATTTATGTCATTTGGGCTTTTTACCCTTACATAAAAGGATTCATAAACAGAGCCATTCTTGTTATCTGATTTTTTTAATATATCGAAAGCATTATTGAAGTTCAAACGCGGAAGCTCCGATGCTTTTTTCGAGGAAACAATAGCAGCGCCGCGCATCGGCTCATTGCCAAAATTACTTTCTGATATGTTAATTCCGATAATTTTAAATTTTGTTTCTGTTCCAGTAAAGGCATTTTCTGAAATTCTGTCTTTTATACTATCTTTTTCACCTTTTAAAAAAGAACTCACGGCAATAGAAATAAGATTACTGTTTAAATCTGCTGTAAAAACTGATATTTCTTTTCCAAGAATTGAATCTATAGGTAATAATGTAAATCCTCGCTTCTTTTCCTCTTCGCTCAGTTTGGTATGCTTTTCATCTTTAATAACAATTTTCATTCGTTTTAATGCTTTATCGCTTAAAACAATTCCTTCTGAATTATCGGACTCGAAAAATTTGCCATAAGTAATTTTGTTGTAAGGAGGAAATTCACCCATTTTTGCAGGCAAAGCAACTATATTTAGCTGCGCATTGGTATTTCTAAAATTTAGTTTTACTGGGATTGAAATTTCCGGAAAAGCAACTTCTACTTGCGGAATATTTTGAATAATAATTAAAACAGAATCATTCAAAGGAGTAGCATTTTTGGTTGTATCTTTCAATGCGGCTTCAAAATCGCCTTCCATCGCATCGTCAATATTGATTTTTTGCTCAGTAATATAAAGAGTTGTAAAAAGGTCATTTTTCTTGAATGAATCGACAATATTGGTTTCCATACCCACGCCAAACGAAATCATTGAACTTAGCGTTCCAATTCCAACAACAACACCAAGAGTAGTTAGCACTGTTCGTAGTATTGAGCGTCTAAGATTATAAACTCCCATATCAAAAGCATCATATAGTCTCATCAGACGCTCCTTTTCTTTCAATCAATTCTGAATTGATTACTTTGCCGTCAAAAAGTGTTATTATTTTGTCGGAAACACGGCGAGCAATATCGTTTTCGTGAGTTATCATAAGAATTGTGATTTTTTGCGATTTGTTTAAGTTCATCAGGATACTAATTATTTCTTCTGAAGTTGCGCTATCAAGGTTTCCGGTTGGTTCGTCAGCAAGTATTACTTTTGGATTGTTTGCCAAAGCTCTTGCAATAGCCACTCTTTGTGCTTCACCGCCGGACATTTCAGCGGGAATGTGATTTATTCTGTCTTTGAGACCTACTAATTCAAGCAGCTCGCTTGCACGTTTTTTTCTTTCTTTTAAAGGAAGCTCGGCAAAAACCATTGGTAAAACTACGTTGTCAATTGCTGGTCTAAACGGAATCAGGTTAAAAGACTGGAAAATCATTCCTATTGAAAAGCGGCGGTGCAGTTCCAATTCTTTTTTCTTCATTTCATTTAAAGCATTACGATGAAAAAGGATTTTGCCGGAAGTCAGTGAGTCAAGCCCTCCAATTAAATTCAATAAAGTGGATTTACCAGAGCCAGAACGTCCTACAATGGAAACATAAGCACCTTCTTCCACATCAAAGGAAATGCCTTTCAGTGCGTGAACGTCGTTTCCTTTTTTCTTGTAAATCTTTTCAGCATTAATTAATTTAATCATTTATTCTTTCATATATTCAAATATAATGATAAGTATTACGGATAGAAGTAGGATTTGTTGTAATGTTTTGGATTTTTTGGGGAAGTTTAGATATTTACTAAATAGTGTTTTTTAGTCATACTATCAACAAGTTGATAGCATGACTTTTAATCTTTTTTTAAAACCAATGAAATACAGAACAGTACTAAGAAATCCTCCCTATCTCCCTTTTTCAACTTACGATTATACACAACTTTAAAACGTGCTGCTACTCAACTTATCCCGTTAGGGTGGGGTGAAATAAATCGAATTATTTAAGAAAAAATATTCGTTCCAAATAT
>CAZCLJ010000156.1:0-10820 GCA_964499465.1 uncultured Hyphomicrobiales bacterium
AAAAAGTTCATTTTCTCAAAAGTAAACGTCTTCGTTTATATTCGCCTCAGAATGAACCACTTTGGTTTTTTTTGCACGTAACTATATGTATAGCTAATACTTATACAAGTCATACGATAAACAAGTTTATAGTATGACTTTATTAAATTCTTGGTTTCTCCTTCCCAAGTTGCACATGGGAAGGAGGATTTGTAACTTAAAAAAAAATTCTAAGCCATACTATCAACTAGTTGATAGTATGGCTATAAGTCTTAAGTAGTTAATTTTTAAAGAAATAATTATATTATATTCGATTAATAGAATGATTGAATAAGTGAAAATATTTTACAAGTAGCATCAAAATTTAAATTATTTTCTAAAATGCAGTAAGAAATTGCCAAAAGCCATACTATCAACTTGTTGATAGTATGGCTGGAAAGAGTATTTCAAAGAACGTATCAGCCCTCCCATTGCCCCTCCTTTTTAATGTGGAACGCTAAAACACAGGACAGCTCTTATTCCCCTCCTAATAAGACTATTCATTATCCATAAGTATTTGTTTTTATAATGGGAAATAGACATAATTTAAGAGTATTTGAAAATTATTCCGTAGGAATTATATATTTGTAACAAGAATAACCCTTGACTGTGCTTATCCCGTAGGGATTATATATAAAAAAGCAACTAAATATTTAATTCCTACGGAATAATAAAAAATAAAAAGAAATCATTGTTACAAATATCAAATCCCTAACGGGATAAGTAGAATAGCAGCATGTTTTAAATATGTGTATAATTGTTAGCTCAAGATGAGAATAAGAAAAGTTGATTTAAAAATGTATCAACACTACACTTTTTCATTTCTAAAAAGAGGAATTACGTAAGGTGAGTTATTAAGATTTATAAAAAAAATCCCTTTAAATTCCAATAATTATATTAATTTTGTGGAGTATAATTCCATAAATTCATTATAAAATTGGGATTTTATGTTAAAAAGATTTGTAAATATTGAATCTAACATTAAACCAAATAAGGTGTTAGTTATTTTTGGTGCAAGGCGAGTTGGAAAAACTACGCTTTTAAATGAGTTCCTCTCTCAAACAAAATTAAAATACAAACTTGAAACTGGAGATAATTTATTTATTCAGGATGTTTTGTCCTCTCAGAATTTGAATACTTTAAAAGAATATATTGAAGGGTATGAGCTACTTGCTATTGATGAGGCGCAAAACATTCCTAATATTGCTATGAATCTTAAACTTTTAGTTGATAATATAAAGGATTTAGCAATTATAGTTACTGGCTCATCTTCTTTCAATATTTCACAAATATTAAGCGAGCCACTTACAGGCAGAAAAAAGACAATAATGCTTTATCCATTATCGCAAAAAGAATTGCTGCAAAATTTCAATAAGTTTGAGTTAAGAGAAAAATTAGAAGAGTTTTTAATTTTTGGGTCCTATCCTGAAATTGTAATGACGAATTCAAGAAATGAGAAAATAGATTTGTTAAATGAACTTGTTAATTCGTATTTACTTAAAGATATATTTACTTTTGAAAGGTTAAAGGCATCTTCATATTTATTTAATTTGCTAAAACTAATTGCTTTCCAAGTTGGAAATCTGGTTTCTATTTCAGAACTTTCTACTCAACTCAAAATTGATGTAAAGACTGTTGACAGATATTTGGATTTATTGGAAAAAGCGTTTGTTATTAAGCGTCTGGGTGGATTTAGCAGAAATCTGCGAAATGAAATTGTCAAGAAAGCCAAGTTCTATTTTTTTGATAATGGGATAAGAAATGCTATCATTTCCAATTACAATGCTTTAAACAATCGAAATGATGTAGGGGCATTATTTGAAAATTTTATAATAATGGAGCGTCTTAAGTTTAATCATTATGAAAATAATTATCTTTCTTCTTATTTTTGGAGAATTTACGATGGACAAGAAATTGATTTAATTGAAGAACGAGATGGAAAGCTATTTCCTTATGAAATAAAATGGCAAAAATCAAGAATTAAAACACCAGATAAATGGAAACAAAACTACGATTCAGAAGAAATACGTTTAATTAATAATATGAATTATCTTGATTTTATTTCTTAATTTCTGGTTTTTAACATAAGGGGAGTTCTAAAAATTGTCATTCTGACAGATGTCAGAATCCATCTTGGATTTCAATAAAGAGAATGGACAAAGAAATATTTTAGTCATTGGTCATTAGTTGTTAGTTGTTAGTAAAATACGAATGACTAATAACTAATGACCTATAAAAACTATTTTTAAGATGGATTCTGACATACGTCGGAATGACACTTTTACTTATGTCATCTCCATTTAAATAAAGGTTTTGCTTTATCTGGGGGTTCGAAATGACATACTTGTTGCTATAATATCAGAACTCCTGATGCCTCGTAGTTTGCTATTTCGCAGTCTTGTCATTCTGAACGAAGTGAAGAATCTCACAAGTCATTGCTACCACAGAGTTTGAGATTCTTCACTTCGTTCAGAATGACACTTTATTCGGATAATTTGCGCAATTATTATTTACGAGGCAATTCTCCTAACTCCTTTATTTTCGTTATGGGGTCAGAAGTTCTGAATATTTACGAAATAATTCTTTACGAGGCAAATCTTTTAACTCCTTTATTTTCGTTGTAGAATCAGTATTTCCGAGATTACGAAAAATAGCGGAGTTAGAGTTTAATGAATGAAATTTAGAAATCAATTTAAAAAAAAATGAAAAAAATATCAATTTTTCTTTTAAAATAAAAAATTTTGTTTTATATTCTATTTTGAAAAATAAGGAAAAAAATATTTTCTAAAATAAATAAGAAAGGTTAATATATGAAAAATTTTTTAATTTTACTATTTATCTCAATATTATTATACAGTTGCTCAGATGATAAGGGTAAAGCATTGACTTATGACCAATTAGAAAAAGAAAAAGAAGCCATAAAAAATGTTATTACCACATACAATGAAGCTTTTCATAACAAGAATTTTTCACCAATAGTTGACTTAATGTCAAAAGATGTAATATTCTTTGGTTCAGATTCAACAGAAATAATCAAATCAATCGTTGATTATAAGGTTGCAATTGATGCAGAATGGTCAATGTATGAAAGAGTTGATTATGGAGAAATTCTTGACTTTTCTACGTTTATTGATGACAGAGCAACAATCGCATCAGTTATTTACGGCTTACCTGCAACTTATTATTATAACGGAAGTACACAAAAAGTCTTTTTAAGATATGCACGTACTCTGAAAAAAGAATCAGGTAAATGGGTGATTATTAGTGGTATTGTTGGTGTTTCAAGACCAAATACTGAAATTCTAATTAAAGGAGATAGTATAAAATAAAATGGAAAAAATATTAAATTTCATCGAAGATGGCAAAGAACGCTTTTTAAGTGAATTAATTGAATTTCTTAAATTTCCAAGTATTAGCAGTTTATCCGAGAATAAGCCGGATATGCTTGCCTGCGCTAACTGGCTTGTAGAACATATAAAACATATTGGAATTGAAGATGCACGCTTATTGGAAACAGAAGGTAATCCAGCTGTTTTTGCTCAATGGATGGGTAATGAGAATGCTCCTACTTTGCTTATTTATGGACATTATGATGTTCAGCCGGTTGACCCACTTAATTTATGGGAGACGGACCCGTTTAGTCCAATAATAAAAAATAATAAAATAATTGCCCGTGGAACAGCTGACGACAAGGGGCAGCTATTTTGCCATTTAAAAGCATTGGAATCTTTTTTCAAAATTAATGGTAAACCACCTGTTAATATTAAATTGTTTTTTGAAGGTGATGAAGAATCTTCCGGCGACTATATGGAGGAATTCATCAAGAAAAACAAAGATTTGCTTGCCGCCGATTATGTATTGATTTCTGATACCGAATGGCTTAATGATGACTCACCATCAATTTGCTACGGGCTTAGAGGAATTGCTTATTTTGAAATTAAGCTTACTGGACCCAACAGAGATTTGCATTCAGGTTCCTATGGCGGTGTTGTTGATAATCCAGCTAATGTACTTTGTTGGCTTATTACCCAGTTAAAAGATAAATACGGCAGAGTTACTATTCCTAATTTCTACGACAAAGTTGTTCCTTTATCTAAAGAAGAGCGGGAAAGTTTTAAAAAGTTACCATTTAAAGAAGAAGATTACTGCGAGGAACTCGGAGTAGATGCTCTTAACGGTGAATTTGGCTATACTGCACTCGAAAGAGTCTGGGGGCGCCCGGCATTAGATGTAAATGGTATGATTAGCGGATTTACTCAGGAAGGTGCAAAAACTGTTTTGCCAAATTACGCCAGTGCTAAATTCTCTACCCGCTTGGTAGCTAATCAAAATGCACAGGAAATTGCGGATGCAGTTGAAAAATATGTCAGATTTTTAGCTCCTCCAACAATGAAATTGGAATTTATTTGCCATAGCATTGGTAGCCCTGTTCTTGTTTCAAAAGATAATCCGGCTATTAGTGCCTGCTTTGAAGCGATGAAAGAAGCTTTTGGTAAAGAACCAGTATTTACCCGTGAAGGTGGCTCAATTCCTATAGTTGAAAATTTCCAGTCAACTTTAGGCACTCCACCTGCTCTTATGGGATTTGGTTTGCCCGGCGATAATATTCATTCTCCTAATGAGAATTTTGATTTAAATAATTTTTACGGTGGAATTAAAGCTTCTGCTTTGTTTATTGATAAATTAATAAAACATATATAATATAATTTTATAACAATAAAAGCCATCTTGTTAATTTCAAGATGGCTTTTTTGTTAAATACTAATAACGTTTAATACCAAATCGCTAACAAGAAGTAAAAAATAAAGGAGTTAGGAGATTTGCCTCGTAAAGAATAATTACGCAGTTAACAAATATTATCTTATTCGTTATTGGTCATTGGTTATTAGTATGTAACTACTAATGACTAATGACCAATAACGAATGACCTATTGGAAATACTTATATTAAAATTTAATTTCTTATTATAAAATATGCGAAATACCAAACTACGAGGGGTAAGGAGTTCTGTTGTCGAAAGTTTGACTGGAAACATCTTGAGAAAGCAATTGAACTTGCTTACTTGTTGCATTTGGGCTTACCCAAATGCAACATTAAAATAAATAAAAATAAGAAAAAAGCCGATGAATTAGGTTTCATCGGCTTTTCTTTGGTACTTCCTACAGGATTCGAACCTGTGGCCCACTGATTAAGAGTCAGTTGCTCTACCAACTGAGCTAAGGAAGCATTTTACAAAATTACGAAAATTTTTTCTTTTTTGCAAAAAAATCTACTCGGCAACAAAATCTTTGTTGTATAATTTATTTATTTTTATTGCTTCTTCCTGTGCTTGCTCTATTGTTGGATAGCCCCATATTTTAACGTGATATTCCGGATTTTTTTCAATAATAACTCGTTCAAAATAAGATTTATAACCTAATTTTTTCCAAATATTTACTAACAGTGCAGCATCGCTTTCAGCATTAGTTTTTTCTGCTGCTATTTGATATGGGAGTTGGCTTGGGTCTAAAATCTTTATTTCAACTCTTCGATTGTATTTTTCCTGAAAGTTGTCTGCTGGTTCTAAATAAATCGGTTTAGTTGCTTCTTCACTTTTTATTCTAATTTGGATTGAATTTACTCCCAAGCTAATTAACTGCTCCATTAACTTGACCGCCCTCAAATTTCCAACTTCTTTGTAAGAAGATTCATTTTCACTTGAATGACCTATAATTTCAATTTTTATATGGCTATTCAACAGCAGATAATCGGCAATATTAACAACATTTTGCCTGTATTCTTCATCAATTGAAAAATTATTTTCGTTAAAAAGAGCAGCAATGAAGCGGGGATAATATTTTAAATCTTCTTTCAAAAATATGCTTGATTTATCTGATATTTTCAAGCTGTCAAAAGTTAATTCAATATTCGTCTTTACTTCTGAGCATTTGTCTAAATAAAATGAAACTGGCACTTCAAACTGGTAATAAGTTCTTTGTGAAAACAGAATTTCAGACAAAGCATTTTTAATTAATGAAAGTTCATTGTCTTCCAATACATAATATTTTCCGCCAGTAGCTGATGAAAGAAAGCTAAGTCCGTAGCCATCAACTTCATTTCCAAGTCCTATTGAGTAGATTGAAATGTGATTTTCTTTTGCTAATTGCACAATTTCGTTAATATTCGTATTAAATGAGCAATCATCAGTAGAAGATGAAATTATTATAAGATTTTTTTTATTTTTTGTAGTTTCCTTTAATTGATAAATTGCAGAGCTAATGCTTGATAACATTGCATTAAGCCCGCTTTTTTCCTGCAATAGCGTGTTTTGTATTGCAAAGTTAGATGCTTCAGCAGAATTTATTGGAACAATCTGACGATAAGAATGATTGAATAAAGAAAAACCTAAATTATCATTTATTGATAGACGCTTAGCAAATTGCTTGATTTCTTCAAAAACCTGAAAGTGGTTATGACTTTTGCTCGAAACATCAAGAACAATTAAATTGTCAGTAAAAAAATCGTTGTTTGTATCGTTTACATATTCAATTTTTTCTACATTATTTAAAAATTCAAATTCTGAGCAGGTGCTTGTTACGGCAATTTTTAAATTATTTTGATTTTCGAGGTTTGTTATAAAATTACCAAATTTATCTAAAATTAATGTTTTTATTAAGCAAGTATTTGGAGAATAATATGGATAAATAGAGCCAACTGTTTTTAAATGTTCAGGTGGATTGCCAAAATTGTAATTTGTTTCACCTTTTTTAAAGTATGCTTCGGTTTTACTCAAAGTATCTTTATATTGCTCAAGTAAAGAAGGTCCACGCTGTATTCCACTGGTCCTTTGTTCAGCATAATCTTTTTTAATATTGATGTTAGAATAGACTGCAAGCGAATCTTTTTCAGATTGATAAGCAATTATTTTTATTGTCGTTGAGGTTTTTGGTTTAATTTTAATACTATCAAAAGGATAATATAATTTTCCATCGCCATCTATTTTTACTTGCAAAGCATTTTCAAATTTCCAAACAACAGTTGCTTCCTGTCCTTCTTCAACGTTGATTTCGCTGTTTAATTGCTTTAGTTTGATTGGAACATGGGCGCAACTTGTAATAAGTAATAATAGCAGAAAGGAGTAGTAAAGTATTCTTTTGTCTGTCATTCTGAACAAAAGTTTTGTCATTCTGAACGAAAGTCTTGTCATTCTGAACGAAAGTTTTGTCATTCTGAACGAAAGTCTTGTCATTCTGAACGAAGTGAAGAATCTCAAACTCTGTGGTAGCAATGACTTGTGAGATTCCTCACTTCGTTTGCCAATGACATCGCTACTTCTAATCTGTAAACTTTCTTGAACCAGATGTCCTACATCTGCAAGATGTAGGACATCTATATCTTTAAAATTCAAATTCTTTGGTATCATTAACTTGTGAGATTCCTCACTTCGTTTGCCAATGACATCGCTACTTCTAATCTGTAAACTTTCTTGAACCAGATGTCCTACATCTGCAAGATGTAGGACATCTATATCTTTAAAATTCAAATTCTTTGGTATCATTAACTTGTGAGATTCCTCACTTCGTTTGCCAATGACATCGCTACTTCTAATCTGTAAACTTTCTTGAACCAGATGTCCTACATCTGCAAGATGTAGGACATCTATATCTTTAAAATTCAAATTCTTTGGTATCATTAACTTGTGAGATTCCTCACTTCGTTTCGGAATGACAAATTTATGTATACCCACCAAAACTTTACGAAAGTTAAGAAACTTTCGCAAAGTAAGAAGAATTTCACTTTTGTAAAGTTTCTTAACTTTGCAAAAGTTTATACTTATGTCATCTTCATTTAAATAAAGCACTTGATTGATAAGGGGGTTCGGAATGACAAAGAATAGCAATTCGTTTAATAATTTATTAAAAAAATAAATCAAAAACTTTCCTGTCCTGCTTTTCCCAAATATTTTAGATAAAGAGTTCATTTTACTTTTGTTTATAAAAAATGAATTCATTTCTCGGAGAAGCATCAACAATAATGCTATCCCCGGATACATATTCACTGCTAAGCAATTTTAATGCCAATGGATTTGAAATATGATTCTGAATTGCCCGTTTTAGTGGTCTTGCTCCGTATTGCTCATCGAAACCAAGTGTGGCAATAAGTCCCAAAGCACGTTCTGTGATTTTGAGTTCAATTCCGTTTTCTTTAGTTCTGTTTTTCAAAATAGAAAGTTGCAAGCGGGCAATCTGATTGATTTCCTTCTTTGTAAGCGGCTTAAATAAAATTATATCATCAACACGATTCAAGAACTCTGGACGCATTTTGAGCTTTAGTATATCAATAATTTGATTTTTTACATTTTCAAAAATAAGTGCTTTCCTTACCTCGTCAATATTTGTTAATTCCCTTTGGATAATGTCAGTTCCAAGATTTGAAGTCATAATTATAATTGTGTTTTTGAAATTGACTGTTCTACCTTTACCGTCAGTTAATCTACCATCGTCAAGGACTTGCAGCAAAATATTGAAGACTTCAGGATGGGCTTTCTCAATTTCGTCAAGGAGGACGACCGCATAAGGTTTTCTTCGAATTGCTTCAGTGAGCTGTCCCCCTTCTTCATAACCGATATAGCCGGGAGGCGCTCCGATTAGGCGCGAAACGGAGTACTTTTCCATATACTCGCTCATATCAATTCGCACCAAAGTGCTTTCATTGTTGAAAAGAAATTCAGCAAGTGCCTTTGCCATCTCGGTTTTTCCAACGCCAGTAGAGCCGAGAAAAATGAAAGAGCCGATTGGACGATTTGCATCTTGTAAACCGGAACGCGAGCGGCGAATTGAATTTGCAATGGAAGAAACAGCTTCTTCCTGATTGATTAATCGCTGGTGAATTCCATCTTCCATCTTAATTAGCTTGCTACGCTCTGTTTCCAACATTCTTTGGACGGGAATACCAGTCCATTTCGCAACGATTTCTGCTATATCTTCAACGTCCACTTCCTCTTTTAACAATTTACCGGATTTTTGGATAATTTGGAGTTGGCTGTTTGCCTCGTTTATTTTTTTTTCTAAATTTAAAATAGTCGAATAACGAATTTCAGCAACTTTTTCTAAATTGCACTGTCTTTCGTATTCGTCTGCTTTAATTTTTGCCTGCTCAATTTCTTCTTTGAAGGAACGTATTTTTTTTATAAAATTTTTTTCAATTTCCCATCGTTGACGGATTTCGTTCCTTTGCTTTTTTAAAACGTCCAATTCTTTATCAATTTCAGCAAGTCGTGATTTTGTGCCGAGAACTAATTTTTCTTCATTCATATCTGACCTTTTTTTTAAATAATTTATACAAAATTGACAATAAATTATTATATTGCAATTTTAATAATTTTTTTGATATTAAAGAAAATAATAAAAATTTATTGTTTAATAAATGATGGTTTTTTAAATGAGTATTCTAATAAATAAAGATACAAAAGTATTAGTTCAGGGAATAACAGGTGCAGAAGGCACTTTCCATACTTTCGAAATGCTTCAGTACGGAACAAAAGTCGTAGGTGGAGTTACTCCGGGCAAAGGTGGGCAAAAATATGCTGGCAAAGAAGATTTGAAATTCAAAAAGGAAGTTCCGATTTTCAATACAGTAAAAGAAGCAGTTCTTTCAGTTAAACCAACAGCAACAGTTATTTTCGTTCCACCTGCACTTGCTGCTGATGCTATGCTTGAAGCAATAGAAGCTGGTATTAAAGTAATTGTTACTATAACGGAAGGCGTTCCGGCAAACGATATGACCCGTGTTTATGATGCTTTAAAACGTTCTGATTGTAGAATGATTGGACCTAACTGCCCCGGTATTATTACTCCGGGTGAGTGTAAAATTGGTATAATGCCCGGCTTTATTCATAAGCCCGGTAGAGTTGGCGTGATTTCACGTAGTGGCACCTTAACTTACGAAGCCGTGAAGCAACTTACTGACCTCGGTATTGGTCAATCAACCTGCATTGGAATTGGTGGCGACCCGATAATCGGCACTCAGTTTATTGATGCTGTTGAGCTTTTCAATGAAGATGATAATACTGACGCAATTTTGATGATTGGCGAAATTGGTGGTAACGCCGAAGAAACAGCAGCCGAGTTCATAAAAAAGAATGTGGATAAACCAGTTATTAGCTTTATTGCAGGAAAAACAGCACCTCCGGGAAGACGTATGGGGCATGCAGGTGCTATTATTTCTGGTGGTAAAGGAACTGCAGAAGACAAAATTGCAACACTTAAGAAAGCTGGTATTTCAGTTGTCGAATCACCAGCAGAAATTGGCAAAAAAGTTGAACAGGTTTTAAAAAGAAAGAAATTGATATAAATATGGAAAGAACATTAGCAATTATTAAACCAGACGCAGTTAGGAAAAAATTTTCTGGTAATATTATCGCAGCTATTGAAAACGCTGGTTTCAAAATTTTAGCTATGAAACTGACTAAAATTTCAAAAGAGCAAGCTGGAGAATTTTATTTGGTTCATAAAGAACGCCCGTTTTACGCTGAATTAACTGAATTTATGTGTAGCGGGAAAATCATTCCGCTAGCTTTAGAAAAGGAAAATGCCATTTCTGATTTTAGAGCATTAATCGGAAATACCGATCCGGCTCTTGCTGATGCTGGAACAATACGTAAACTATATGGTGAATCGAAAGCAATAAACGCCATTCACGGAAGCGATTCTCCTGAAAACGGAGAAAAAGAAATCGCCTTCTTCTTTTCGACTAGTGAAATATCAATAATTGACAATTGATAATTGACAATTGATAATTGATAATTGACAATTGACAATTGA
>CAZCLJ010000157.1:0-10761 GCA_964499465.1 uncultured Hyphomicrobiales bacterium
ACTCCTTATTTAACTATATATTAGATGATTTTATAAAATGGAACTTCCGATATAATTAAACTAATAATGTAAAAATCCAATGAAAAATAAAGAATTTTTAGAAAACAAAGTATGAGAAATTTTATTTTTTAGGAAATATTTTGTCTTTGAACCTTGATTTTTGTGATTTGTATGATGAAGATGATTATTTTTTTGTCTTTGAACCTTGATTGAAAGGATTTAAAGATTTCTTGATTATTAAAATTAACAATAAATCAAGAAATCCTGTAATCCTTTAATCAAGGTTCTGACTTTTATGATGAATATGATTAAGAAAAAAAACATCGTAGATGTGTTATCTTAATAGCAAATGAAAACAATGAACGAATGAACAGCGTAGCTGCGATATCATATCTATTACGATAGCGCAACTACGTTGCTATTGCTTTTTGAAAATGTTTTGTAGAGACGCAATGAATTGCGTCTCTACTGGTTCATTCTTAACGGCAGATGTGCCACACCTCGAAGGTGTGGCACATCTTTTATTACTGCAGTCAGAAAGAATGTCTTACTTTTTGAAAAACCTATTCGGGTGGCTTTCTTTTTTATGGTTTATTTTGCAACTGCTTTTTTTAAGATTTCTACTATTTCTTTATGTCCTTCACTTGAGGCAATCATTAAAGCCGTCTCGCCATCTTTTGCAATTGCATTAACATCAGCTTTATTACTTATTAAGATTTCTACTATTTCTTTATGTCCTTTTTCTGATGCATACATTAATGCAGACTTTCCTTCATTATCTTTTGCATTAATTTCAGCTTTATTACTTATTAAGATTTCTACTATTTCTTTATAACCGTTTTTTGATGCACACATTAAAGCCGTCTCGCCATCTTTTGCAATTGCATTAACATCAGCTTTATTTCTTATTAGTATTTCTACTATTTCTTTATGACCGTTTTCTGACGCATTCATTAAAGCCGTCTCGCCATAATTAATATCTTTAGCATTAACATCGGCTTTATTTTTTATTAATATTTTAACTATTTCTTTATGACCATTTTCTGATGCATGCATTAAAGCAGTCCTGCCAACATTATCTTTAGTATTAACATCAACTTTGTTACTTAATAATATTTCTACTATTTCTGTATGATTTTCTATTGAAGCAACCATTAAAGCAGTCATACCAGCATTATTTATAGTATTAATATCAGCACCGTTTTTTATTAAATAATCAAAAATTTCTTTATTTCCACTTTCAGCTGCAAACATTAATACAGACCAGCCAAAATCTGATTTAGCATTAACATCAGCCCCATTTTTTATCAAGTAATCAAATATTTCTATATTATCGCCTCTTGCAGCAAAAATTAATACAGACCAGCCATCATTTGTCTTAGTATTAATATCAGCACCGTTTTTTATTAAGTAATCAAAAATTTCTTTATTTCCACCTTCAGCTGCAAACATTAAAACAGACTTACCATCATTTGTCTTAGTATTAATATCAGCACCGTTTTTTACTAAATAATCAAAAATTTCTTTATTTCCACCTTTAGCTGCAAACATTAAAATAGTCCAACCATCATTTGCTTTTGTATTAATATTAGCACCGTTTTTTATTAAGGAATCAAAAATTTCTTTATTACCTTTAATTGATGCTCTTAATAAAACAGACCAGCCATCGTAGTCTTTTGCATTAACATCAGCACCATTTTTTATTAAGAAATCAAAAATTTCTTTATATCCACCTTCAACTGCATACATTAAAGCAGTCCAGCCATAATATGTAGATGTGTTAATATCAGCTCCTTGTTTAATTAGTTCCTCTACTTTCTTTAAATCGTTGCTTTTAACAGCTTTTAAAAGCTCATTACCTAATTGAGAATCAGCATAACAAAAAATACAATTAAGCAAAAAGAAAAACAAAAATAATTTTTTCATTTTTAGTCCTCTAAAACATTTTCTATTTCTACAAATTAAAACTTTGCTTTTTAAAATGCAAGTTTATTTCTATGCCATAGCAAAGCTTCTGCTATTAGCATTTCTTTCAGGAATGTTTATATAATCAACTGAAAGTATTGATGGCTCGGGAATTTCATACCCTTTTTCCAGCATAAATTCAATATGAAAGTTTAAAGCTTCTTCCATATTTATTTTACATTCTTTAAGAGTATCACCCACAGCAATACAACCATCAACATCAGGTGAGTATGCGGAATAACCTGTATCCGTTTTTTCGAAAATAATCATATATTTTTTCATTTCTTAATTCCAGCTTGTTTATAAATACTTTTTAATGTTCCAATAGCAACATCAGAACTTAATTTGCCGGGAACAGTTACAATCCCCTTTTTAAAAGGATGCGAATAATGCCTGTGACTCCCGTTGATTCTTTCAAGAGACCAACCATCTTGCTCAATAAGTTTTATTATCTCCTTTACTTTCATAAAAATTTAATTTTAATTGTAATCTTCAATAGTATCAAGTAATTTTATAAAGAATAATTTTTCATCACTTTCAAATATTTTGTTTTTCAATGTTTTAAATTAATTATTTTTTGATTACAAAGCAAATTTATTTTTTCCACAGATGGACTCCACTTTCCAAGCGTGGAGTCCATCTTTTCCATAAAAAAAACTCCTTCCCAAGTCAAACTTGGGAAGGAGTTGGACTGATATTCTAATACCAAATTGCTTTTGTTGATAAAATATGTTTGTCTGTCATTCTGAACGAAGCGAAGAATCTCAAACTCTGTGGTAGCAATGACTTGTGAGATTCTTCACTTCGTTCAGAATGACACTTTAATTGTATTTTTGGATGCAACTTGCTAAACCAATCAATACCTGTAAGTTAATTGCAACCCGATATCGAGAGGATTATTCTTAAAAGTATAGCGTGAATCAGAGCTATTACCGTAATTTGTTCTGAGCTCTGAAATCGAATTCCAGCGGAACACGCCGTCTAATCTAATATTGGGAGCAAGATAAACCCCTCCGCCTAAAGCAACAGTTTGCAAAGAAGCGCCGGGTATATCCATAATGTAAGGTGATGTTGTCGAAGAAAAGCTGGCTCGGGCAACAACCGGAGCAAGAGGAATTTCATATTCAATGCCAAATCCCCAAGTGGTTTGTCCAACTAATTCCTGAACTATTGCTAAATTCAAATCTTCAATATCGTCTATTGCATCAGAGAACTTTGTTTGAGTTACATCTTTGTATTCAATTCCGAAAGCAAACGTTATGTCGAGAGCGTGAAAAGATACACCAGCAGAATAAACGAATGGTGTCCTTAACTTATAAGAAGACTCATATTCTTTTTGAAAACTATAATTATCACCATTTTCAAAAAAAGACTTTGCTTTAATTGATGATACATCTTCAATTTCATAAAAAGTAGGAAAACGAATATTCGCACCAAATCTGAGCAAATCTTCAAATCTTGCCTGAATACCCAAAGAGCCGCTTATACCAGTTATTTTCTGCTCAATTTTCTCATCAACTTCAAGTAAATCGAAGTCAATATTTGTCCAGTTTATATTGTCAAAATAATTGTATTTATTGTAAATGTCCTGTTCGGAATATCTTCTTCTGTAGTCATAAGTTCCCCACTTGCCCTGAATAGCCACTCCCAGCGAAACATATTCAGATAAATCGAAAGAAATTCCTCCAATAATGTTATGGAGTCCGCCAGATTCCTGAATAAATGCTTTTTGCTGCAAACTATCAACAATTGGAGTATATAATCTCATTGAATCAGTTAAAAATAATTGATAAGCTAAATTATTAGCTCTGATTCTTGTTCCATTAGTTGCATAATAATTCGTCATTGTGGAATATGGATTGAAAGCTTCATATTTCATATTATTGTCGAAATTGCTTTCTAAAAAGTAAGCCAAGCCAATAGCACCATTCCCTTGCTTCGTTTTAAAAGGAACAGCCAAGCCAGCATGAGTAATATACTCATCGTTAGAATTAAACGGAATTTTATTCTCTAAAAATTTTGTTTCAGTAGAAAAAGTGCTGAAGCCAAAACCGAATGAAAGTTCAGTTTTTCCAATTAAGGAAAGTCCAGCCGGATTGTATGCCAAAGCAGCTAAATCATCGCTAATTCCATAGTATGAAACATTTAAACCAGCAGCACGGGGCGTAATGTAACCATTATTTCGTGTATAACGAAGAGCATCTTCTATTGACTGAGCATTAACCGAGATTGTAAAAGCAAAAACTAAAACTAATGAGCTAAAAAACTTTATTGATTTCATAATTACCTCCTGCCTCCAGACTTATTCTCATTAGAACCAGAACCTCTTGAACCACCACTTGAGCTTCCACTGCTGCCAGACCCTCTTGAACCTCCACCACTACTTGAGCCACCACTCGAAGGAGCAGAATAGCTGCCAGACCCTCTTGAACTACTACCACTACTTGAGCCACCACTTGAAGAAGGAGCGGAATAGCTGCCTGAACGTTCTGAAGGGCGTGAAGAACCTTCATTTGAACTTCCTTTTGACGGACTTGAAGATGGCGAGCTATTGGATTTCTCTTTAGGAGTATAGCTGCTTCCGGAGTTTTCTTTGCTGCTCGGTCTTTCGTTTTGTGAAGGATTTGATGTGTTCACTTCTTTGACAGTGCGTTTTGTTGCTGTCCCCTCATTAGAACTACCCGAAGTATTCTCCGGAGTTAAAGAAGAAGAAGTTCTTGGAATATAGCTGCTTCCGGAGTTTTCTTTGCTGCTCTGTCTTTCATTTGAAGGATTTGATGTATTGACTTCCCTTGAAGTTCGTTTTGTTGAAGTTCCTTCATTAGAACTGCCAGTAGGAGTGATAGAAGTAGAAGTATTGGGATTAATGCTCCTCCCTACATTCGGAATACTATTTGTTCTTTCGTTAGTTGCTGGATTGGTATTACTTGCTTCATTAAGTGTAGAACGTGATGAACCTCTGATTGATCCAGTGTTTGTTGTAGGTGTATTAGGAATGTTTGGAGCAGTAACCCCTCTATCATTAGTTACAGTGCGAAATCCAGTAGTAGCAACACCTCTTCCACCATTAGATTCATCTCTTACATTAGTATAATTTCCTCGACTTGGTCCGAAATCTCGGTAAGATTCTTCTTTTTTTGGTTTTGAATCATAATGGTCTGGCACAATGACATATCTGTGATGGTCGTGCCACCAGTTATGATGATGATAATGATAATAATCGAAGCTATATGGCGACCAGTAAGAGCTGTAGAATGGGTAATCATACCAGTATGAATAATATACAGGATGCCAGCGCCATCTCCAGTTATCATAATATTCAACTACAAATACCCTCGAGTGAGGATAGTAGAAACCGTCATAGTATATTTCCCACCAGGGAACATAAACAGGAACATAACGAGTTTCCTGAGCAATATAATAGTTAGTATAATCCTGTTCTTCATTTTGAACAGTATTTGTCTTTCCGGTATCTTGCAAAACTTGTTCCTGTTGAACATTTTGCTGGGTTTGTTCAGAATTGCTTTCTTCAAGTACTTCTGTTTTTGCTACTTCTTTTGGCTTGCTATAGCCGAAGTAATCCTGTCTTGAACCAGTATTAGAAGCACAGCTATTTAAAATTATTGCTATGCTTGTTAGAATTCCTATTAAAATTAATTTTTTCATTGTATATCTCCTTCTTTATCTATTTTAACGTTTATAATCAAAAAATGTTACATACGAAAAATCGTAAAAAAATGCTAATAATTCACTATATTTACATTTTTATTTTTTACATATTACTAAAATTTATCAAATAATGAACGAAAAAAAAATCATAATAAAAAAAGCAAAAGAAAATAATTTAAAAAGCATTGACATTGAAATACCACATAATACATTAACAGTAATAACCGGAGTAAGCGGCTCAGGAAAATCAACACTTGCTTTCGATACTATTTATGCTGAGGGCTATCGCAGGTTTGTGGAATCTCTTTCTGCTTATGTCCGGCAATTTTTAGAACGTCAGAACAAACCAGATGTTGAAGTAATCAAAGGACTTCCTCCAGCAGTTGCTATTGAACAAAAAACATTTTCAAGAAATCCACGCTCTACTGTTGGAACCACTACTGAAATTTATGACTATATTCGTTTGCTATACGGTAAAATCGGAACCACTATTTGCAAATGTGGCAGAACTATTGAAAAATCATCACCAAGTTCTGTTACAAAACATCTCATCGAACACCATATAAACGAAAAAATATATATTCTATTTTCTATTTCTACAAAAGTGCTTGATTTTCAGGAAGAATTAGAACGATTGAAAAAATTAGGTTTTTTTAGATTTTATCATTCAATAAACAATGAAATACTTGATTTTGAAGCAATTAGTTTTATTCCAAGAGAAGAATTCGATTCAATTTATGTTTTGGTTGATAGATTGGCAATCAGTGAAGAAGAAGAAGCCCGCACCCGCTTAAGTGATTCTGTTGAGCAGGCATTCAAAGTTGGCGAAGGTAGAATTTATATTTATAATATTAATCAAAATCATATTTTTAGCTTTAGTAGTTTTTACGAATGTCCTTATTGCGAAATAGTCTATCAGGAGCCAGACCCACGACTATTTTCTTTTAATAATCCGTATGGCGCCTGCCCTCAATGCCAGGGTTTCGGTAGAACAATGGGAATTGATGAAGAATTAGTTTTTCCAAATACAAGTTTAACTTTATTAAATGGTGCAGTTCATCCATTCCGGACTCCAGCTTATGTCAAGTATCAAAATAAACTTTTAAGTGAAGCAACAAAAAAACACATTCCTGTAGATAAGCCAATAAATCAGTTTACTCAGGAGCAAATGGATTTCTTGTGGGATGGAAGCGGCTCCTTTGATGGAATTAATGATTTTTTCAAGCAATTAGAGCAAGCAAGCTACAAAATTCAAAACCGTTTAATGATAAACCGCTATCGTGGATATACTAAATGCAGGGCTTGCGGCGGCTCACGCTTAAGAACTTCTGCACGAAGAGTATTTGTAAGTGGAAAATCCATTCCCGATTTAATTTATTTACCTCTAAACGAATTAGCTCTATTTTTCAATAATTTGAATTTAAACGAACATCAAATTGATATAGTAGGTCAGGTTGTTAAAGAAATCAAATGGAGAATACAACTTCTTTTAGATATTGGATTGGAATATTTGACTTTGGACAGAATGACGCAAACTCTCTCCGGCGGAGAAGCCCAGCGCATAAACCTTTCATCTGCTCTTGGCGCCTCCTTAGTCGGAACTGTTTATATTCTTGACGAACCCAGCATTGGAATGCACTCAGTTGATACACAAAGAATGCTCAATATTTTGAATAAATTAAAAAATATTGGCAATACTGTAATTGTGGTGGAACACGACCCTGAAATAATCGAAAATGCTGAATTTTTAATTGATATGGGACCTGGTGCTGGCGAAAAAGGTGGCGAAATTGTGTATTCCGGTGATGTTAAAGGTATTTTTAAAGAAAAAAATTCTGTTACCGGACAATATCTTTCTGGAAAAAAGAAAATTCCAATTCCTGATAAACGTTTGACCGGTGATGGAAAGAAAATTGTTTTGAAGAATCCGAAAGCAAATAATCTTCAAATCGAAACAGTTGAATTTCCACTTGGCTGCGTAGTTTCAGTAACAGGAGTATCGGGTTCAGGAAAAAGCACCTTGATTAATGAAGTGCTTTTTAATGGATTAACGAAAATGCACAGCGGTTACGAAGATTATGTGAAAAATTTTGATAAGCTAAATGGTTATCACTACATTAGCAAAGTTGAGATGATAGACCAAAGCTCTATTGGAAAGTCCTCTCGCTCAACTCCTGCTACCTATACAGGCGTTTTTGATTATATCCGCGACCTGTTTGCAAATACTCAGCAGGCAAAACAACTCGGACTTTCTTCTTCGTATTTTTCTTTCAATATTCCCGGCGGAAGGTGTGAAGCTTGCGAAGGTGAAGGGACTCAGGTGATTGATATGCAATTCCTTTCTGACGTAAGGTTGGAATGTGAGGTTTGTCATGGCACACGCTATAAAAAGGAAGCAAGAGGTATTCTTTTTAAAGAAAAATCAATCGTTGATGTTCTAAATATGACAATTAACGAGGCAATTGATTTTTTTGAAGGAGAGAAAAAAATTACCCGCCGCTTAGAAGTGCTTAGAGATGTTGGATTGGATTACTTGCGTTTGGGACAGTCCAGTTCTATGCTTTCAGGTGGCGAAGCCCAAAGGATTAAACTTGCTAATCAATTAGAGCTATCAAAAAACTCAAGTATTCTTTTTATTTTTGATGAACCAACAACCGGTTTGCATTTAGACGATATTTCAAAACTATTGAATTGCTTCCATAAATTAATTGAAAATGGAAATTCGGTTATAATTATTGAGCATAATTTGCACGTCATCGCATCGTCAGACTGGATAATTGATTTGGGTCCGGGGGCAGGCGACAAAGGTGGACGTGTAGTGGCTACCGGAACACCTGAAGATGTTATGAAAGTAAAAGAATCTTTAACAGGCAATGCCTTAATAAAGTTCTTTGAAAGATGGAAATAATGTAGTAATTTTGTATATGGTCGTTTAGCTCAGCTGGTCTAGAGCGTTCGCCTCACACGCGAAAGGTCGCAGGTTCAAATCCCGCAACGACCACAAGTCCTAATTGTATAAAAAATTTCTACTTCTTTTCCTTAAACATTTGCAAACGATAGAGTTTTGCGTATAGTCCACCTTTTTGCAAAAGCTCTTCGTGTGTGCCAATATCATTTACTTTTCCGTGATGGAGAACTAAAATTCTATCGGCATTTTTTATTGTAGAAAGCCGATGAGCTATGATAATAGCGGTTCTTCCAGCTAATAGTTCATTTAAAAGTGTTTCTATTATTTGTTCAGTTTTTGAATCAATATTTGAAGTTGCTTCATCTAAAATTAAAATTTCCGGATTTGCAACGAGTGCTCTACAAATTGAAATTAGTTGCCTTTGCCCTGCCGATAAAGTAGCGCCGCGTTCTGCAAGTTTTGTCTGGAAAATATCGCTGAAGCTGTCAAGTATGCAACCAATTCCATATTTGTTTATTTCTTCTTTTGCTGATTCAATGTCCTTTGGAACATCTTTTAAAAATATATTTTCGTATATTGTTCTCGAAAATAAAAATACATCTTGCTGGATTATGGCGATTTTCTCTCTTAAACTGCTTATTTTAAAATCTTTAAGATTGATTCCATCAATAAGTATTTGCCCGTCATCATAATCATAAAATCTACTTAACAAATTAATAATAGTGGTTTTTCCTGAACCAGTTGCTCCAACTATGGCAAGTTTCTCACCTTTTTTCACATCAAAAGAAATGTTTTCTAAAACCTTTTTTTCCTGAACATAACTAAAATTAATATTTCTAAACTCAATTTTATCTTTAAATTCATTAAATTCTTTAGCATTTTCTTTTTCAGGAATATTATCTTCAGTATCCAGCAAACCGAAAATTCTCTCTGAGCTTGCCATAGCACTTTGGAGCGTAGTAAATTTTTCTGTCAAATCGCGTATTGGTCTGAAAAACATTTCTGCATATTGAAGGAAAGCAATCAAAATTCCTATGGTCATAAAGCCGGAAAGAATATTTTCGGCAGCATACCAAATGATAATTCCAAGGACAATTGTGCTGAGCATTTCTATTATAGGGAAAAAAACGGCATAATAAAAGACGGATTTAACCCATAAGTTTCTGTGAATAATATTTGTTTCATCGAACTTTTTGAACTGCTCTTCTTCCTGAGTGAATTGCTTAACAGTTGAAATACCAGTAATAAATTCATTAAAATTAGAATTGAGCTGTGCTACCGTTTTTCTTATGTCCCGAAAAACTACACGCACTTTCGTTTTAAAAACATAAGTAGCGATAATTAATACAGGCAAAATAGTAAGAGTTAGCAAAGAAAGTTCAACGTTAATAAAGAACATATAGGCGATTATCCAGCCGATTAGCAGTAAATCCGCAATAATCATCACGACTCCGCTGGAAAAAAGTTCATTCAGCACTTCAACATCATTTGTAACGCGGGTTACTAATCTGCCAACGGGATTTTTATCAAAAAATTTAAGTGATAAATTTTGAATATGAGTGAAAAGATTTTGCCGAATACTTAACAGGACGTTTTGCCCAACCCATTGCATAAGATAGGTTTGAGCAAATTGCAATGCTCCATTAATTATTAATACTGAAAAAATAAGAAGAATTATGTTTAAAAGACCATTCCAATCTGCAATAGATATATAATCGTCTATTGCTATTTTGATTAAATAAGGACGCAACGGGAAAAGTGCAGATGCAAGGATTGTTAAAAATATAGCAAAATATGTCTGCAATGTATATGGTTTTAAATATATAATTAATCGCTTAAGTAATTTAAAGTCAATTTGTTTAAACTCTTCGTCCGTAGATATTTCTTTCATAAAACTTCTTTTTCAAACGACAATATTTCAAAGACAAAATTAAAACATTTTTTGGATTTTACAGATTAAAATTCAGAACTCCTTATGTCTCGTAGTTTGTTATTTCGCAATCTTGTCATTCCGCCCCACGCCAAAATGAAGTAAAAACTTCATTTAATTGGTGATTACATAAGGTTTAGAAAGATTAGAAAGTTGAGATAGTTTAGATTTTTAACTTCAGAACTCCTGAACCCATAGCGAGAATAAAGGAGTTAGGAGATTTGCTTCGTAAAGAACAATTGCGCAAATTATAGCAAAAAGTATGTCATTCTGAGGCGAATATAAACGA
>CAZCLJ010000158.1:0-10722 GCA_964499465.1 uncultured Hyphomicrobiales bacterium
CGTTTCGAAATGACAAGAAATTATTACCAGCTTTTCAAAGAATTGTTACACTAGTTATTGACAGCAGATAGCCGATTGTTGACATTCTCATAAAACAGAAATTCTTCAATTATAAATTATTTACTTATAAATAATATTAATATGTTTGGAATAAAATTTCAAAACTCCAGACTCCATAACGGAAATAAAGAAGTTAGAAGATTTATCTCGTAATTAATAATTGCACAAATTATTACTAAAATATGTCATTAGTAACCCCCAGATAAAGCAAGTGCTTTATTTAAATGGAGATGACATAAGATAAAGATGTCCTACATCTGCAAGATGTAGGACATCTGGTTCAAGAAGTTTTGCAGAGTAAAAGCAACGATGTCATTGGCAACGAAGTGAAGAATCTCAAATTCTGTAGTAGCAATGACTTGTGAGATTCTTCACTTCGTTTCAGAATGACAAGCATGCGAAATAACAAACTACGAAGTGTAAGTAGTACTATAAATTGTTATATCTTTATATTTTTAACAAATATCCTATACCCGACTGAAATTAATTACATTCCAATTCGTTAATAAATAAATTACAATAATTTTTAAATATAAAGATAAATTTAGATAAATAGTGATTTTATATTTTTTTGGTGTGAATAATGAAAAAATTATCAACAATTTCTTTTTGTATGCTAATTATTGTGTTAGCTTGCAATATACATTTTGAAGCAAAAGCTCAAACAGTTTATGCTCAAAATATGGTCCCTCTACCAACTTTACCTGCTGGATTCGTATCTTTCGACAGATGGAATCCAGAAGTTATAACTGCTATACCAAACACCCTTGCAGAAAGCTATCTGGTTGGCGGTACATGGGCAAATGGTATTTGGTATGGAATCGATTTCCAAAGCTCTACTACCTGCAATTTATATAGTATTGACCCAATTACAGGAAATTCAACTTTAATTGGTAATACTGGAGTAATAAACGGAACCGGCTTGTCTTATGATATTACCACAAATACAATGTATATGCTTGATGCCCAACCGAGTGACTACATTTCTAATCTTTATACAGTTGATTTAACAACTGGGGCAACTACACTAATAGGAAGCACAAATCAGCGATTTATTCTAAGTTTGGCTTGTGATGCCGCAGGTGATTTATACGGATTCAGTATTTACTATGACAAATTTTTTAAAATTAATAAACAGACTGCTGAATCTACTTTTATTGGTAGTGTTGGCTTTTCTTCAAATAATGCAAATGAAATGGAGTTCGACCGCGAAAATGATATATTATTTGCATATATTAGAGATATGGACCAGCCGACAGAAAATCAAAGAAGATGGTGGGCAATAGATACCGAAACCGGTGCCGCAACATTAATCGGTGTTCTCCAGGGTGGCGCTTCAGCTTTGGGTATGGCGATTCCTTATTCTTTACCTCAGTTAGAAAGACCTCAATTAATCGCTCCTGCTCATAAGTCGATTAATATTAATTTATTGCCTTCATTTTCCTGGGAACAGGTTGCTAATGCCACTAACTACAAACTTGAAATTTCTACTGATAAATTCTTCAGAACTGTTTACAGAACTATTGAAAATATTCCAACCAATTCATATACTTTAACAAACGAAGAACAATTGGAAGAAAACCAGATTTATTACTGGCGAATTAAGGCATTTAATGATAATAACGGAACAAGCTGGTATTCAAAAAAATTCAGTTTTAGAACAATAAGCAATTTGCAAACAATGAATATCCTTCTTACTTCCGGCTGGAATATTGTATCTTTGAATGTTATACCGAACAATCCAGCAATGGAAAATATTTTTGCTGGAATGAATAATGTAGTTGTCGTAAAAAATGCTGCTGGTGATGTTTTTTCGCCTCAATTTGGAATAAACCAAATAGGCAACTGGAATATAAATGAAGCTTATTTTGTATATACCAATGCATCTTGCAATTTGTCAGTATCTGGCATTAGGATTATTCCATCAGAAACACCATTGTCATTGGAAATTGGCTGGAATTTAATACCATATTACAGAACTACTCCAATGAATGCTTCTCAGGTATTTGCTAATATTAATAACTATATAGTCTTTGCTAAAAACAAGCTTGGTGGTATCTATCATCCTGAATTTGGAATCAATACTATTGGTGATATGTTGCCCAACGAAGGTTATTGGATTTATGCAGTTACTCCATTTACTCTGTTCTATCAGGAATAAAGAAAAAAGTTTAGATGGTTTAGATTTTTATATTCATAACTCCTCGTAGCTTAATATTTCGCAATAAATATAGTTACGAAATTAAAAAAATAACATCAACAAAAAGCAAACACATAACTCCCAAATAAATTATGGAGTTATTCTAATAATTAGTATAACTCCATAATTTCAGAACTTTTGATGCCACGTAGTTTGCTATTTCGCATATTTTACAAAAAGAAATTAAATTTGATTGTAAATATTTCCAATAAGTCATTCGTTACTCGTCATTAGTTATTAGTAGTTACGAACCAATGACTAATGACTAATAACTAAGAGAATGATATTTGCTAACTGCGAAATTATTCTTTACGAGGCAAATCTCCTAACTCCTTTATTTTCGCTATGGGGGCTGGAGTTCTGAGTTTGTAACTACTAATAACGAATAACGAATGACGAATGACTTATACCAAATCGCTAACTAATAGTGCAAAATCTTAATGTCATTTCGAACCCCCTGATAAAGTAAGACCTTTATTTAAATGGAGATGACATAAGATAAAGATGTCCTACATCTTGCAGATGTAGGACATCTGATTTAAGAAGTTTTGCAGAGTAAAAGTAAAGATGTCATTGGTAAACGAAGTGAGAAATCTCACAAGTCATTGCTAACACAGACTTTGAGATTCCTCACTTCGTTTCAGAATGACAGATTATATTACAATTATTGTTAGCGGTTTGGTATTAAATATGCTCAACTTAATGCAGTTCCGCCTGTCAGATAAAATTCTATATCCTTTACATCTATTAATTTTAAAAACTTATCTTGAAGAGGATATAATATATTTTGATAGTAATCGCTTTGCATCGCTGTAATAATTCCTTAAAGATTTTGGAAATAATGAATTTAAAACATCATCAGATAATAATTGATAAATTTCACTTAAAGTAAATAATTTGGTTAAATCGAACCAGTTCAATCCAGTAAGTACTCTAATTTTTAATGCTTTATTCTGAGAAATAAAGAATGGATTTTGAATAATATTTTTTGCTTCTATTTCTCTTTCTTCTGAAGATAAATCCCAAAATAGATTTTTTATTTTATATTCAATATCTTGTTTTTGTTGTTTCATCTTATTCACAATAATAATCTTAACTAATTTACTTCATTTTCACAAAATATTATAAGAAAATTTATTAATTTTGGAAAAAAATAAACAGTATTAGGTTCTAACTATATTGCTATTATGTTTAGTTTTTAATTACAATTCATATAATTATGATAAGCATTAACAAAGCAAGATATATTGAAAACTATAAGGTGCATTTTGTTTTTTCAGATGGCATTGAAGCAGAAATTGATTTATCACATTATTGCAAAAAGCCGGGTATTTTTAAAATGCTGAATAATATTGATTTTTTTCGAGATTTTTCTATTAATGAAGTGTTGGGAACGATTGTATGGAAAAATGGCTTGGATATATCACCAGAATCCTTGTATTTTCAAGCAACAGGAAAGAAAGAGAAATGGGCTGAATGATATTTCAATTATTAATAAAAATTGTCTTATTACATATTTTTTCTTTATTAATAAAAGGTTTGGTAATTAGTTTATCTTTACGAAGTTTTTGTTTTTCATAGATATACATTGAGAATTTATGAATATCATAATCAAATTCAGCAAAAAGTTTTTCTCTGTTTTTTCTTACTTTTTTTATTATTGGGTCATTAAACATAAGATATTTTCTTTTTTGTGAAACGTTGGGAACTAATGTTTGGAAGAATTATTTTGACTCATAAATAACGACACCTTTATTAATACTATGATATATTGTATTTTTCATAGATTTTTTGGTTTGAAAAGCTTCGTAATCTTCAACAATTATGTCAATCGGATAATTAAAATTAATAAATGATTTATATAGCATTTGTGTAGTTTGCCGTAATTCATCTTTTTGATTAATTAAAACACATACATCAAAATCACTTTCATTCGTACTTATTCCTAAAGCCCTTGAACCAAATAAAATAACTACTTTTGGATTTATGTGCTTTTTGATTGTTTCAATAATTTGATTTATCTCGTTTTCCATATTTTTCCCCTTTCCAAAATTCTGAACTCTAATTTACTGCATTTTCACAAAATATTATAAGAAAATTTATTAACTTACATTGCTCAATTGAAATTTAAGATTAAAACAAGTTAAACTGATGCAGTATTTGTTTTATAACAAAAATTTCATTCCTTTTTTTCGAGAAGAAAGGGAAAAAACGAATTAGTAAATACTACCTCTATTATCTATTTCATAGATTTTTATTGTTTCACTTAACTCAATTTTCATTTTCAAACCAAGAAGTCATATCAATATATTCTTTTTGTTCTGGTCTTTCACCATAAACGCTTATTATATCAAGCATCTCTTCGTTATTAGCTTCGGGTATATTTGCTTCATAAAGTTTAAGTCGCTCTGTTTTCATTGCCTCAATTACTGATTCTTTGACAATGGAACGTAGGGTTTCTGTATCAATTTGAATAACTGGCATATTGTAATCCTTATAATTTTGTATTTGAATGACGAAGAAAGATAATATATTATTTTTAAATTCAATATAATATACTTCAAAATTTAAAAATTCTGTGTAATAAAATAAGCATTAAGAAAATTATAATATTAAAAGATTCCCCTTTCCAAAAATTCTGAACTCTAATTTACTGTATTTTCTTCATTATTCCAATACTAAAGCATATATTTAAAGATTTTTTATTAATTTTGCTTAGATTTATGAATAATTTACAAAAAATATGGAAATAATTGAAGAAAAAGCACTGCAACGTGAAACATTAAAAGAACTTGAATACTATCAGGTTTTGGAAATTATTGCAAAGAAAGCAAATTCAGATTTAGGCAAGGAAATTATTTTATCCGCCGAACCAACTGACAACATATTTCAACTTCAGCGCGAGCATAATTTGGTTGAAGAAACCACTCAACTGCTGCTATACGATGACGAGTTGCCTATTGAAGGGCTTTCTGATGTTCGTTCTAAACTTTATAAGGCACAAATTGAAAATTCCGTTTTAAGCACAACAGAACTGCTAACTGTTAAAGATTTCATACGGCTTTGCCGCCTGCTCAAAGGATATTTCAATACCCGCACAGAAAAATATCCAAATCTTTACGATGAGATTTTTCAATTGAGTGAAAACATTTTGCTTGAAAAACACATTGGCGATGCTATTGATGAAACTGGCGAAGTAAAAGACAATGCATCAAAGGAACTTTCCCGCATACGCAGAGAAATCAGCAGTAAGTCCGCTTTTCTGCGTAGCCGTCTGCAAAAAATACTAAAAAAGATTTCTGAAGAAGATATGCTTCAGGAGGATTTCGCTACTATAAGAGATGAACGCTTCGTTATTCCAGTGAAAGTGGAGCATAAGCGCCACATTCCCGGTATTATCCACGGAGTTTCGCAAACCGGTGCAACTGTTTTCTTAGAGCCAATGGAGATTTTTGAACTTAACAATGAGGTTTCACTATTAAGAAATGAAGAAACAAGAGAAATTTTCAAAATTCTTTCTAATCTCACGTCTGAACTGCGTCAGGAGGTAAGCGGATTTATTTATTCAGTTACGATTATCGCTCATTTGGATTCAGTTATAGCAAAAGCAAGGTATGCAAACGAATATAACTGCATAAAACCAATCATTTCTGAAGAAAATGAAATTGTTTTGCAAAACATACGCCATCCCTTGCTTATTCAATCAAAAGGAATGAAAAACGTTATTCCGCTTACAATTGATTTCAATTCAGAAAAACGCGGTCATTTGATTTCCGGTCCTAATGCAGGTGGAAAAACCGTTGCCCTAAAAAGCATTGGAATAAATATTGCCCTCGCTCTTGCCGGTTTTTTTCCGCTTGGTTACTGCAAAACAAATTACCGTGATATTTTTTCATCTATCGGCGACCATCAATCAATTGAAAATGATTTAAGCACATTCAGTTCACAAATAAAAGAACTGAAGCAAATCGTTGACAACTGCACATCTTCTTCGCTCGTTCTTATTGACGAAATCGGTTCCGGAACTGACCCGCAGGAAGGTGGCGCCCTTGCAGCCGGCGTGTTGGATACTTTTTTAGAAATAAAACTTTTTTTTGTTGCAACCACTCACCAGTCTTCGCTTAAGGCATATTCACTAAACAAAACGGAAATAGAAAATTGCTCGCTTGAATTTAATCAAACGCAGCTAAAACCAACTTATAAATTCTTGCAGGGAATTCCCGGAAACAGCTATGCCTTTGTTCTGGCTGAAAATCTTGGACTTTCCAAGTTAGTTT
This sequence comes from uncultured Hyphomicrobiales bacterium, assembly GCA_964499465.1. Lineage (GTDB taxonomy): Bacteria > Bacteroidota > Ignavibacteria > Kapaibacteriales > UBA2268 > JAAYJM01. Next base: position 6,538 of record CAZCLJ010000158.1, read on the forward strand.
TGGAGCGTGCAAAAAAATATATTGGTGAAAAGCAAACTCAACTTGAAGAAAGCATTTCAATTTTACAGGAATACCGCAACAAAGCAGAAGAAAACATACAAATCGCTGAGCAATACAAACTTAAAGCAGAAAAATTAAAAGAAGATTATGAAGCGAAGTTAAAGGAAATTAAAGAGAAAAAATCGGTTTATATACGTAATGCAAAGGAAGAAGCTGCTGACATTCTGCAAAATGCTAATGCTTTAATTGAAAATACCATTAAGGAAATCAAGGAAGCACAAAAACCAATTGTTGAAATTAAAAAGGATTTCTTTGCAAAAAAGGAAAAAATCGTTGAGCAAGTTAAAAAGTTAGAGCCAACCAAAGAAGACAGCAAGGAAGTGCTTTTCCCCGGAAATGCGGTTACTATGGAGGATTCCTCTGAAGTCGGCATAATCATTTCTATTAACGAAAAAAACAATACTGCTATTGTCGAGTTCAACGAAGTGAAATTCAAAGTGGAGCTAAGCCAGTTGCATAAAACTGATTTGCCAAAAACTAAGAAAACAAGTGCTGCTGATTATATTCGCTTCGATGCAAGCACCCGTATTGATTTACGCGGCAAGCGTGCTGAAGAATCTATTCGTGAAGTGGACGATTTCCTTTCACAAGCTGTTATGGGTAATGCTGACCAAATCACTATTATACACGGAAAAGGTACAGGCGCCCTGCGCAAAGCAATACAGGAGTTTTTATATCACCACCCATCTGTTAAATCATTCCGCAACGGCGATTTACTCGAAGGTGGCGATGGGGTTACGGTGGTAGAACTGTAATATTGTTAATGGTTTTCGGTTTATGGTTTATGGTTTTCGGCTATCGGCTGTTAGCTGTCGGCTATAAGTTGTTAGCTGTCGGCTGTCGGCTATAAGCTGTTAGCTGTCGGCTATAAGTCATTGGTATTATTTCTTTTACTAATGACGAATAACTAATGACCTATTAAAAATACTCATATAAAAATATTACTTCTTATTATAAAATATGCGAAATAAGAAGCTACGAGGCATCATGAGTTCTGAAGATGTGCCACACTTTGAAAGTGTGGCACATCTGACGAGAAGAATGAACCAGTAGAGACGCAGCATTCTGTGTCTCTAAAAGAAAACGAATATAAATGTAGAGACGCAATGCATTACGTCCCTACAAAACGAACGAAAAATAATCAGATAATCTCTTGCAGGAAAAAAAGAAAAAATCTCCATTTCCAAATAAAATTTATTAAGCAAAGTCCCCAAAATTTTAACTACATTTAAGCATAAAACTCTGGTCTTCTATCCTTAAAAATATCATTATACTCATTAAACATTTTATTCCTTGTTAATTCTGGATTAATAGTGCATTTTAGGATTTCATCACCTTCCTTTTGAGCTGCTTTCAAAATTGAACCATTAAAATCCCAAAACGCTGAAGTTCCGTTAAACTGCAGATTCTCTCCATTTCTTTCTTCATTTCCATATCTGTTTGAAACAGCAAGGTAAACCTTATTTTCAACAGAACGGGCTGGCATAACAGAATGCCAAATCTTAGTAACGAGATTTGAAGGACAAACAATGAGGTCTGCACCTTTCATTCCAAGAGTGCGGGCTGCTTCAGGAAAACGCCAGTCATAGCAAATCATTGTTCCAAGCTTCAAATCGAATGGCTTATAATCAATAACAAAGAAACCAGTATTGCCTTCGTCAAAACAAAATCGCTCTTTATAGAACAGATGAGTTTTTCTGTAACAGGCAGAATACTTTTCTTCCGGGAATAAAATAGCAGCAGAGTTAAATAGTTCTGTCCTGAACTTTTCAGCAAATCCAAAGACAATTATTTTATTTAGTTTAGTAGCTAATTCCTGAAAGTGCTTAATAGTGATTCCATCAAATTCATCAGAATTTTCTTCTACTTCCTCCCTGTTTAAAAAGAAATATCCTGATGTTGAAAGTTCTGGAAAAATTATTAAATCAGAACTATCTTTTCCTATTATCTGTTCCATTTTTGAAATATTTGAGTTTTTTTCAAATAATTTAGGACAGAATTGAACTATAGAAATGTTTATCATTATATAATTATTATTTTATTGTAAATTAAATCATTAATCTTAAAATCAATTTAAATATTATTTAATATTGCTAAAAATAAAAAAGTGTTTAATATTTTCAACAATAGCTATAATTTAAAGAATTCACAAAATTATTACATTTTATTCAATTTGAAAAAAAAATTAATAAAAAATTAAAAAATATTAATTTGAAAAAAGTGCTTTTATATGTAATTATTCTTTTGTTTCTTGTAAAAAATTAAAAATGAATTTTTTAAAATTAATTTAAATTAATTGATTTAAGTAAGTATAACTGGAGAAAAAATGCGAAATAGATTTACAAGATTTTATAAAATATTAGTACTTTTATTAGTCATTCCCGGACTAATAGCAATAACTCCAATTGAATCCCAATCAAAAGCAAAAAAATCAACTGTATCTGTTAAAAAGAAAACCACTTCCAAAAAGAAAAAAAAGAAAAGAACATCTCGAAGAAAACGCTCTTATAACCCTGAAAAAACCCGTAACGACGCAACTGAATTAATAAGGAACAATTCTGTTGAAATAAGTGCTTTAGCTGGTTTAAACCCAAACACTGACAGCATTGCTGTAAACCAACAATTGAATGAGAATAATATTACTACTGAAGAAAACTTTTATGAACAAGGAGAAGATATAGCCGAACTCGAACTTGAAGATGACGTTGAAGTTGATATAGAAAGTTTTAAGGTCTTATGGTTAAGCTACGTTGAAGATGAAGATATTAATGCCTATACTGTTGGTGGAATCAAGAAAAAAGACATAATGGACGCGATTATGGATTGGCTCGGCACTCCATATCATTTTGGCGGCTCAAATGTTCGTGGTATTGACTGCTCTGCCTTTGTTCAGACTATATTTAATAATTCTGCTCAGATTTCTCTCCCAAGAACTGCAAGAGAGCAACATACTGTCGGAATGAAAGTGAAAAAAAGTGAATTAGAATTTGGTGATTTAGTATTCTTCCATACTTATTCCCGTTCCTTTGCTTCACACGTTGGAATCTATCTTGGTGACAATTTGTTTGCCCATTCGAGTTCAAGATATGGAGTAACTGTTTCTTCACTCGAAAGTACTTTTTACAATAAAAGATTTATTGGCGGAAAACGCCTTAGTTCAAGAGATGTTGTGAAGTTCAGCAACGAAAATGAATATGATAATACTCATTAATTTATTACTCAACTTACTTATTCCCCTCTTTTGAGGGGGCTAAGATACTTGCCTGCTATACTATCAAATACTATCAAAAAGTTTATAGTATAGCATTTACATTTTATTTTTCTTATTTAAGAATCAAAACTCCATATCTTCCCTAATCTTTTACACTAAGTTGCTTTTATATTTTATTTAGTCATCTGAACCCCAAAAAGAAAACCTTTATTTCAAGGGAGATGAAATAACGTAGCTAAAAGCTACAAACAAATTTAAGAACTCAGGATGCCTCGTAGCTTGTCATTTCGCAGTCTTGTCATTTCGCCCCCCCAGATAAAGCAAATACCTCATTATAATTGAGATGACATAAAGTTTAGAAAGATTAGAAGGTTTAGATAGTTTAGATAGTTTAGAAAGATTAGATAGTTTTGATAGTTTTGATAGTTTTGATAGTTTTGATAGTTTAGAAAGATTAGATAGTTTAGATAGTTTAGATAGTTTAGATAGTTTAGATAGTTTCAGAACTCCAGCCCCCATAACGAAAATAAAGGAGTTAGAAAGGTTGCCTCGTAAAAAATAATTTCGCAAATTACCCTGAAAAGTTGTCATTCTGAACGAAGTGAAGAATCTCACAAGTCATTGCTACCACAGACTTTGAGATTCTTCACTTCGTTCAGAATGACAAGACTGCGAAATAGCAAACTACGAGGCATCTGGAGTTCTGAGTTCTGAATTTTAACTTTTGTAAAGTTTTGTTTGTAAGAATTAGCGATGTCATTGGTAACCCCATTATAAAGCAAGTGCTTTATTTAAATGGAAATGACATATATTTATAAGGTATTATGAAAATAGAATTGAAAGAAATCCCCCCTACCCCCTGACGTTACCCTTTAATATTACTAAATACAAACATATTTCTATATATACCAACA
>CAZCLJ010000159.1:0-10720 GCA_964499465.1 uncultured Hyphomicrobiales bacterium
AGGGGGGAGAAGAATTATCTTAGTAATTCCCCCCTTTGAAAAAGGGGGGTAGGGGTGATTTCTCAGTGCTGTTCTGTGTTTCATTGGTTTTGGAAAAAAGATGTCATTGATAAGCGAAGTAAAGAATCTCACAAGTCATTGCTTCCACAGTGTTCGAGATTCTTCGCTGCGCTTCAGAATGACAGGGTAAATTAATGTCATATCCATTTAAATGAAGCACTTGCTTTATCAAGGGGGTTCGAAATGACATTATGATTTTGCACTATTAGTTAGCGGTTTGGTATAAAATTGCACATTATAAAAAAAACTTATTTATTAACTTTATATTAAAAAAATGAAAACTAAAATTATTTTTATTTTATTGCTATTTATTTGGATTGCATCAAATTCTGTAATTCTAAAAGGAACAGAAGCAATACCCGGTAAAGAAGACAGCGTAAGAGTCTATAAAATCGGTGAAGTTGTTATTACTGATTCTAAATTGGAAAAATTAAGTCCAAGCAAAATGGACGTTGTAAATTATTTTAGAATTAACCGCATTGATGCAACTTCTTTCACTGAACTAACTCAAATCATTCCTTCAACCAAAGTGAGAACAAATTCGCGTGGCGAATCAATGCTTTATATTCGTGGAGCAAGTGAGCGACAGCTCGGACTATTTTTCGATGGCGTCCAAATGAATATTCCATGGGACAATCGTATGGATTTAACTTTCGTCCCAACCGATATGATTGGACAGGTAGTAATTGACAAACAATCCTCATCAATCTTATATGGTCCAAATGTCTTGGGTGGTGCTGTTTCAATTAACACACAGGAAAGAACTTCAGAAGGCATCGGATTTAACTTGAAAATACAGGGAAACGATGCTAATACTCAAATGTATTCAGTATGCAATGACGGGCGTTTCGGGAATTTCAACTATATTGCAAATGTTTCATATTTGAAAAGTGATGGCTTTTTAATGTCAAAAGATGCACCAGACGATTTGAAAAATCAAAATATTGGTTCACATCTAAGAACAAATACTGACCAAAAGCGTCTTAATGCTTATTTAAGAGGCGAAATGAAATTTGATGAAAATACAACTGTTGGGCTTTCTTTTTCTTTTACAAATCAGGAAAAAGGTGTTGGAGCAAATACTGACAATGTCCCTGACAACAGTTCTCGATACTGGCGATATCCGGATAGAAACCGTTTTTTAACTACCTTAAATGCCTGGCATTCTTTCGATGATAATAAGACCTGGCAGTTACGTGGAACTTTATGGTTCGATGCTTTTGACCAAAAAATTGAATCTTTCAAAGATTTTACATATACTGAATTAGATGAAACTCAAAAAGATGAAGACAAAACATTTGGTGGTAGAATTATTCTAGATTTTACTCCAGTCGAAAATCATACAATCAGCTATGTATTAAATGCTTTTTCAACTAATCACGATGAACAAATTGATAATGACGAAAAAACCAAATTTGAACAAATTACACTAAGCACTGGTTTGGAATATAAAGGGAAATACGATTTGCTTTCCTATTCGTTAGGTGCAGTTTTAGATTACAACAAAACCCCAAAAACAGGTATTTTTAAAGATTACGAAGGAAATAGCTCAACTGACTTCGGTGCTTGTTTGTCAGTAAAATATGATGCAAGCGAAGATTTTGCTGTATTTGGAGAATTAAGTCGCAGAACCCGCTTTGCTACTATGCGAGAACAATTTTCAGGTGCATTAAAGAAATTTAAGGTTAATCCCGATTTGAAACCTGAAACAGGTGTTCTTGCCGAGCTCGGAGTTGTTTACGAATTAGATAATGCATACATTAAATTAAGTGGATTTGCTAATTTTTATGACGATTTAATTGTTCAAAAAAAAGTATCGCCTGAAGATAGCCGCAAAATTAGATATAATCTTGCTAAAGCAGAGATTATCGGTGCTGAGCTAAACTTATTCTGGAATCCGATTAGTACCTTAAACCTTGAAGGTTACTTTACTTATATGAGTTCCAAAGGCGAGGAAAACGGCAAAGAATATGAACATTTATCTAATAAACCGGACTTTATTTCTTCTATTAATCTTAATTACAAATTCGATTTTGGTCTAAAACTTTTAGCCGAAGCCGATTTGACTGGAAAACAATATGAAGAAGTCGATGTTTTTCAAGAAATTGATGCTTCAACTGTTTTTAACTTTAGAGCAAGCTATCAATTTTTCCCAATTAACAATATACAAACTGAAATATTTGCCCGTGTAAACAACATCACTGACGAGTTTAGATATTCTCAGTTTGGATTTCCCGAAGCCGGAAGAATGGTGTCTTTCGGTATTTCATTAATGTATTAAATTAATTGATAATTGACAATTGATAATTGACAATTGATAATTGACAATTAATAATTAATAATTAATAATTAATAATTAATAATTATAAAATGTCTTACGTAAAATTTATGTAAGGCATTTTTTTTAACTTACTATTTTTTATTATCGTATGACTTATACCAAGTTGCATTCAAAGATACATTTAAAGGTGTCATTTCGAACCCCAAGATAAAGCAAGACCTTTATTTAAATGGAGATAACATAAGTAAAAGTGTCATTCCGACGGTTGTCAGAATCCATCTTAAAAAATAGTTTTTATAGGTCATTAGTCATTTGTTATTAGTCATTCGTAGTTTACTAACAACTAATGACCAATGACTAATGACTAAAATATTTCTTTGTCCATTCTCTTTAGGGAAAACCAAGATGGATTCTGACATCCGTCAGAATGACAAACTTCGATGTCATTGGCAACGAAGTGAGAAATCTCACAAGTCATTGCTACCACAGAGTTTGAGATTCCTCACTTCGTTTCGGAATGACAGACAATCATATTTTATCTTTAAAAGCAACTTGGCATTATACATAAGTATTTGCTATAATAGTATTTATGTTTAATAAAATAATTTTGTTAATAAGATACTCAGCGAATAATCTTAGGTTTTGTAATAACAAAGGTTTGTAATTGGCTAAGAGTTCAGATATTACTAATATTTTTTTATTATTTTTGTATATTGATATATTTATTGATTTTTTTTTATTATGAAACGTTTACTTGTAATTTCATATTATTTTCCCCCTTCCGGAGGGCCGGGAGTACAAAGAGTTTTAAAGCATATTCAATACTTACCTGAGTTTGGCTGGGAGCCAATCGTTTTCACTGTCCAAGATGGAGATTATCCTGCGCGTGATGAATCTCTTTTAAAAAAAATACCGGGAAATACTAAGGTTATACGCGTTCCTTTTTTTGAGCCATACCGTTTATATAGAAAATTAACTGGTAAACCTGAAGGAGCGGCTGTTGATGTAAATGTCATAAAAAAAGAAGACCAAAAAATCAGTTTTAAAGAAAAAATTGCTGAATTTATTCGCGCTACTTTTTTCATTCCCGATGCAAGAATTGCCTGGCTTTTCAGTGCAAAAAAAGAACTAAAATCACTCTTCAGGGCATTGAAAATAGATGCTGTTTATAGTTCATCGCCTCCATACACCTGTTCTTTAATTGGGCATTATGTTCAAAAGGAATTTGGTATCCCCTGGGTAGCTGGTTTTCGTGACCCATGGACAAATTTTATTTCGTCACCAAAAAGATGGTTTTTGCCGGCAAGTATTGACAGGAATTTCGAGCATTCTGTTTTTTCAAAAGCCGATGCAGTTGAATGTGCATGGAAAGGTATTATTAAAGATGCATTTAATAAATACAGCGATTTAAATCTTGATAAATTCCATCATATCCCTAATGGCTTTGATTCTGCAGATTTTCCGAAAGTTGATTTTAAGGGAAATGAAAAATTCACCATTACCTATACTGGTTCTATGTATGGCAGAAGAAATCCAATAAGCTTTTTGGAAGCAGTTGAATTACTTTTGCAAAAAAAACTTATTAATCAACATAAAATCAAACTTCGCTTTGTTGGTCGTTTTGGAGCAGAAGTCGAGGAAATGTTTCAAAACACTACTTTCACTAATTCTATTGAAAAAATCAGCTATTGCCCTCACGCTGAAAGCATAAAGCATTTATTGACTTCAGATGCTCTTTTGCTCATTGTTGATGAATCAAAAGAAAGTGAAGAAATAGTGCCGGGCAAGGTGTATGAATATCTTGGAGTTGGAAAACCAATCATTGCTATTGCACCAAAGAAAAGCGCTATTGCTAAGCTAATTAATGAAACCAAAGCAGGTGAAATAGCTCATCAAACCGAAATTGAAAAAATTGCAGATATTATTTTAAAATACTATATTGCCTGGAAAGAAAAAACACAGTTTGTTTTTCCTAATACAGAATTAATCAATAGTTTTGAGCGTAGGAATGCTGCCAGCCAATTAGCCGACATACTTGAAGAATTGCTAATTATACAGGAAGTTAAGTTGCAGCAGAAATTCATTTTATCGCAGAAATGAGTTATGGTCCAAAGCTAATACGGTATTAGATTATTCGCTAATGTCAGAACTCCTGATGCCTCGTAGTTTGGTATTTCGCATATTTTACAATAAGAAGTTAAATTTTTATAAAAGTATTTCCAATAGGTCATTCGTTATTCGTCATTTGTTATTAGTGTAATAATTTATTGAAAACCTAATAAACATTTCTTGTCATTCCGAAACGAAGTGAGGAATCTCAAATTCTGTAGTAGCAATGACTTGTGAGATTTCTCACTTCGTTTCGAAATGACACAATATAATAAGTCTTTTAACGAATTACAACATTAGTAGTTACAAACTAATGACCAATAACTAATAAGATAATATTTGCAAACCGCGAAATTGTTATTTACGAGATAAATCTCCTAACTCCTTTATTTTCGTTATGGGGTAAGGAGTTCTGAATGTATCTTTGAATGCAGCTTGGTATGTGGAATTTCATAGATATATGTAATTACCGAATAAATATATAAATCAATTCATTATAACATTTTGCTCATAAATATTTTATCAGATAAAAGAAAATAGTTGTATATTAATCAAATATTTATTATTTTTTAATATAAGTAAAAAACATTTGACGATATTATAAAATGGAAAAATTATATTATTCAATTAGTGAAGTAAGTGAGATTCTTAACGAAGAACAGCATATTTTAAGATACTGGGAAAAAGAGTTTCCTCAATTGAAACCCAAAAAAAACCGTGGTGGCAACCGCTCATATTCAAAAAATGATTTAAGCATACTTAAAGGTATAAAACGGCTAATAAGAGAGGACAAACTTACAATAAGTGAGGCGAGACAAAAAATTGATAAGATTATTGAAAAGAAACAATTAAAAAAGAATAATTCTATTCTCTTAAATAGCAAAACAAATAAAAATATTATTGTTTCAAACGATATTGAAGAAACAGCTTTAACCCAAAAGAACGCTATTGATACAGCATTATTAAAACATATACATAGTGAGTTATCCGACATTTTAAATATATTGAAAAGCATTTAATATGGAAAAAATTTTATCTATACACTTTGGAACTGACAGGGTTTATTCAACGCTTACTCAGTTTACAGAGGAAGGTTTGGAATTGCTTGATATTGCATCAACGGACAATTCTATTGACTTGGAAAATTTTGATTCAGATGAATCTCAACTTGCTTCTCAGGAATTAGAAATATTATTAAGTGAGTTAGCACCAAAAGCAAATAAAATATCAATAACCTTACCAAGCGAAGAAATTTTCGTAACTCAAATTCCGGGTAAGAAAAATATTTCTGAAAACGAATTGCGACAATTAATTGGTCTGGAAATCCGTCAGGCATATCCAAATTTGCAGCATAAGGAATTTTCTGCTTTCGTTACTCCATTAAAACCAAAAAATGATAGTAGTCAAAATCTTCTTACAGCTATAATTCACAAATCATTAATTGAATACTTTAATAATTTGGTTTCTCCTTATAATATTCCAATTGATAATATTGATGTATGCCAGTTAAATGCACATAATTCCTTTTTTTATAATTACCCTGAAGAAAAAGATAAGCCGGCTGCTTTCTTTGATGTTCAAAAGAATTTTGTTGATATTAGCTTAGTAGCAGAAGGACAGCCAGCATACTATAATGTAGTTTCTATAAATGACCCAATTAAAATCGCATCAATTTGCGATAATGAAATTTCAAAATTTTTAGAGAACTATGTTGTATTCGTTGATAATGCGTTTTTCTTTGGAAATGGCTTAACAAAAGAAATATTCAATATTGCGACTAATGCTTTAAATGGTATAGTTATGCAAACTATTCGACTCAATCCTTTTAGAATGGTAAAAACATCGCTTGACAAAAGGCATCAGGAATATTGTTCAAGAAGTTTCCAAATCTATCCCTCTTGCATTGGTGCTTCCATTAAACCAAAGCATACAAAAATCAAGGTTCAATTATGAGAATAATAAGCGGTGAGAAAAAAGGAAGAAAACTTATTGGAAAAATATCTCAAAGCACCAGACCAGCTACTGATTCTAACAGAGAAACCGTTTTTAACATCCTGAATAATTATATAGAAATTGAAGATTCCATTGTCCTTGATTTATTCGCTGGAAGTGGAGCTATGGGATTTGAAGCTTTAAGCCGTGGTGCCAAACATTCTTTTTTCATTGATTCAAATAAAACTGCTATTGAATGTATTGAGAAAAACGCTGGCAACTTAGATTTTAAAAAAAATGATTTTACCATATTTAAAATTGATGCTTTAAAAGCAATAAGGTTGCTATCGAAAAAAGATTTAAAATTCAATTTGATTTTCATTGACCCTCCTTATCGTTCTAACTTAGTTAATTCAGTCTTATTCGATTTAATTAAATATAATTTGATTTCTAATGATGCTTTTCTTTCTATTGAAATTTCTTTTAAAGAAGGTATAGTAACTCCGGAACAATATGAGTTTGTTACTGAAAGAGTGCTCGGAATAACAAAAATTATTTTTTTAAAGAGAATATAAAAATAGTGTAACCTTTTTTAAATAATATTGTATTAATATAGTATTTGTTTAACTTTTAAAAAAAAAGTATATGAAAAAATATTTAACTCTAATACTAATCGGAATATTCACATTATCCTTTATGGCTAATGGACAAGATATACCCGATTTTTTAAAAAATGAAAAATCCCCGGGAGAAACCAAGGATTTAGGTTTCAAGGAATTATTAAAACTGAAGAAAAAGCACGACAGAATGCAGGCACCTGTCGTTGTTAGGCCTTATGACGTTTTAACATATAATATTCTTCTTGATTGGGAAAATATGCTAAATGATACTGCTGTTGTTGGTGAAAGCCGCTATTGGACTGGCGGAATTCAAATGAAAATATTAATTGAAGAAGATAATTTCAATATCCTTGATTTAGATGCGGGCTATCTTGAAATTGAAAATATTGTAATTAATGATGCAGAAATAAACACCGTTCAGCCATTTGATAATGTTTTGTCAATTCCTCTCTCAAGTCCAGCAAACAAAGGGGATACTCTTGAAGTTATTATTAATTATAAATACGTTGGAAATGACAATTTAGGATTTTACTTGTACCCTAAAGGTTATTATGTTGGACAAGGGCAGGCAGGAGATTCTGTATTCGTTGAGGAAAGATTAGCATATTTGATGAGTGAACCAGTAGATGCTAAGTATTGGATGCCATGCAACGACTGGCCCCACGATAAAGCAATTGCTACAATTAGGGTAAAAGTACCAAAAGGATATACTGTTGCTGCTAATGGTTTGCTAACTGATATTCTTGAACATAAAAATGCTAAGATATATAAATGGGAAGATTCCACCCCAATAGCAACTTACCTGATTTCCGCTACTGCTTCTATTTTCAAGGAGTTTTCTGATTGGTATAAACCCGAAGATAATCCGGAAGATTCTATTGAAGTAAAGTATTATTTTTGGCAAAAGGATTATGACAACACTGCAACAGATGGTTCTCAATACAATGCTCGATATGCTGTAAGAAATACTCTTGAGATGATGAAATGCTTATCAAACCATTTTATACCTTATCCTTATGTGAAATATGGCATAGTTGCTGTTCAACCTTATGGTATGGGTGGAATGGAACACCAGACTATGACTATGGTAAACAGAGTTTGGTTAAGGGGAGGAAATGACAAAGATTTTGCTCATGAATTAGCTCATCAATGGCTCGGCGATTTAATTACCTGCTCTACCTGGAATGATATTTGGATTAATGAAGGAGGTGCTTCCTGGTCAGAAGCTCTGTGGTATGTTGAATTGTATGGTGATATTGGCTATTACTATTCTTTAAATGAAGCACGTTTTGTTTATCTTTGGCGTGGAGGAATTAATTTACCAGCGATTTACGGATTAGAATTAAATGATTTGTTTAATACTGCTCTAACTTATAAAAAATCTGCTTTCTTTTATCATATGTTAAAAGAATTACTCGGAGATGAAGCTTATTATACTACATTGAGAGGGCTTTTAAACGAGTATAAATTTAAGTCTCTCAATACCGAGCAGTTCAAAACTTATTTTGCAGAGTATAATCCAGATGCAATTATGTCATTCGATACATTTTTCCAGCAATGGATTTACAGCCCCGGACATCCTGTTTATGAAATAATTCCAACTATTACTAAAATTGATGATACTAATTTTGATGTACAAATTACTTTAAATCAAACACAAAACGTAGAAAATGTTCCTGAAGTATTTGTTACTCCTCTTAGATTTAATATTTTTGGTCCAGCAGACACAGTTGCTCAGATTCAGGTATTTAATAATGAAAGAACTCAAAATTATCAGTTTAATTTAAGTTTTCAGCCGGATTCTATTTATATTGATAACTTCTCTACTTTGTGCGAATTCGAACCAGTTATTACTTCTGTAAACGAAAATATTGAAAATTCAAATAGCAGTAATTTTACAATCTATCCTAATGCAATCAGCAACGGACAGACAATCAATATTCAATTCAATACTTTAAAAAATAATTCAAACATAATAATTGAACTTTACGATTATCTTGGCAATAAAATTGAAAATATTTACAGTGGCAATATTTTAAGTGGTGAGCACACAATAAGTTATAATTTGAATAACCTTTCGGTTGGTATGTATTGTATTAAATTAAATAATAACAATAACACTTCAACTCAGAAAGTGTATATAAAAGAATAAAAGCGATTGATTAGATATTACAAAGAATAAAGATGTTCTACATCTGCAAGATGTAGGACATCTTTATCTTTAAAATTCGAATAATTTGCTATCATTAACCTGTGAGATTTTTCACTTCGTTCCTAATGAACCACTTTGGCTTTTTTGCATATAAGTATATGTAATACATATAATTAAAATGTTTCTATATGCTTGCAAAAGTCATCGGATGACTGGCAGTCATCCGATGACTAAAAAGTTCATTTTCCCAAAAGTAAACGTCTTCGTTTATATTCGCCTCGGAATGATAATTTCAGAGTTCCTATATCTATTACAAATATATTTTATCGAAATTTTTGCTCCTAATGAACCACTTCGGATTTTTTAGCACGTAACTATATGTAATACAAATAATTATAATGATTCTATATGCTTGCAAAAGTCATCGGATGACTGGCAGTCATCCGATGACTAAAAAGTTCATTTTCCCAAAAGTAAGCGTCTTCGTTTATATTCGCCTCGGAATGATAATTTCAGAGTTCCTACTATATCTATTACAAATATATTTTATAGAAATTTTTGCTTTGGAATATAATAAATTATTCCAAAATTTGTTATGAAATGAAGTTATAAATAATTAATTTGCTATTAAAATTGTAATTAAATTTTATTAAGAATTTGGAATGCTGCGATGGAAAAAAAATTAATACAAATTAAGCATTTAACTTTGGGACTAACTTTATTTATCATACTGCTTCTTTCATTCAGTAGTTCTACAAGTAGCAACAGCAATAATCCTTATGGATTGGATTTAATTGATAATATTTCAAAATACAAAGAATCAATTAGTAAAAATCCCGACATGGAACTTATTGATTTAGAAATTGCTATTCCAAGTATAAAACTGGATATTCGCTATGCAACAAAAAATAATTTCACTGGTGAGATAATATATACAAGTGCTAAAGCATTTGCACGTAAGCCAGTAGCTATAGCATTAAAAAAAGTTCTGGACTCATTAGCAAAACATAATCTTGGATTAAGGGTTTATGATGCTTACCGTCCTTATTCTGCGACATTAAAATTCTATGAAGTCTATCCTGATACAAATTTTGTAGCGAATCCAAAATATGGTTCACGCCACAACAGAGGTTGTGCTATTGATTTGACTTTAATTGATTTAAATACCGGAGTAGAAATTCCAATGCCTTCAGAATTTGACGAGTTTTCTGAAAAAGCTCATCCTGATTATATGGATTTATCGCCAGAAATTATTAAGAATCGCACATTCCTGTTCAATATTATGTCTTATTTCGGATTTACACACTATCCTACAGAGTGGTGGCATTTCGATTATACCGGTTGGGAGAATTATCCACTAATGAATCTGCCTTTCGAGGAATTATTGAAGATGTAGTTCTATAGCCATATTTGTGAATTTCATACCAAACTGCTAACTAATAGTGCAAAATCATAATGTCATTTCGAACCCCTATGATAAAGGAAGTGCTTCATTTAAATGGGAATGACACCAATTAACACAGTCATTCTGAACGAAGTGAAGAATCCAGAATAAATTCTTTAAAC